>CAZWQH010000282.1:5735-6899 GCA_964635815.1 uncultured Sandaracinaceae bacterium
GAAGCAGCGCGCCCCGCTTGAGCGAGAACTGCTGTTCCCTCGCCTCGCTGCTCGCTGCGAGAGACGTGTCGCGCAAACACGAGCATCTGAAGGCAGCGCTGACCGCGGACCCAACCTACCCCGACGCTGCGATCCGTCTCGCGAAGATGGCGTGGGGCAGTCCCGTGATTCTCGATCAGCGACCCGCATCGTCGCCTGACGCGATCCGCAAGCTCCTCGATATCGCAGAAGCTCGGGAGTACACATTGCCGGAATGGTCCGGGTCGAAGGATGACATCGCGCAGATGCGCGAAGCGCTGAAGCAATTCGAGAAGTCCTGATTTCTCGCGATTTGCCGCGCATCGCACCGTCCTGACCGTTCGTCGCGCACACGTCCAGCGGGCGGTCGCAGCGGGTAGATCCCGGGCATGAAAAACATCTTCTTCGCTGTGGCCCTACTCATTTCCCTCTCGGCGCCGAGCGCAGCCACGGCTGCCAGGAGCAACCACGCGATTGGAACGTACATGCTCGTGCACGGAATCTGGAGCCTGACCAACCCGCGCGACGCCGCGCCTCCTGTGAGGCTCGGGTTTGCGCCGTACGGCGACGCGCAGGGGATTTCAGGACTCACGCTTCCGTGAGCGGAACGTTCTAGATCGGGCTGCCAAGATCAGTCACCAGGGTGCTTCGCTTGACACTGAAAGTTCGCATCACACCGCTGATCGTTGTCCCGGCAACAGGTCGTCCCACACGCGAACGTTCCCGCCCAGCACGAATCGCCGCAAACAAGTCCGCCGGAACCGTCGCGACACGTTTTCGGCCACGAGCAGCAGCCGCCCCCACACTCGGTCGCCGGGTACGTGCACATCGGCGTGGGTGTCGGGTCCGCGGGGACTGGAGGCCACCACGATCCTTCGCACACGCTCTTTCCACTTTCGGATCTGCACGGGCCAGCACAACAAACCGAGCCACAGAGTGGACGGTCACGTTCACAACGACCAGGACCCGACGTTGGGTTGCCGGAGGGATTTCCTTTGCAGCCCCCGTTGTTCGCCTCGCACCACTGGCCTGTTCGACAACAGGTCCCGGCGCCTCCGTTAACAAGGCACCAGTTCCCGCCGTCCTGCACGCATTGGTTGAGCGTGCTCACCGGACGCGTCGCGCACCAGGAGCTCGTCGACCAAG
>CAZWQH010000283.1:0-6871 GCA_964635815.1 uncultured Sandaracinaceae bacterium
ACGCCAGGCGTGGCACTCGCGCAAGACGCAACGGAGGAGCATTCTTTTGAAGAGCCCGCAGAATCGATGACTCCGCGCCTAGGAGTCGGATTCGCTCTCGGGAGCGCGAATCCCGGATTGGCCGGCGGGTTCTACGCAGAGCTCGGAGTTCAGCTCACGAGTGAACATGGGCTGAGCCTTCGAGGCTTCTACGGCGGCGCTTCGAACATCTGCATTTCGTTGGTTCTCAACGGTCCCGACTGCGTTAGCGACAGCACCTCCTTTGGCAGGGTTTCCGCGATGTACTCGTACAACCCCGTTCATTGGTTCGAGCTCCAAGGCGGAATGGGGCTCGACTACACCGAACGCATCGGGACATCGGTCAACACCTACTCGCGTCTTCGCCCGGCGGTTGATGTGCGGATCGCTTTTCTTCCAGGCGGTCGTGGTCCGGGCGTGCGCGCCGCGTTCGACATCGGCATCGGCGGACACGTGACGTCCGACGGAGACTTCAGCGTCATGTGGACGTTCGGTTTCAAGCTTCACTGACGACGCCCGCGTGCATCACGTGTTTGGCTTGCTCGTCGCTTCCTTCTTCACGGATCCGTTACTAGCGCGCACGGATGACTAGAAGCCTCTCCGGCGATCGAACGTCAAGCGATGGCTTTAAGCATCGTTGAGTTTGGCGCGCGACTTGCGAGTCTCGCTACATCCATATGCAGCAATCGATCAGTCAGACTCTGCGCTTTGTCCTCGCGCTCGTGCTTCTCCCACGACTTCTCGCCGTTTGCTTTTCGACGATCGCCTTCGCCTCCCAAGCTGGAGCGCAGGACGTATCCGACGCAACCACCGAACACACCGAGCCAGCGCGCGCGCGCTTCGGCATTGGAGTGGGTCTCGCTGCCGCAAACGGCAACATCGGAGGCACTCTCTATCTCGAGGGTGGTGCTCAGATCACGAGCTACCACGCCGTCAGCATCCGAGGATTTGTTGCGGTCCTTGGGCGAAGCGATCCTCGTTCCATCCTCGGATTCGATGTTCCCGCGACAGATCTCGCCACCTCATTGATGTACACGTACACACCGGCCGATTGGTTCGAGCTGCAAGTTGGTCTCGGGATCGATCATTCGGTTCACTACACGGAGGGCGCGCGAATGGAGCGCGTTCGCCCGGCTCTCGATCTGCGCGCTGCGTTCCTCGCGGGTGATCACGGTCCTGGTAGACGAGGAGCGTTCGATATGGGATTCGCGGTTCACATCACGAGCGCGGGAGACGTCGTCTCGCAGTTGACCATCGGGCTTCGTACTCACTGAGCCTTCTCGTCTCCGCGGACGCCCGACAAGAATCACAGCCCGCGCCAAGACGCCAGGTCCCGCCAATGTTTGCGGCGGTGCCTCCACAGGGATAGGAGAACATCCACGGAGAGCGTTGCGCGCACAAGCTCGATCTCGGGAGAATACGCACACCTAGCTCTTCGATCATCTCCGCCTTGGTGAAGACAACTCGCTGGATTGGCGGAGATCCTTCGCCAGGTGCGTCGATAGCATGGCACAACACGATGCCTTGGTGTCCGTCCCCGCGAGCCGGAAGCGAAGAAGCGGGCGAAGACACTACAAAGTGTGCTTCAACCCGCTATCCAGTTTCGAAGAGTTCGAGTTATCTCGAGAGCTTCGTCCAGGTGAACTCCAACTCCTCCCCACCTGCACGAGGGACGTCCTCAGCAATCGCGCTTCCGACCGCTACCGCGTTCATGTTCTCGTCGAAGACGGAAACCGTGAGACTCGTGGACCCCGGAGTCGAGTCTTCGTTCCCGTCCGTTGCCGGCGAGGCGGACATCACCGCGAAGTACTTTTTGAACGTCGGTCCCGGCCTGTTGTCCGCCGCATTCTCGACGGCTTCTTCAGCTGCTTCGTCGTCGGAGTAGAACGCGATTGCTTCAACGCCGCGGACAAGACGCGGACGACGGCCGTGAACGGTGTCGTCGTGCTGGGTCGCGAGACCGCTGCGTTGGTGAGCCTCTCGGGCGGTCTTGAACGCGGCCCCGGCAGCGCCAACCAGAACGGCTTCCGTGACTGGTAGCGCGATGAATTCTTCATCATCGTTGCGGAATGACGTCAGTACGCTCTCTGCACGCACCTGAGCCTCGGTCTCGACCATGGTTGTCGGGACGAAGCGACATGAGTTGTCGGTGCTTGCGCAACCGATGTGCGTTCGAATGAAAAAGTGATCACTTGCCGTTGCGGGCTGAACCGTGAACCGGAACGTGTGCGAGCCTTTGCCAAGACGGATGGTTGTCCCGTTTGTCGGATTCACAAGCACGCGCTTGCCCACCAGGCTGACATTGAACGCGCGGGCTTCGCTCGACTTAACCTCCAGGCGAACGGTCGTCGCGCGCGCGAGCTGTATCTTGATGTCTTTGATCTGAGTCGATTCAGTTCGCCGGAAGAAGAACGTGTGCGCCGAGTTGAGGGCGCTGATCGCGCTTCCAGCGCCGTCGGCTCGAAGCGCATCATCGCCGGGTTCATCGCCCGGGATTTCTTCACCCGATGCGTTGACTGAGTCAACGCCGGTCGCAGCCAAGTCGGCATTCGCCGCGCAACCGATCGAGAACGCCGACAGACCGATCATCGCAAGGACAGGAGCCCCACCAAACCAAAGTTGTTTTCGCATTCTGCTTCTCCTCAGCACTACTCCGCAATGAGCGTGCCTGAGCGCAGCGATAGAACTGTTGGCTTACCCGGTGCACGGGGTGCACGGAGTGTTCTTAGTCGTCGCTTAGAACACCGTTGCCGGGACCGGCCAGTCGATGTCCTAGGGTCAACGATCGGGCCAAGTCGAAGACTATCCGGCTAAATCCGATCGCGTTGCACCTATGACGTCGTCGGTCGAGATTACTTGCGCGCGAGCCACGGACGGCACACTGAGTTTCGACCCGTCACCGATCCGAACTCTGCCTTTCGAGTGAGAGGCAGAGCCCTCACGATTGTTCGGAGACCGCGGAAATTAGTTCCAGCTTAAAGCAGACCCTCGTCGTGAATGGAAGCTAGAGGCACGCAACGGACCCGTTATGCGCGCTGCGTTCTGTCTCTTCGTTTCAGCGGTGCTCGGCTGCAGTCCCGCTTCACTGAGCTGCGGAGCAGGAACGGCTCCGATTCAGGGCGTCTGCACCGTCCTTGACGCGAGCAACTCTCCGCGCTCGGATGTCGGCACGATCACCGACGGTCGCACGGTCGGCGAAACAGACTCGAGCGCGCCGCGCCGCGACGCTGAAGTCGTGATCGATCGTGACGACACATTGCTTCTTGAGGAGTACCCACGCCGAACCGATGTGGAGGTGGTGCCAGGGTCTCTTTCGTGTCTGGTGGTTCGGGTCCTTCGTCGCGATGGGCGCACCGAGGTCGCGGAGCTTGACGAAAGCCTCACACGGATTGAGTTTGATGACCCGACGATTGCAAAGGTTGTGCCCTGGGATGACTGCCGAGGACGCACCTCGTCGTCGCTTGCGCCCGCGCCGGGCATTGTTGGTCTCGCGGCCGGAACCACGCGCGCACGCCTCACCGTCGAGGTAGGAGGTGCACGTCTCACAGCTCAGATTGGCGTCCGCGTGCTGTCTCACGCACTCTCGATCACTGCCGAGATCCCACTGAGCCTTCCGACTGGGCAGTCTGCTCTTTTCACTGGTGCTGTTCGTGCGATGTCCGGTTCCGACGCTGTGCAGCCCCGCGACATGATTCGCGTGGCTCCGAGCCTTTTTCGGTTCGAGATCGACCCCCCCGATGTGGTCGACGTTGTCCGAGATCATGGGCGGCCGCATTTTGGGTTTGGCTACCAGATACGAGCGACTCGACAGGGACACGCTTCCGTACGTGTGACCTATCGCGAAGGCGCGCAATTGGTCGGATCGTTTCCGATCTCGGTGACCGAAGCGGGCGAGTTGGTTGCGATCCCTCGGATTGTCGCGACACTGGAACCGAACGCAGCTTCGGTGACGGGGTTCTGTCACCGAGTCCATGCGCGTGGATTGCTCCGCCAGGCCGGCGGGTCCATGTATGAAGCCGACCTCGAAAATGGCGTTGTTTGGCAGCCTCTGGATCGAGGCATGCGAGTCGAGTCCCAGGCAAGTCGCGCACTGCTCTGCGCGTCCGAGCCCGGCGAGAGTCGCGTGCGCGCGTGCGTGGGTCCTGTTTGTACTGAGCAATCGCTCGCGTCCTTCTCGAGTCCAGTGGTCGAATTGCGGGTAGCTCCCGAGCGAGTGAGCGGTACGACAGAGACGTGGGACCCTGGCACCGGAGCATTTTTTCCGCTTCGAACCTGCGTCCCGATAAACGTCGAACTCGTATTTGCGGACGGGTCTCGGTTTGATGCGACGCGTAGCCCGCTCGTGCAATATCGGCTGGCCGATCCCGCGGCGAGGGAGACACTCTCTCTCATCCGCGATGCAGCGGGCATCCCTCAGACGGACGCCGGTTCGATCTGCTTCGCGTTTGAGACCGGCGATGTGTGTCCGACTCAGACGGTGACAACGGTCGATATGTCCGTCACGTATGCGGCGCCGCTGCCGCCTGGTCCGAGCCTTTCCTCACCCCTCGTTCAGGTGCGCGTTACGAACGTGTTGCGACCAAGCTCTTGCTCGCGCTGAACGCGCTAGGCTTCGCTGCGTCACGTCACGACCGACGCGAACATAGCCCTTGGGCTTACGCTCGGGCCCCGGCTTCACTGATCGTGCAAAGCGCTCACGCGGATCTCCCTGAACTGTGCCCTCTCGGCCCGGGCATTCACGCGATCGCTTGAGATTTCCTTGGTACGGCCGTTGCGTTGGCGACCGGACAGGAATCAGGAAATGCCGTCCCCAATCAAACCGCTTTCAGACTCACATGTTCTCCCCCTCGCATTCTTCTCGACGTTCGCGTTCTTCGCATCGTTCACGACGCCAACCTTCACACACGCTCAATCACACGCCGACCATGCGTCACGGTTCGGTCCGGACGCGAAGGACACGGCTCCCAGTGAAACGTCGATCGACGAACCGACGGAGTCGATGCGTCCGCGAGTAGGAGTTGGTTTCAGCTCAGGAGGCGCAAATGTGGGACTCGCAGGCGCCGTCTACCTTGAGCTTGGCGTCCAGATCACGAGCGAACATGGTCTGAGCATAAGAGGCTTTTACGGAGGCGCGACGAGCGGATGCTTCAACTTTCTTCTGTCGAGTCCCCCGTGCAACCCCCGGAACATGACCTTCGGAGGGGCTTCAGCGATGTACTCGTACAACCCCGTTCATTGGTTCGAGCTTCAAGGAGGAGTCGGTCTCGACCATACAGAAACGTACGGGGGCTACGGCTCTTCGAACGCGAACTACTCACGCATCCGTCCGGCGCTCGACGCGCGAATCGCGTTCCTGCTGGGTGGCCGAGGACCCGGAGTGCGCGCCGCGTTCGACATCGGTCTCGCGGGCCACATTACTTCAGATGGCGATGCAAGCGTCATGTGGACCTTCGGCTTCAAGCTTCACTGAGCGAGGCCGATTCCGGGGAGCGGGGGATCCCCGTTGGTGCGTCCGTCGTTTGACTCGTCCGATAGGGAGGCTTCACCATGCGGCGATGGAGCGCGAAGAGTTCGAGGGACAGGTCGGTACAGGCTGGTGGTGGGCCTCGGCACCGGTTGTGATTCTGGTCGTGATGTTGCTGATTCGCGCCGGCATTGGTGGACCTCGAGAGTCACTTGAGTCGGGCCTGATCTTCGTCGCGATTCTTGTAGTGCATCTGTGGGCGGCTCACTACGTGTATCGAAGTAAGCGCTCACGGACGGCCCTCATTCAACGGCTCCAGTCCGGCGCGATCAATTCTTCGGAGCTTGAAACCAGCGTCCGGATCTACTGGGTGGTGTCCGCTTTCATGTTCGACCTCAGACGGTTTCCCGGGGAAGTCGTCGCAGAAGGCTCGAGCAAGCTGCGCGCGTGTTTCGAAGCAACGCTATTCACGTTGCTCTTTGGTGCCCTTGGGTCCCCACTAGGGCCCATCCACGCGGCCCGCGAAACGTACCGAAACTTTCGCGGCGGAGACCGGAAAACTCTTCGAGAGATCATGGACGTCCTCGGGATAGATTACCGGCCAGACAAAAACGGAAGCTTCTGAAACAAGCCTTCGGGCGTGCCCTTCACGATCGGCATGATCGCGCCCCAGACCTTGGGTACGTACGCTTCCGCAACGCGAGCATCGGTCGCAGCCACGATGTCTTTCGCAACAGAAGCCGGCTTCCCGAACAGCGCGTGCTTCTTGTGCGTGCTCGTCATCGGACTGTCGACGGGCCCTAGCTTGAGCGTGGTGACAGAGACCTCGCTTGCATAAAGGCGAGTTCGAAGACCCTGAAGATAAACGTTGAGCGCGCCCTTGGCAGCACCGTACGTGTAGTTGCGAGGACGGCCGCGATCACCGGCGACGGAAGTAATCACCGCGAGGCTTCCGGCGTGTCGATCTTCCATGTGGTTCGCGAGCGGGATGAGCAACGAGACGACGCTCAAGAAGTTGGTGCGGAGGATCTTCTCGGCGTGCTGGAATGACTGCTCACTCGCGAGTTGATCGCCGAGGTCCCCATGCGCGATCAAAACGGTATCGATATGTTCGAGCTTCGAAACGCAATCGCCAATCAACGACTCGTTCTGATCGAGCTTGTCGAAATCGGCATGCGACGTCGTGACCACCGACTCGCATCGCGCAGCAACGGCAGCGAGCTTCCCAGCGTTACGCCCGACCAGATGGAGCCGATCTCCTCGCTTCCCGTAAATGACGGCGGCTTCGGCGGCAATCGCCGAAGTCGCTCCGAGTACCAATACGCGCATCAGAAGCCGATCTTTCGCATGACGAATCGCGGGAGCATGCGGATCACCCCCATCACGAGC
>CAZWQH010000284.1:0-6771 GCA_964635815.1 uncultured Sandaracinaceae bacterium
AATGCCACCGCCGCCGCCGCCGCACTCGCGCGCGCCGTAGAGCTCGTACCTCGAGGCGAAGGCGTGACCACTCCGCGTTGGGGCATCGAAGCCTATCGCTCATACGCAGATGTTCTGGTGCTCCGCGGCAACAGCAATCTCGCGATCGAGTTCTACGAGCGCTTCCTCACGGTGGCGCCCGACGGCGACATCGATAGGGAAGACGTCCGCCAAAAGCTCCGTCGCCTGGGCTCCGTTCCTCCCTGACGCGCTCAGCGGGCGCGTATCAGGTTCGCGCGCGAACGTGGCCCACGAAGAAAGGGCCCATTTTTGCTATGTACTGGGAAGTCTGCTCCGTCTTGCGCATTGTTTGGATGACATGCGACAGCGGATGGAGCTCCTTGCCGACAAGGCCCACGACGAACTCGTTGTCGTTCGCATCCAGGCCGTGGCACGCCAAACGGACGTCATGCGCGAGATCCTGCTTGCCATACGCGAGCCCGATCGACGCGTGCTCGCGAAGAATGCGTGATTGCTCTTTTGGTTCGAGCTGCGCGAACGCACCCGAGCGTCGCAGCGGATACCAGATTGCCCACGCCCAATCCGGATGCATTGCGTTGTCGATCGGACGTTCGAGCAACGAGTACCGAAGATTCGGTTCGTGCCCTGTCGAATACGAGCGGCCGAGCATGGTCATATCCGCGCGCAGCTCGAGAGACGACAGTGGCACGCGATCGAAGATCGGACGCACGCGCTTTACGAAATGCGCAGGGTCGGTCGCGAACGTCAGAAGCCCAATACTGCGTGGATCGTTGGTGTCATCGTAAATCACCGCGCGAACATCGCTTCGTGCAAGCGCCCCGGCGAGCTCCGTGCACGCGACCCCGACGTTCTGTGATGGAGGCGTGCGGTAGACGAGCAACTGCATGAACAACCGTTCGCCGAGCACCTGACGTTCACCCTCGATGCGCCCGCCATACTCATTGACGTCGATCTCGGGAAGGCCTGGCAGACCAGCAGGGGGTAAGCCCGAGGCACCCGTGGTTGCGGGCGCTGTCGGTTCGTTCGGGGCAGACATCGTTACCTCGCGCGCGTGCGACGCGTCCGACCACCGACGGTTGGCGTCGCGGGCGCGGTGCGCGCATCTCGCTCGCGTCGGACGAGAGTCAGTGCACGCTCTTCATGAGCGATCCTCCCATTGAACGGGGCCGCGATCGGTTCCGCAGTCTCTTCGATGATTGCCGCCGCGCGCGTCGGAGTTAGCGCGGGATCGACGGCGAACATCTTTGCAGCGAGATTGGCAACATTGGGCGAAGCCATCGATGTGCCCGAGAGCGGAATGCGCTCACCGGATGGGATAAAGCTGTCTACCTCGACGCCGTGGTCGAAGACGCGAACGTTCTGTGGGTTGCTGTTGGTGAACGTCGCCCACGAGCCGTACTTGTCGACCGCTCCAACGATCACCACATTCGGACGCGTGATCGATCCGGAGACATCTTCGTACTCGACGACATCGTGGTTGTCATTACCCGCTGCAACGACGAAGAGCGTCTCTGGGCAAGCATCAAAAATCGCTTCCCACGTTGCGCGACGTTGGGCGTGAACCACCGCCACACGCGCTTGGACGGCTTCTTCGTTTGGGTACGTCGCGCTCTCATGACGAAGTTCGGCCGCGAGGTATTCCTTGGTGAACCCGAGGCTCGCGTTCACGACCTTGACGTGATGGCGCCGGACGAACTCCGCAATCGCATCGACGTTCGCGCGCTCGGCCGCGAGCTCCGCATCCGTCGGTCCGCGGTGATGGTACGTGCGAGCTTCTCCAGCCCATGCCGAACGAAACACGACGAGCTTCGCCTGAGGAACGCCCGAGAGCATGATGCCCGCGACGTGAGTGCCGTGCGCCCACTCGCCAACATGGCCAAGATTCGTCTCGAGCTCTTCGAGTGCCTCAGCCGTCGTGGCGGCGCGCACGAGTTCGAGAACTCGCTGCGCATCGGGAGTAGACGCAAGACCAGCGCGAAGGTCCATCACACCTTTCAAGTACGGCTTGTACGTCGTAAGGATTGCTTCTGCCGGTTGATAGACCAGAGCGGTATTGGGTGACGTCGCATCCGAAACGATCCCCGAGACATCGTCGACCTGACCGTTTCCATCGTCATCGGTGCCGTTCGATTGCTCCCCTGCGTTGACGAACTTTTGCGCTGCAAATAGCTCGGTGTTGGTGCCGGTATCCCAAACGGCAACGACGACGGGTTGCGCGTCGGTCGCAGTGGTCAGGTCGACCGTCGAGAACGCATAGAGTGGCTGCTCGGCTGTCGCGCGCGTGCGCACGGCGTCGATCGCGGCCAAGAACATGGTTCGGTTCCGCACGATCTCTGGAAGAATGTCCCGATAGAAAAGAACCGAGCGCGCGGTCTCGAGCGATGGAAGCTGTTCCTTCGCTTGTGCGACTCGGCCATCAAGCTGCTCTTGAGTCTGGAACAGCTGAAACACGACGGTAGATGCGCCAAGACGCGAGCTCGGAAGCTCCGTCATCACGCGCTCGATCGCTGCGGGTTGCTGCGCAGCTTCTGCCTGCCGCCGCGAAACTTCTGCTAGGAGGGTGTTCGCGGCGAACGCGAGATTGCGATTCTTCGCGCGCGCCCGAATGAGGCGAACGATCTTCTCGGCACGCGCGCTGTTTCCAAGCGCGGCCTCGGCGCTCGCAATGTCGATTAGGTACTCGACAGCGCGACCGCCGAGCTCCGGCGCATTGGCCGGCGTTTCAAGATTTGCGTAGACCGCTTGAAGGTCGAGACTCACTGGCGCAGCGACGATGCGTGTCTCCGCCTCGTGCTTCACGTACTCAGGAAGCCTGGTCCCCTCGAGATCCGTCCAACCCGCGGCGCTTGTACTCGCGTTGGACGTTGTCGCGGTCGTGGAGGATCCGCCGCAGCCGACGAATCCGATGGATGCAATCAGGAGAAAAACGAATGAGCTCGTTCGCATGGGCGCCATGCTGGCGTGAGCGGTGAGGGGTCGCAACCCGAGAGGCGGGAAGGTTCCCGGGCAAGCTCACGTACTACGAAGAATGGGAATTACGCGATCTCGGCTCTGCTCGATGCTCGTCGTCGCCATTTTCTCGGGCTGTGTCTCTCGCCGCGATTCGGGGTCCATTCTTCAGGATTTCCCGGACTCTGGAATGCTACCCAACGTATCGGTTGATTCCGGTCTACCTGTCTTGGACGCGAGTCGTCTGGACACACAAGTCACGTTGCCTGCGTCGTGCCCGTGCCCTCGCGGCTCATACTGCGATCTCTCCACGATGACCTGCAGACTTGGCTGCCTGACAGATCCAAACTGCGATCCGGGTTTTGTGTGCGAATCGCGTGCGTGTCGGGTTGGCTGCCGAGACGAGAGCGGCTGCGCTAGCGAGGAAATCTGTTCGGAGAGCTTCACATGCGTCAGCGGATGTTCGAGCGACGCGCGGTGCACCAGTGGCCGGATCTGCGACGCCGCCCGCTGTCGCGATGGGTGTCGCGCGGACACAGCGTGCAGTGCTGGACTGGTGTGCGATGCGACCAGCGAGGTGTGCCGAGTCGGCTGTAGAACCGACGGCGAGTGCGGAGCAGGCAGCATCTGCGACGCGGGGACTCGGACATGTCGCATCGGATGTCGAGGCGACACGACCTGCGGCGGCGGCCAAATCTGCGACGCGACGAGCCTGATGTGTCGAGCGGGATGCAGAACGCACACGGACTGTCCGATGGAAATGCTCTGCGACGTCAGGGGGACCTCCACTTGCGTAGCCGGCTGCCAAGACGACACGAAGTGCAACGCCGGAAGAATTTGCGACGGATCTCCACTCGCGTGCCGAGACGGTTGTCGCACGCACGCGAATTGCTTGCTTGGCATGCAATGCTCCACAAGCACTCGTACGTGCGTTCACGGTTGCGCCAACGACCCGAATCGTTGTCCGGTCGGGCAGGCGTGCGTGACCTTGACCACGGGCGCTTCCGAGTGCCGAAACACCTGCGTGAGCGACGGCCAATGTCGCTCGGAAACGGGTCGAACACGCGACTGCATCGGGGACTACTCCTCGACCAATCCCTCCGGCACGAACGTCTGCCTTCTCACCTGCACCACGAACGCGGATTGCTCCGGTGGTGACATCTGCGCGCTGTTCACTTCGAGCCGAAGCTCACCCACTACGAGCGGAGTCATGCGCTGCGCTCCGCGCTGCGGAGCATCGACTTGCGCTAGCTCCGTCGGAGCGGGTTTCGGTTGCATGTGCCGAGCCGATGGAACGTGCGGCACGGAAGGCTCTCCGTACTCTTGCTACCGGTTCGACTATCGTGCTTCGCAACCGAGCTCCTGCGCGGTAGATGGACAAACCTGCGGCGCCAACCCGATGTGCTGCGACGGCTTCGCTTGCGTCGAGCATCGTTGCGTCGCCGCTGCCTAGGTTACGAGCGCGAGATGCAGCTCGTCGTAAACGTTCCCGTCGCCGTAAAGGCGCCGTTCGCGTTCGTCGAAGGCGCCGGGACGAACGGAACGTCCGTGAACGTCACGGAGATCTCGGTATCCGAAAGTCGCGTTACGACAACCTCGCCTGCGTTCGCAGCCCATTGGCGACCCGGACCCGCATCGCACGCTTCGTCGCGCGGATCGGATACGTCGATGGTCGCATCACCACCCGATATCGATCCTCCGACGCCTTCCGTCGGATTGGTCACGTGAAGCGCGAACTGTCCGGGACAACCAGTCTCGGCTGTGGGCGCGAGCAGCACGAGGAATGTGATGCCGGTCGGAGTTCGCATCACAGTACCCACTCGCGTCGTGCCGACGCTGAGAGTGCTGAGATTCGCCGAACCTGTGATCGTCGTGCGCCAGTTAACGGATACGTTACCCATGTCGCAGTTCGCAAAGCCATCGGTAGGGACTACAGGAACGTCAGCAGTCGAAACGTCGGCTGTGACGACATCGGTGATCGAGACGTCCCGAGGCACGACCACATCCGGTGTCACGGATGTGTCCGGCGGACGACTAACATCCACGGCTGCCTCGCTCACGATGCCCCCTGTATCCGTGCGGACTCCGGAGTCGAGTCGCGGAAGACCGCGTCCTGGCTCGTCACACGAGCTAGCGAGTAAAACCGAGACCAAGCCAAGAACAGAGCGGGCACTAAGATTCATGGGGGGAGTTTCGTGTTTTTCGATTCGTCTGACAAGCAAACGTTGAACGGTTCCCGAAGCCCGCCCTAACTCGACAGATAGTCGAGCACGAGGTGCTGAACACGCTCATCGGATGGCAAGCGATGGTGCGGAGCATCCACTTCATAATGCGCCTCCGCCCGATCGTGCCGCGTCTCATCGACGAGAACCGTCGAGTCGCTTCGCTGGCCCGGGGCGAACCGTCTCGTCAAGTGAGTATGCGGCATGAAGATCGACGGACGCGTTCCCGCGATGGAAATGAACCGCCCGCGAAAATCTGGGAGTTGCTGGGCGTGCGCCGGACGCATGTCGAGCACGCCGGGTCCAAGCAGGAGTCTCATCAGCGGACGTCCCGAGATCCGCTCAGCGAGAATCGATCCCTGAATCGGTGAACCCAAGAGCACGGCTTTGCTGAACTCGAACTCTGGGCGAACGATGGGAAGCGCCCGTAGCACCAATCCACCCATCGAATGACACACGAACGCGAGCGAGCCCGGGTCACGCAGCAGATCGCGTTTCTCGAGCTCGTTCGCAATGAAGCCAGCGAGCACCGGCACGGAAGCGCGCGTCGACGGGTACGAAATGGGCCACGCGACATGCCCTTCGCGCTCTAGCGCGCGCACCATGGTGCGGAAATAGAAGGTTCCGCGTCCCAGGCCGTGCAGGAGAACGACGTTCATTCGCTATGCATCGCTTTGCTAGGCCTCGATCTGACTCGATTTCGTGCGAAGCGGCACCAGCTTCTCTTGCAGGGCTTGCGCGGTCGGCGCATCCGTCACGTCCGAGTGACACGTGCCCTTGTCGGTCTCCGCGCCAACCGCTTTCCGCGTCTTCGAAGCTAGCTTGTGAATCTCCGCAGGCGACAGCACGCCTCGCTTCTCGAGGATGGCCTGCTGCTCGGGAGTGAGCGCGGCGCTCTTCATGACTGCAGCGCGCTCAAAGCCTTCCGCTTTGCCGGATGCGAACGCTTGAATCTCTTTCGAAATGCGAACGGAACACCAGTCGTGCCCGCACATTCCACAGAAGTCGGTGTCCACATCGAGGTCCTCGTCGTGGTATGCGCGCGCGGTGTCACCGTCGAAGGCGAGCTCGAAGTGCTTCTCCCAGTTCAAAGCAGCTCGTGCGCGAGTGAGGTCGTCGTCCCAATCGCGAGTGCCCGGGATCCCGAGCGCGACATCCGCCGCATGCGCTGCAATCTTGTATGCGATGCAGCCTTGTTTGACGTCGTCTTTCTTGGGGAGCCCAACGTGCTCTTTCGGCGTCACGTAACACAGCATGCTCGCCCCGTGATACGCGGCCGCGGTTGCACCGATGCAGCTGGTTATGTGGTCGTAGCCCGGGAACACGTCCGTCACGAGCGGCCCGAGCACGTAGAACGGCGCGCCATGACAAACGGTGCGCTGAAGTTTCATGTTGTATTCGATCTGATCGAACGGGACGTGCCCTGGTCCTTCGACCATCACTTGGCAGCCTTTGCGCCACGCGCGTTCCGTTAGCTCGCCCAGTGTGTAGAGCTCGGACAGCTGAGCCATATCCGAAGCGTCGGCAAGACCGCCGGGACGCAGGCCATCCCCGAGCGAGAAGCACACGTCTAGCTCGC
>CAZWQH010000285.1:0-6680 GCA_964635815.1 uncultured Sandaracinaceae bacterium
CAAGCGAACATCGCGAGCCTTCACGAGCAGCCCTTCATTCGTCGACAGGTATTCGGTGCCGCGGATGGTTTGCTGACCGACAATCCTGAGCGAGCGATGGTACGGGAGCGTTGGTCCGCGACGCGTGTGCGTTCCAGTCGCATCGAGACGGAAGCTATTGATGTGCTCGGAGAGCACGAACGCCACAGGGAGATCCCAGTTGGTCCCGTCGAGCGCAACACCATGAAAGCCGCTGCCGTTCACTTCACTCAAACGGTGATACGGAATGTAACCGTTCGAGAGAGTCCGCCAGTAGCGTCGGTCTCGAACGCGAACGTCGCGATCGATCGACACGTAGAACCCTTTCACGAGCTGTCGCGCGACCACGCCCTCGCGTTCGCCCAAGAGCGATCGGAGGGTCGGAACCCCGGCATCGATCGGGACTGCCGCCACAATCGTTTCGGCAGCCGTCGGCGCGATTTCCTGGGGTTCCGCTTCCGTTGGAGCCGGCGTCGCGCCTAGGGGCTCGGGGGCAGTCGCGGAGATTGCCTCTTCGGGTGCGACGACCGAAGGCGGTGGTTCTGGAGACTCAACGGGAACTGCGGTCGCTGAGGGAGGCACTCCGCCATCCAACCCGGTCGCGCTCATTCCAGGAGGTCGATAGCCTTCGTACTGCATCGCCTCGAGATCAGTCGGAAGCCGCCGATACATTGGAGTCCCGTCGCGGCGATTCAAGTAGTACGCGTACGGCAACATCGCTCTGGGCTCGGGCTGAGCAGGCGGACGCTCCGGCGGGCGACGTCCGTCGAACGCGGTGACATCACGAAAGTTGCAGACGAAGCCTCCGGTCGTGAGCTCGTACCAGCCTGCAGCACACTCTTCCCGTGAAACCGGGCCCGCTGTTTTGGCTTGGACGATCGCCCCTGCTCGCAGGTACCCAAGCTTCGGCGCCTCACGATGCGGCGTGCTTCTCACGTTCACAACGAATCGTTTCACGTAAAGCTTCTTCGGCGGCCCTTCGATGACCGGCTCGGCGTTCGCTCCTTGTGGGGCAGCGTTCGCCGGCTTGTCGGCGCGCAAGTTCGCCCCGGCGGCGTGTTCGCCGTGACGACGCGTATCGTCGCAGGCCGCTATCGATACAGCCAAAGAGACCAGCCATGACGAATAGCGAGCAGAACGGTTCATACGAGGTCGACGCATTCCCGACTGCCTGCAGGCCGGGAACAATGTACTGCCTTTGCACGCGCGACTATGCAACCCGACCTCCGAGGCTGACCTGTTGAGAGCAGCTCGAAACGAGCTACTAGACGGGCCTCTAGTGCCCGCGCCGGAACAGATCTCAGTTTGGGAGGACGCTCGGCGCATGCGACGCACGTGGATCGCCTTGGCAATCGCAGTCGCGTTCCACGCGGGAAGTGGCGCACTGCTCTACGTGGCCACAACGATGCCGTCGCTCGACATCGACTTCACGGTTCCCATCGACGTCCAGCTCGGCGTGCTCGATCCCAAGCTCATCGAAGCGGCGCAACAGACGGCGCCTCCCGAAGAAGAGCCCGATCCTCCACAGACACCACCTCCAACCGGAGCCGGCATCTCCGTCGACGCGGGAGTGCGCCCCCCGCGCGATGCAGGACCGCCGCGAGACGCGCGCGTGCGAAGACGCCGTGACGCAGGTGAACGAGACGGAAGCGCCGATGACGACGCCAGTGCGGTCCTCGCAGGCGATGGAGACGCGGGGGCCGACTCGGATGGTGGGCGACCTTCTTTGGGCACCGGGCTCGTCGAGGCTCCCGAGGGCGCCTACGTCTCGATCCGTCTGAACATGCAGCGTCTGCGAACGAGCGCACACGTGGCCGAGGTGCGCGGCCTGATCGCTGCGATTCCAGACTGGAACGCCCTTCTGGGAGGCTCAGGAATCGATCCATTCGACATGCTAGACCGTCTCGCAATGACGTCCGCCGATCTGACGCGAGAGAATCTCGTGCTCACCGGCCGCCATGTCCAAACGCGACAAGCAGTCGAACAAGTCGTCGAACAGTACGCAGTGGCGAACGGTGGATCCCCGGAGTGGCGCGACGTCGAAGGTGCACGCGTGGGACGTTGGGCGAATCCAGATTCCACTTCGCGAGTCATCGCGTTACTCGACGAACAACACTTCGTGATTACGCGCGCGGACGCGCTCCCGCGCGTGCTGGATGTCGCGCGCGCAGAGCAGCAACCCGGCGAACCTCGCGGAGCATCGCTCGTTGCGATGGAGGATGCGTCTTCTGTCCGAATCCGGATCGAGAACCTCGCGCGCTACATCCGCGGCAGAGCGCCTCGAGAGGCTATCCCTCGGCGAGCAGACGCCGAGCTCCGCGAAGTTGCCGATGGCGTAGTCGAGGCGACGATCACGGGTGAGTACGCTTCCGAAAGAGCGATGCTCGTAGGGCAAACGTTCTTCTCGCAGCAGCGCGACCTGTTCCTGGGTCACCCCATGATCCAGCTGTCGGGACTTGCTCCGCTGTTCGCGGGCATCCAATTTCAGCCCGAAGGAACACGGCTGCTCATTCGCGCCGTCATAGGCCGTCAGCACGTGAACACGGCGTTGATATTCGGCACGAACTACCTCAGCGAGCTCTTCCGACAGCAGCAGCAGCAGCCTCCGCCCCCTCCTTGATCATTGGCGCGTTTGATTCCAAACAACGTGCATGGAGTGCAAAGAGTGCAACAACGAGGTCGATGCTTTGGTGTCGGTCAAAGCCGGTGGCAAAACGCGCAAGGTCTGCGAGGACTGCGCGGATCGCTTGCGTGAAGAGGGCGAAGTTGCCGAAGCAGCGGAAGGCGTCGTCCAGGGCATGATGGGCTTCAAAGGCAGACGCTGACTCCAGCCGCGAGTGTTTACGCACTTGGGGTCCGCAACCGACCCTCGCAAAGCGCTCGCAACGTTCTAGCGCCGCTCGCGCGCGACGACGTCGCCGCCATTGAGAAGCAAACCCGTTTCGGCAGTGCCCGACAGAAACTGGATGTTCGGGACGATGTCTTGCGTCACTGTGGACCACGTCGAGCCATCAAAGTGCTGGAGTGCTCCCGTCGACGTTTTGATCCACACGTCCGACGTGCCGATGGCGTGGACCAGCAGCAAGTCATCGCTGGACCCGACGTTGACGGTCGACCACGTCCCGCTCCGGTACACGGCCGCCGCCCCGCGATCACCGACGATCCAAACTGCGCCATCCGAAGCTCCGGAGATGGATGTCCAGTTGCCGCCAGGTGCTGCTGGCACGTCACCGATTCGCAGCGCGGCGCGACGCGTCACCGCATAACCGCGATTCGAGTCGAACATCCAGGCGTCGAGCAAAGTCGAGTCCGAGGCTACTGACTCCCACTCCGATCCGTTTCGGCGATACAGCCGCGCTCCGCCCGCGATCACGAACAGCGTCCCATCCGATGTCCGCTGGATCCAAGAAGGGCTTCCCGATCCATTGGTTATGAGTTCGTCGCGAATCTCGGAACCGTCGTAGTGCCGAACTCCCAGCGACCCGCGTTCTCCGACCGCGAGCCAGATATCCGACGGCGAAGCAACATGCATCGCGGCTACTTGATCAACATTCCCTAGCGACGAAAGGGTCCCGTGGAAGAAGCGAGACAATCGGCTATCGGCCGCGACATAGAGCGCGCCATCGGAACCCGCACCTACCGCGCGTACACTTCGAATCGAGCCGAGGTCCACTCGCTCGAACGGCCCCGACTCGGTGAGCGGCATGGTGGGCCAGCGGTCTTGGCAAATGCTCGTCGCACGCGCCTGCTGATCGGGCGACGCGGAAGACCCCGCGGCGCCTACGATCAGATCCACGGCGCCCGCACGACCCAACAGATCGATCGCGCGGCCCGTCGGAAACGCACCAGGCGAGATAGAAGTCGCGTCGATCGCAGTGTCGAGAACCTCCGCACCTCGAATCAACAAGAGTCGCAGCGCGCCCGCTTTCATGTAGACGAGCAGAACGTCCTCACCGACCACTGCAAAATCGAGAACTCCGCCAACCTCGATGCGCTGCGAAGCAAACCGTCCTGGCGAAGTTTCTCGAGTGATCGACGCCGCAGTGCTACTCGCGGACAACATATACGTCCGACCACCGCTCACCTCGACGCGACACAACGTCGCGCGAGGACCGTTCGAATCGACGTGGACGCTGCGCGGCGGCGAACGTACCGGCAGGTCATTGCCCGAACCGCCGTCTTGAAAGAGCTCGACGAGACCGGCCGCGGACAGCAAGCATGCGACTGCGCCGGCAGCGTTCACGGTGGCATCGCCAAAGCTGGAAACCGATGACTCGAATAGCTCGGTCTCGACAAGCGTCCGCCCGGTGCGCACGAACGCGGACGCCGACACGGAAGCACCCTGCGTCCACACGATGGAACGGTCTGCCGACACTTCGGACAGCTGGATCTTCTGCGCGTCGTTGGTCGCGAGCGACGCGTCTGCGTCAAAATGGGGCGCACACGCGTGTTCCAGCACGGTCACGCCCGTGACTGCCGAAGTCCACGCGGCGCAAATCAAGCCGTCCGGGCGTCGCGCGAGTGCGGCGGATTCTACGTCTGCCGGGTGCACCACGACCTCGACTCCGTCCGCCGTTGCCACGACCAACGATCCAGCACGCTTGAGCAACACGACAATACTGTCCGCTCGCTGCGCCGCGGTCACACGGCCAACCTCCGTATCGAGCAGCACGCCCGAGGTTCCAACGAGTGAGCGTATGCCGCAGTTACCCAGGGGCATCATCGACGCATCCGCGTCGTAGGCAACAGCAGCATCGGAAGGTGGCGGTGTGACGCCGCGAGAGCCTTCGCCGCAAGCGAACGCAAGAAGCACGTTGGTGAGAAGAAGGTGTGTGAAGTAGTGGTATCGGGGGCCGAAGAACGGAATCATGGCGCTACGCTCTGCAGGAGCCGTGCCTCGCCTTCTCGCGCGAAATCACACTGGACATCGTGATTTCATCCCCGCGCGAGCGTCGACGTTTTGCATCACTGGCACCAAACGTTCACACGTCGCACGTGCCGCTTTCAGGCTCTGAAATGCAAAACGCGGAAACCGTTTCTGGTCTCCGCGTTCGCTGGTCGTTCTTTTACGAACGACCGTTACGTCACTTCGTGTTCACTTCCCGAGGACGGAGTCCTTGAGACGCTTGACCGCGTTCGCCTTGACGGTGCGCTTCGCCGGAATCTGGATCTCTTCGCCAGTTGCCGGGTTGCGACCCTTGCGAGCCTTGCGGTCGCTGAGGCGAATGCGAACGAGGTCGGGGATCACGAACTGTCCCGCTCCGCCACGCTTCGTGAGCTCGCGCTTTGCGAGATCAGGAATCGCCGCAAGGAGTCCGCCTACGTCTTTCTTCGTAAGACCCGTCTTGTCCGAAAGCTCGGAGATGATCTGGGACTTCGTAAGCTTTGCTACCTTCTTCGTCGCTGGTGTTTTGGCTGCCATGTGTTCCTCCCTAGCTCCTAGTCTTCGTTTCACGACCTTCGTTGATACGCCCCGAGGCCGTGCACGTTGAAACCGCGATAGTTCCTATCGTCCCGACCCTGAAGCAGTCAGGAAATACGTGCTTTCGCGATAGCGAGACGTCTTATGCACGGCAAATTCTGAGGGCACAAGGGGATTCGTTCAAAAACCCCCGAAAAAACGCACCACACCCCGCGAATCGGTAGGTGTCATGGGCTTTTTCTGAGATCGTTTCGAGATCCCGTGCTGACGCGAGACATACACACACCTTATCCACAACGCACTTTTGGAAGAGAAAACGAGGCTTCGTGCACACCCTCGTAAACACGCCCAAACACTCGTTAATGCTACATATTTCGATGTAGTGGCTAGCGTCTCCGCCGGGAATCCTCGGGACGCGAGGATGCGATGTATCCACACTTCGTGGCGGCTACCAGAACATCCGTCATCGCAAACATCCGTCGTCGTTCGGCGCGGGTCGCGTGGTCATATCCGACCAGGTGCAAGATCCCGTGCGCGAGCAAATATCGAATTTCGTGTCCCTGGTCCGCCCCTCGTTCAACTGCCTGACGAGCTGCTGTTTGGATCGAAATCACGACGTCGCCAAGTACTTTTTTGTCGCCACGAAATTCGCCTGACGTGTCGCCAGGAGTTCGTGCCTCACGGGCCGCGAAAGCCAGAACATCGGTTGCACGATCGACATCTCGGTACGTCGCGTTGAGCTCGTGAATCGCATCATCGTCGCAAAGAAATATCGACAGCTCGGCGTCCGATTCACCGAGCACCCGCAAGATGGCCTGTGCGGCGAGCTTCAATTCGCGCCGCCAGCTCTTGAGATACCGAGCAGAAGACGACGTGATGACGACCGATGCGGACAAGGCTCGTAGAGCTGACAGATGCGCGCGCCGCGTGCAAAGCGTACGATGCGCGCCCGTGTCACACACCATTCTGATTCTTGATCGCGGAGAAGCAGCTCAACGAGTGGCACGCACGTGCAGACGACTCGGTCACAAGAGCGTACTTCTGGTCGAAGCCCTTCCGGATCCGAACGCCGCGATTGTGGAGCTCGACGTCGAGGCCTGCGATGAGGTTGTCGATTCCGCGGACCGCACACCTGAATCGGTACTGGCCGCCGCGGATCGAGCCGGAGCAGACGCCGTCCATTTCGGGTACGCCCCGCTGCGAATACAGGTGGAGCTCGCACCACGCCTGACGAGCAGCG
>CAZWQH010000286.1:0-3040 GCA_964635815.1 uncultured Sandaracinaceae bacterium
CTTCTTCGCGCGCTCTTCCAGCTTTCGAACCTCGACCGTCATGGCGTCGGACTTGGTGTCCGCGCTCGCAACGTCGCGAAGCTCGTGAATGCGTTGCTCGAGCTCGGCGATCGGTTTTTCGAAATCTAGGTGTGCCATCTAGTTTTGTGTCCGAGCGAATCGACTCCGCGAGGACTGCTTGCAGGTCCGAGCGCAGGAAGGACTACTTGGGTCGAGTGTTACCAAACTGGCTCTCGCGCGCACGCTCACCGATGACGTTATAGATCTTGAGCGGCTTTCCTTTGCCCTTTACGGACGCCTGCGGGAGCTCGATGACCTCGAAATCATTCTTCACGCGCTGGTAAACGGTCTCGCTGATGATGATTTCGCCGGCCTTTGCGACCGAACAGAGGCGTGAGCCGGTGTTCACGACGTCGCCGATCACCGTGTACGAAAGTGCGAGGCTCGATCCGATGTAGCCTGCAACGACTTCGCCTGAGTTGATTCCAATGCCAATGAACAGGGGCTCGAGACCCGCTTGCGCGCGTGCGCGGTTGAACTGATCGAGCGTGCGCATCATCTGGATGGCAGTGAGAACCGCACGACGCGCGTCATCCGTGTGACTCACCGGCGCGCCGAACAGCGCCATGATCTCATCGCCGACGAACTTATCGAGCGTTCCTTCGTGCTCGAAGATGATGTCGACCATCAACTCGAAATACTCGTTGAGCATGTCAACGACTTCGCGCGCGTCTTTACGCTCGCTCATCGCGGTGAAGCCGCGAATATCGGAGAAGAGCACCGTCGTATCCCGCAGCTGACCGCCCTTTGCAATCTCGACGTTGCCCGCAAGGACTTGTTCGGCAATGGCCGGGGACAACAACCGCTGAAAGCGCTGACGCGTGATTGCCTCGGCTTCGAGCTTGAGCGCGAACAGAGAGTTTTGAATCTGGACCGCGGCTTGGTTCGCGACGTTCTGAAACAGCTCGAGGTCTTTCTCCGTGAATGCGTTCGTCGCTATCTGCGAGTCGAGCATCATGATTCCGAACAACTCATTCCCGTGCAGCAGCGGCACCGCCATGCTGGATCGGATGCCCTGCATGATGATCGAGTGCGCACCCTGGAAGCGCGAGTCCATCGACGCGTCGCTTGAGAGCACGGCGGTCTTCTCGCGGCGAACCGTATCGAGAATGGTCGTCGAGAGAATAACTTCTTCCGCGGTGCCATCCGCCCCGCTCCGGCGCGTGCGCACGGCGCGCGGCACGAGATGTCCGTCCTCTACCAAGAGAATTACGCCCCGGTCCGCGGGCAACAGTTGGAACGCTGCGTCGAGAACCTTGGCGAGCAACTTCTGCACGTCGAGCTCGACGCCGACCTGTCGTGCGACTTCGTGGCTCACTCGAAGTCGTTCGTAGTCGCGACGAAGTGCTTCCACGTCGCTGACCATCTTCTCAGGCAGGAACGCCTTGCCGGAAACCGACAGCTTCGTGCGGATGTGACTCTCTACCTGTCCGGTCGCCATCGTTACGCGCGATGGAGGGAGCGCTGCAGCACCGGATCCCGGCGGAGGCGGAATGCGCGACGGCGGCATTGAACCGCGTGCGTTCGGGAGCGCGGTCGCTGTTCGCGCGTCCCCACTCGGCGGAGTCGGCGCGACAGCAGCGGTGGTGAATATGATGCGCGTGCCGCCCATCGCGATTTCGTCGCCGTCGTTTAGCGCGCGCTGTCCTTCGACTCGCTGGCCGTTCACGAAGGTTCCGTTGAGCGAGCCGAGGTCTTTCAACACAAAGCGCCCCGCCATCAACGTAATGTGGCAGTGCTCTTTGGAGACAATCCGATCCAGCAATTGAATCGTATTGCTCGGATGCCGGCCGAGGGTGTTGTGGTCCGCGATGTCCACGTCTCGGTGTCCCTCTGGACTCGTAATCGAGATGCGTGCCATGTCGGGTCGCTGAGACTACCCGCGCCTTGCCATTGAGTCATAGGGAAATTCGCGGTTGTCGCGGCATTTCGCCTCGATAGCTCCGGGTAGACAGATTCGCGCTTACCGGAGAGGCGGAGTTTGCGCTCGAGCACAGTCATTGCTAGGGTTCGCGCCCCCTATGGCACGAGTCACCGTCGAAGATTGTCTCGAACACGAAGAGAACCGTTTTGCCCTTGTCGTCCTTGCGACCAGCCGTGCCCGAGTTCTCATGAAAGGCGCACCGCCTTTGGTTTCGAGCAAGAACCGCTCGGCCGTTACAGCGCTCCGCGAGATCGCGGATCACCGCGTGTACTTCTCGCGCCCCGTGCGGGACGTGATGGTCGAGTACATCGCGGAGCAGAAGGCCAAAGACCCGCGCCCCCGTTGAGTCATCGCAACAGCGATCGCTAGCAGCAACCAGGTAGCGGCATCTCGGTCGTCGTGACGTAATGTGCTGACGGAGCAGCCACCGGGGCGAAGCGGTTCGCGAACGGGCTCGACGAACGAATCGGTACGCGCCCCTACGTCGAGCAGACGTGCGTCCGAAGGGGACGAATCCCCGAGGATGGCTGAATCTTGGACGCCCGCGTCGACCGGCGCAGTTGGTGGGGCAGCGGCGGATGCTCCAATTCCGGACCCGATCGTGGTCGACTCGAACGCCCCGAGATCGCGCGCAGTCGTTCGCGGGCGAAACATTCGGGAGATAACCTCGTTCTCGAAATACTCGCGATCCGGCAGACCGATGATCGATTCATCCGCCGCTCCGATCGCCGCGCTGCCCGGCCCCAATCGATAGCTGGCGCCGAGAAATCCCGGCGCAGCGCCGAAAATGGTTCCGGTGATGGTCGAAGCGACTGCGGCGCCAGTCGGGACCCAGTTCTTCGAACCGACGAACGATCCGTTGATGGGAACGCGGACCGCAGTAATCGCGGACGAGCCGACGATCACGTTGTTGAATAGCTCGCCCCGCATGATCGTGCTTGCTGTCGTGTTATTCAGCGACAGGACGACCGACGATCCGACGTTCGCGATGATGGTGTTGTTGATCAGTCTCACCACGAGCGTTAGCCCCGGAGCGGACGCGTCGTTGTACGGCCC
>CAZWQH010000286.1:3050-6673 GCA_964635815.1 uncultured Sandaracinaceae bacterium
AAACGATCGATTCTCCGGCGCTGCGTGCTGCACGATCACGTTTCCGCGCAGTGTTAGGGTTTGCGTGAACGGTCCAGGACCTCCCCGAGGGTTGGGCCCCGACATCAGGTCGCCCTCGTAGTTGTGTGCGCGCGCAATCCAGTTGTACTCGAGCGTTGCGTCGTGTGCGCGGATATGAAAGTTCTGTCCCTGGGTCGTGTCGTGGAGATACGAGTACCGAAGCGTGAACTCCCCTCCGTAGATGTAGACGTTGTGGGTGGGACTCGTTGCCGCTGGGTTTCCGTTTCGATCGAACTCGCAGAACTCGACGACGGCCTCAGAAGCGGCATCGCCGCCTGTCAGGCCGTTCTCGTTCGTCCTGAAGATGCAATCGCGAATGCGAACTCCGCGCGCGCCTCCGTAGTATCGGACCCCGGCAGCATTGAGACTCGATGTGCGCGCGTTCTGGAAAACGATTCCACTGATGTGAATGTGCGAACCCGTCACTTGCCAGACAGCGCGACCGCGGTCCCCCGCGGTCGATGTGCCTGGCGCGTCCTCGACGAGCCCTCCGGACATATCCCACACAGGGCGATTTCGAGGATCCTCGGCCCGAAACACGATCGGCTGGGCTTCGGTGCCACTGCGGGAAAGCTGCAAACGGAATCGATAGGTCCCCGCCGCGATGACGACTTCGTCGCCCGCCGCGGCGCGCTGCATCGCCCCGTAGGCAGCTGCGGCAGAGTCGGTCGGCGCGATCCGAATCGTTTCGGCTCGCGCGATAGCGGTGCCGGAAAGCAATAGTGGAACAACACTCACAACTAGCGCCAAAGACATGAAAATACGCACGACAGGAGCGTCGCGCGCACGCCCCCCGCGGTCAACGAAGCCCCGATTCCCCTGGCAGCCGAGAGTGCGATTTAAGTCGCGGGCAAGCGCGGTTACGCTCGTGTGCTTTGCAGCTTCCCCAAGAGCCCACGTCGATAGAAACGCCGCAGCTCGCTCATTAGGTCAGCCTCCCCTGCCTGAAGGAACACGCGCTCTATCTGCCTCGCGTACTGATCCGCGTACCGGACAGCAGCCCGGTATCGGGCCCCCTCATCGGTCTGCGCATCGTGAATGAACTGCGCACTCGTGAACAACGCGGCACGCGCAAGTTCCGACTGGCGTCGCCATTTCATCAGCCCAATCCCATTCCCACTCAAGAGCGAAGTGCGATCATGCGCGTCACGAGTTTGACCTGCGAGAAGCGCGCAGACGTACTTGTCTACTTCGGCTTGGAGTTCGAGTTCTAGGAGGCTCACGCTCTCTCCCGCATCGGATCGGAAGGCAATGTAGAGGAAGTGACTGACGCCCTCCGTCGCAAGCGAGGCGTGCGCGAGCGACTCGTGATCCGCATAGGCGCTTGTCGTCGCGTCTAGCCAGAGGTCCCGTCCGGCGCGTACGCGCGCCAGCGTGTTCTCGTCGATGTATAGGCCTAGCGACAACCCATCGGGGTCGTCTTGAACGAGCAGCGCCTCACGGCGAGCTTCGACATCGGGGCCTGCCGCCGCACTTGCTACTGCCAAATCGCACAGAAAGTGATCGACCTGCTGCTCGATCTGCACATCGTAAATCTCGCTGAGGCGTTCCTGGATGGTCGAGAGCATTGTGCCTAGTGCACCGATCGGCCGCCGCGGTTCGGAAACACACCCTCTTCGTTGAGCCGTTTGGCAAGACGCGTGGATCCGGTCTGTCGCCACCGTTCGTACAAGCGAACGATATCTTGAGGTGTCCGGAGCGATGTCTGCTCCCGAACGTCGCTCAGAACTGTAGCGAGCTCGTCGAACCGATCGGAAAGCTCCTCGAAGACGTCCGCTAGCTCGGTGGCCTCTCGTCGTGCTCCGCGCCGAGAAAGCGTGGACGCCGCCGAATACGCTCGCTCCCCGATGGACTCGACGTACTGAGGCGAGAGGCCCCTGCGTTCGACCGCCGCTGAGAAGAATCCAAGAGTGCAGAGGGTGTTGTCCCCCAGATCGCGAAACAGTTGAAGTTGCGAACCCGTGCCTTCGTTAAGTGCTTCCGCAAGACGTTCCGCAAATGAGCCGTCAAACGTGGGGCTCGGGGAGCTGGCATGCACCGACAGCAGATTCACCAGGTAAAACTCGGTGCTGTCACTCACCTGAACCCCGTGGTCGCCGAGAGACGCTGTTAATCTGTCGCAGAAGAAGCCCTTCAAGTCCCCGTGACGTTCGATCATTCTTCATGCCTCCTACGGTCCTGCTGCTCAATGGAGTCAGAATCTCGTGCTGTTGCTCACAAGTTTACTGGCTAGACGACTGGCCATCTAGTTCATGTTTGGCGCGTGTTCCTGAGCGTTGGCAGCGGCGACGATCGATTGCTAGCCGTGCGGATCATCACTAAACAAAGCCGAAACCACTCTTGACGGCACCGCTGTGACGGTTACAGTGCCGCTCGCGTTAGCACTCGCATCTCGTGAGCGCTAACAATCCATCCGGGAAAACCGGGGAGAACACGGAGAGAACAAATGGCAATTCGACCACTTCAGGACCGAGTACTGGTCCAACGTCTCAAAGAAGAAGAAAAGACCAAGGGCGGCATCATCATTCCTGACTCGGCAAAAGAGAAGCCGATCGAAGGCAAAGTGATCGCGGTTGGCAACGGCAAAGTTCTTGAGAATGGCAACGTTCGCAAGCTCGACGTCAAGCCCGGCGACCGAATCCTGTTCGGCAAGTACAACGGCACCGAGGTCAAGATCGACGGCGAAGAGCACCTCATCCTCCGCGAGGAAGAGATCCTCTGCGTTCTCGAGAAGTGAAACTCGTTCGAGACAACAAGAACTGTCTCGAGAAATAGGCTCGAGAGCCTCAAAGATTAACGAAAGATTCAGGAGCTAAAAATGGGAACACCGAAAGAAATCATTTACGACGCGCCAGCGCGTGATCGCATCCTCGCCGGCGTCAACACGCTTGCGAACGCCGTCAAGGTCACCCTCGGACCACGCGGCCGCAACGTTGTCATCGAGAAGAGCTTCGGCGCACCGACCGTCACCAAGGACGGCGTCACGGTTGCGAAGGAGATCGAGCTCAAGGACAAGTTCGAGAACATGGGCGCACAGATGGTGCGTGAAGTTGCCTCGAAGACCAGCGACGTCGCCGGCGACGGCACGACGACCGCCACGGTGCTCGCGCAGGCAATCTTCCGCGAAGGCGCGAAGATGGTCGCCGCGGGTCACAACCCGATGGAAATCAAGCGCGGCATCGACGCAGCGGTTGAGTACATCACCGAGAAGCTCAAGAAGCTCAGCAAGCCCAGCCGCGACCCGAAAGAGATCGCACAGGTTGGAACCATCTCCGCGAACGGCGACACGACGATCGGAAAGATCATCGCTGAAGCCATGGAGAAGGTTGGCAAGGAAGGCGTCATCACCGTTGAAGAGGCAAAGGGCCTCGAGACGACGCTCGAAGTTGTCGAAGGCATGCAGTTCGACCGCGGATACCTCTCGCCGTACTTCATCACCGACCCAGAGCGCATGAAGGCAGAGCTCGAAGACTGCTACGTCCTCATCTCGGAGCGAAAGATCTCCAACATGAAGGACCTCATCCCCGTTCTCGAAGCGATTGCCCGTCAGCAGAAGCCGCTGA
>CAZWQH010000287.1:0-6637 GCA_964635815.1 uncultured Sandaracinaceae bacterium
GCGGCAAAGCGCCATCTGACGACGTCACCGACAAACACGATCGCGAGCGTAAAACGCTTCATGGGTCGGGGCGTGGGAGAAGCCGACGCGGGTCGCGCGGAAACGTACAAGCTCGGCACGACCTCGAGCGCCGGCGGCGACGTCTTGCGGTTCGAAGTTGGACCTGACCATGAGGTCACACCTATCGAAGTCAGCGCGGAGATCCTGCGCGAGCTCAAACAGAGGGCCCAGGACGAACTCGGACCGATCAGCGGCGCGGTCATCACGGTGCCCGCCCACTTCGACGACGCGCAACGGCAAGCAACCAAGGATGCCGCGCGCCTTGCGGACCTCGAAGTGATCCGTTTGCTAAACGAGCCGACCGCAGCCGCGCTCGCTTATGGACTGGACAAGAAAGTCGACGGGCTCTTTGCGGTCTACGACCTCGGGGGTGGCACGTTCGACGTCACGATTCTTTCGCTGGATCAAGGTGTGTTTCAGGTCCGTTCGACCGGTGGGGACACGCGATTGGGTGGCGACGACTTCGATCGCGCACTCGCGGAGCTCGTGTTCGCGGAGATCGCGAGGCAGAGTCCGAGCACGAAACCCAAAGAATCGCCCCACGCCGTAGCGAGCATCTTGGCGACGGCGCGAGAAGCCAAACATGCACTGACAGATACGGCTCGCGTCGAAATCGATCTGTCACCGTTCGGAGCCGAAACCCCGCTCGCGATCACGCGCGAAACATTCGAAGCAGGCATTCGGTCGTTCATTGAGCGCACCGGTAGCGTTTGTAGGCGTGCATTGCGCGACGCGGGCATCAAACCGGATGCGCTCGATGGTGTGATTCTTGTCGGCGGTGCGACGCGTGTTCCCAGCGTGCGCACGTACGTTGCCCAGGTATTCGGCCGCACCCCCCTCACCGATATCGATCCGGACCAAGTTGTGGCGCTCGGCGCGGCGGTCCAAGCCGACGCAATCGCAAGCGAGACCCCTGAGCATCAAGTGCTCCTACTAGACGTGCTTCCGCTCTCGCTCGGAGTCGAAACCATGGGGGGAGTCGTGGAACGAATCCTCCCGCGCAACACTCCGATTCCCGCCGCTGCCAAACAGACGTTCACGACTTACGCGGACAACCAGACCGGCTTCGATTTGCACGTCGTGCAGGGTGAACGAGATCTCGCGACCGAGTGTCGTTCGTTGGCACGCTTCACACTCAAGGGAGTCCCCGCGAATGTCGCTGGGCTCCCGAGGCTCGAGGTAACGTTCAATGTCGACGCTGACGGGATCCTTCATGTCAGCGCACGCGAGACCACGACAGGCGTCGAGCAAGCCATCGACGTGAAGCCGACCTACGGCCTCCGCGACGAGGAGATCGAGCAGATGCTTCTCGATGCGTACGAACACGGCGAAGCAGACATCGCGGCGCGAAAGCTCATCGAGCGGAGAGTGGATGCAGAGCGCATGGCGAGCGCGACAGAGAGCGCGTTGGCTAGCGATGCATCTCTCATCACAAAAGACGAGGTAGCGGCAATCCGAGCCGCGCTCGACGAGATTCGGCACTCGACGAGCGGAAACGATGCGACGAAGATCGACGCCGCGATCGATTCGCTCGACCGCGCGACTCGCAACTTTGCGTCGCGGCGCATGGACGCAAGCATCGGTCGGGCGCTCGCAGGGCGGAACCTGAAGAGCGTCGAAGAAGAAACCAAGCACGCTCGTGGTCTCGAGCATGCGCATGATACGGAGATCGTGAATGCCCCGCGTTCGATTCCTACGTGAAGAGATAGAAATCGAGGTTCCCGCGGGAACGACGATCCTCGCTGCGGCGAAGCTCGCCGGCGCACCCGAAGGTGACCGCTGTGGCGGAGTCTGTGCGTGCTCGACGTGTCACGTGTACGTGGTGCGCGGCTTCGATCAAACCGGCGAGATCGAAGATGAGGAGTTCGACATCCTCGACAAAGCGTTCGATGTCAGGACCACAAGCCGCCTCGGTTGTCAGGCGAAGATCCAAGGCGACGTCGACGTAGAAATCTCTGGCGAGAGCTTCCAAGCGTTCCTCGACGAGCATCCTCAAGAGCGTGAGCGAATCGTCCAGCTCCGAAAGAAGTGAACGCCAAGTAAGCGCTCGAATCTTCACCGAAAAACGCACTGCCGGCTGCTCGGCACTGTATTAATACCTAAGCATGACAATAACTTGGAAGCTGCGGCCGATTGTGCGGCGCCGCGGGGGGGTGTACCCTGCCTCATGGCTTTTGTGCGCGCGTCAGCTTGGGTCGGGGTTCTGTTTTCGCTCGCATGCAACTCGACCATTTCCGGAAAACGCGGAGACGGCGGAAGCGGCACACTCGACGGCACCTCACCGGTGGGTGACGTGCCCCGCTTCGATGGCCAACGTTACGACGCGCCGTCATATGTCGCGTGCAATCGCGGAACGGACGCCGACGGAGATGGCATACCGGACGATGTCGAGAGCACGTTCGACTCGGACGGCGACGGCACTCCAGATCGGACCGACACGGACTCGGACAACGACGGCGTCCTAGATCGAGACGAGTCGCGCATCCGCGGGAACTGCGTCGTCGCCGACAGTGATTCGGACGGGACGCTCGACTACCGCGACACCGACTCGGACAACGACGGACTCTTCGACAGCGAGGAAGCGGCGGCGGGAACGGATCCCACGAATCGAGACACCGATGGAGATGGCGTGACCGATCTCGGTGAAATTCGCGGCACTCTCACGAACCCGCTGGATTCGACCTCGACGGTGCCGCCTGGAGACTACTTCGTCGTGCTCCCGTACAACGCGCCCGCGCAGCGAAAGAAACTGCGCTTCGGCTCGAACGTGTCGATGGCTGACGTCTACTTCTTCATGGACACGACGGCCTCGATGTATCCGGAGCTTAGGAACGTGCAGAACGGCCTTGAGTCCGTCATCATTCCCGGCATCAAGCGCTTGATTCCCAACGTCCACTTCGGCGCGGGCGGGTTTGCAGACTATCCGGTGGGCACGGATGACGACGCAGCATACGGGATGATGCGCGCACACGGGTTAGACAACCGACGCACCGAGTGCCGCGCGTACAACCGGTGCGACACGGTTGCGGCGGGGTGTTGCCCCGACACAGACATCCCGTTCTTCCACCTACTCGACATCTCCCCGCCGGATCAGGACCACGGCGAGTGGGGACGTGAGGGACCGTTCGGAATCCCGCCACAAGGAGTCGGCATCGGCTCGCTAATCCGCGGCACCGGGAACGGAGTGCCAGATATTGTCGACGCGGTTCGCAACTATCCCCGACACAACGGAGGGAACGTCTGTGAAGCGGGCTTTCACATGCTCCACGTATTGGCAACGGGCATGGGGCACTCGTGGCCTGAATCTCGTTGGGGTACAGCCGGAACCATTCCCTCAAAAGCGTGCGTGGTCGCTCCCGACGATGTTGGCGTCCGGCGCGGGTACCCTTGCTTCAGGCATGGCGCGCAGCCGATCGTGGTCTACGTGAGCGACGCTCCATTCAAGGATGGAGTTGCGGATCTGATGAGCAGCACGGTCGATTTTGCGGGCGCGTGCTCGCTCGTGGATATCCCAACGGCACCGCAACCTACACAGGTCCTCGCTGCGATTCGCGACCTAGGCGCGCGCATAGTGACGCTCTCCACATCGTTCTCGTTTCCGAGCATGCCCGTCACCACGCCTGACGATCACATGTGCTTCCTCTCGCGAACGACGGGCGCAGTTCGCGCGAACGGCACTCCACTCTGCTTCCAGATTGGTTCAGACGGTCTCAACATCACGACCGACGTCATCAACGGAATCAGTGAACTCGTCGGCGGTGCTCCCTACGACTGCACCACTCGAAAAGAAAACGGGACCGGCAACTTCGAGAACGTCGACGCCACTCGTTTCATTGGAGCCATCACACCGTTCGAGGGAACGCGAGGCACCACGAGCGGCCCTTCGCCAGGCATCACGTATCGCTCGAAGGACTCGACCACGTTCCGCGAAGTCATTCCGGGGACGCAGCTCGACTTTGACGTCGACTTCCAAAACACCTTCTTCATGGGGCGCGAAACGGCCGTGATTTTCCGCGCTAGAATCATCGTCGTCGGGTCCGGCATCACCGACTTGTCCTCGCGCAACGTCTACATCGTGGTTCCGCCGAGCATCGACAGCGTCATCTTGATTTGAGGGCAAATGGGTCCTGCTTAGCCCCGCGTTGTTCTCCGTTCCACGACGTGGTAACCCCCGCGCGTCACGTAGTTGGAAGCACACTGTTGCAGCACGGACAATTAGCTCAGTTGGATAGAGTGTCGGCCTCCGAAGCCGAAGGTCATTGGTTCGAATCCAATATTGTCCGCTAGTCGTTACGGAAGTTAGAGGTTGTCGTCGAAGCGGTCGAATTTGAGCGTGGCCCCCTAGAATCGGACTGCTGTCCGCCTGGGCTTCGACTTCGATGACTCCCTAGGCGTGTGCGCTTGGGGGGTCACATTGAATCCTGCGGCGCGTTTCCAGCGGCTCGACGAACGGTATGGGCTTGCATAGCGCTCCTCCCCGTTCGCAGATTCCGCGCCACGCTCGCGGCACGACGACCGCGCCAACATCATGCATATCTCAACGAGGCACTTCCGCTGGGCTCTCGTGTCATGAGAGTGCAAAAGCAGCCGTCTCCAGCACCTTCGTTTTCTCGCCATGCCGAGTGCTCGGTGTCCTTGAGCCGCGTAGGAGTGCTGCGGTTCCATGCCTTGAGCTCCGGGAACGGTACATGAGAGCGCTAGTTGGCGATGCCGGGTTTCGTCGCAGGCGCGCCGAACACCGCTTCCAAACACCAAGCGATATCGCGAGGTCGGCACTTCGGCCGCCGGGCAATTTAAGAGTATTAAATTCGGTTTCGTCCGGATCGCACCGTGCTTTCTCACACGCCACGGCGTTGTTCGGAGCGCCCGTGTCTCGAACAACGCGCCGCGATAGCCGCCTCCGGTAGGCGGAAAGGTAGGAACGCATGCGAAGTGGAAACATGTTACGGGGTTGTCTGATGATGTTGCTGTTCTCCGGTTGTGCAGCGGAGGCGGGGACGTCTGGATCGGTCGCTGAGAAACTGGTCGGGCAGTGGGGACAAGGCGCCGCTTGCAGCTGGCGCGAGCAGACGACGTGCTCGCAAGCCGGAGCACAGATCAACAATCAGACGTGCGAGTGCGAGTGTCCCGCTGGGTCGACATGGCAGAACGGCTCGTGTGAGGTCGCCCGCACCCAGATCTGCAGTTCGGTGCTGTCGTGGGCTTGCCGCATCCGCGGCATGGAAATAGACAGCGCGACGTGCGGATGCGTTTGTCCGCGCGGCCGGTTCGGCGACTGCGCTTGCGGCGCAACTCTGGCGCGCAACGCCGAGTGCTCGAGGATGGACGGCGTCTGGTCGTCGGATGCTTGCGCGTGCGTGTGCATGCCCGGCGACATCTTGAACCATACGACGAACAAATGCGTTCCCAAGACCGCACTGCAGCTCTGTTCGGAAGCCGGTCGGACATGGTGTCAACAGTTCAACCAGTGGGACCAACCCTTGAACGCAGAATGCTGCCAGCCCGGGATGCGGTGCGAGCCATTCACCGGAGGCTGTCGCGGAACGCCGTCTCCCAGCGGAACGGGATCGGGTGAGAACGTACGTTGCGAACCAGGACACTCGATCTGCGGGTCGGTCTGTTGCACCGGAGCATGCATATCGATCGGGACCACGAAGGCATGTCAGGGCGGGTCGTATCCCCCGATTCCAACGAATCCCTGTGACGCAGCCAAGAGGTGTGGAGGAGGCTGTTGCCAACCCTACGAGGAGTGCCGACAGATGTCGGGAGGAACATCGAGTTGTGTGATTCCGTGCGCATCGGGTACCACCGCGTGCGGGACAGCGTGTTGCGCATCCAATCAAAGCTGCGTGAACTTCACTTGCCAGACGCAACATCCAGGCGACCTTCCGTGATCGTCAACTAGGTCCGCACGAAACGGTTCAGGTCTCCCCAAGACTTTGCAGCGTTTCGTGCGTTCTCCTACTCCGCAATCTTCGCGGTTCGTCGAGCGCGTGGAGCCGCGGGATCGGTCCTTCAGAAAAGGGACGCGAGGGGCGGCCGGCGCGGCGCGCGGCGCCACCTGTCCGCCGCGTGAGTGCCTCCGATCGAAGCGAACCGCGTTGCTTGCGTCCGCCCGTGCCCCCGAGTCGATTCCAAATGCTCGAATGCTGCGCCGTATCAACTCCGTTGAACGAGTTGGAACGGATGCTGCTCCACAACGATGGTCGCGCTGGCCGTCACGAAGACTTCGTGGGCGACGACTAGCTGCGAACGAGTACCAAACAGTGCGTCATGCAGCGCGACTGCGAAAGTTCCTCGCGCTCCGCCGTCGTCCGTGCCCCGGCTTGCCTCGTTCCGCGTCGATCTCCGATTGGCTAAGCCACTTGCGCAACACCGAATCCGCGATGTCGATGTCCTTGACGATTTGCCACAATACTCATGTCCCTGTCCGACAGAGTTGAACCGCTCGTGCTTTGTACTCATCCGTGAACGTCCCTCGCGCCCGCTTCTCCATGAACACTCCCCGAGGCATTCACGCCTCTCAGGTGGTGTCCATCAAGCCGGGGCAATTCCATGTTGCGCTGGCGCGCGCCTT
>CAZWQH010000288.1:0-6622 GCA_964635815.1 uncultured Sandaracinaceae bacterium
CGGCTCCGCACGACACATCGTTGAGGATGCCTGCCCCTGCTTCGAGCGCCGCTCGCGCAACGACAGGCTTCGTGGTGTCGATCGACACGCGAACACCGTTGGCTACGAGCGCGCTCACTACCGGACCGATTCGCTCCAGCTCCTCTGCGTCCGAAACAGCCACGCTTCCGGATCCGTACGCCGGACCGCGCGGGCGCGTCGATTCACCGCCCACATCGACCACGCTCGCTCCTTGGCGAACCATCTCAAGTCCACGCTCGATTGCGGCGTCAGAATTGAAGAACTCGCCGCCATCGCTGAACGAATCAGGCGTGACGTTGAGAATCCCCCAGACCTCTGGAGGCAGCGATGGCTGTTCGAGCCTCACACAGCTCAAATATCACATCGCCCCCCGCTTCGGGCTCATCACCGCGAATTTTTTACAATCCGCGAACGAACCACCGACGCATGGTGACTCCAAAGCGCCGCTTCGACTCGTCGCACAAGTTCCTATGCTCAAGCGCAAGGGACCCAGAGCGTCGCGAGGGCGCCGAGAAGAGGGAGGGCGAGCGAGGCGTACCACCTGTACGTTGAGCGAAGCCCGACCGCTAGATCGGCGACCGCAGCAGCTCTGTTACGAGCCGGAGGGGACTTCTGCTGGACGGGGAGTGAACACAGAAGCCTTCCTCGCCTTGTCGCGCTGCTGTCGCTGCTTTTCAGCGTAGGTCGGGATGATGATGCGGGCGCGCGCGGGAAGTGGTTGCCCTTCCATGACGGCCTTGATTTCCTCGAAATCGAGAGTCTCACGCTCCAGGAGCGCTTCGGCCATTGCGTCGAGCTTGTCCTTGCTTGCAACCAGCATTTCTCTGGCACGGTCGTACTGTTCGCCAACGATGCGCCGAATCTCGGCATCGATGGTCTGCGCGGTCGCCTCGGAGTATTCGCGCGGACGCATGCCAGCACCGAAACCTAGGAACTGATCTTCACGCTCGGCGTACGACAGAGTTCCAAGCTTCTCGCTCATTCCCCACGCCGTTACCATCATCCGCGCGACCTCGGTGGCTTGTCGGAAGTCATCCGACGCACCGGATGTCAGCTGGCCGAACTTCAGCTCCTCCGCGATGCGTCCAGAGAGGACCGCCGCTATCCGGTCCACTGCGTTCTCTTTGGCGAACGACAGTCGATCTTCGCGAGGCAGGAACCCGGTCAGGCCTAGCGCAGCGCCGCGCGGGATGATCGTGACCTTGTGGGGCGGGTCGTGATTCGGTAGCAAGTAGCCGACCACCGTGTGCCCAGCTTCGTGCCAGGCAGTCGTCTTCTTCTCGCGGTCGCTGATGACCATGGAGCGGCGCTCGCTGCCCATCATGACCTTGTCTTTGGCCAGCTCGAGGTCGTGCATCGAGACTGCGTCCTTGTCCTGACGTGCTGCAAGGAGAGCAGCCTCGTTGACCAGGTTCTCGATGTCTGCACCCGAGAATCCCGGGGTCCCGCGCGCGAGCACCTCGACGTCGACGTCTTCTGCGACTGGAACCTTCTTCATGTGAACTGCGAAGATTCCTACGCGACCCCGAAGATCTGGCCTTGGAACGACGATTCGACGGTCAAAGCGCCCGGGGCGAAGGATTGCGGGGTCGAGGACGTCCGGCCGGTTCGTCGCTGCAACGATGATCACGCCTTCGTTCGATTCGAAGCCATCCATCTCGACGAGCAGCTGATTGAGTGTCTGCTCGCGTTCGTCGTGACCTCCACCCATGCCGGCGCCGCGGTGGCGGCCGACCGCGTCGATCTCATCGATGAAAATAATGCACGGCGCGTGCTTCTTGCCTTGCTCGAAGAGGTCGCGCACGCGACTCGCGCCAACACCCACGAACATCTCGACGAAATCCGATCCGGAGATGCTGAAGAACGGAACTCCGGCTTCACCCGCGATTGCCCGAGCCAAGAGCGTTTTGCCCGTGCCAGGTGCGCCCATCAAAAGCACGCCTTTGGGTATGCGCCCGCCAAGGCGCTGGAACTTCTTCGGGTCTTTGAGGAACGCGATGATCTCTTCGCAGTCGTCCTTCGCTTCGTCGATACCTGCGACGTCAGCGAACGTGACTTTGTTCTGCGACTCGTTGAGAAGTCGCGCTCGCGATTTCCCGAAGCTCATGGCCTTCCCTCCCGAAGCCTGAACTTGGCGCATGAAGAAGATGAAAAGGCCGAACACAAGAACGAGGGGGAGGAGATTTCCTAGAAGAAGCGTCCAGAAGCCCGCCTGCTCATCGGCCAAGTACTTCACGGTGACGCCGTGCTCCAAGAGCTCGTCATTGATGCCGCGATCGACGATGCCGTATGTGACCCGCCTCTGAGGCGCTCCTGTCTTAGTCAGGCGGACCGTGTACTGGTACTCGCCAGCACCGTTCCGAGTCCGCACGTCCGCGGACACGACATGGCCCTCTCGAACCTCGGTTTGGAAGTCGCTGAACGCGACCGTTGCAGGAGCCTCGCCTTCAGCAATTAGCTGATAGACCGCGACGAACATCGCGATGATAAGCACCCAGAGGAGAAGCGTCTTGTGGCTTTGCTTCATGTAGGTCTGTGGCTACAAACGTAGTCACTCTTTCCATGCGGCTCAAGCGCGAAAACATTCAGACACAGAGAAAGACGATGCAATCGACTGTCGTCACTCTGTCTTCGCGCCGCGCGCCCGCCTGATCGAACCGGCCGCCAAGGGCTCCACCAGGACGCTCGCACCAGCGATTCGCACACGATATCCACCTTTCGCGAGCACTTCGCCGCGCCCAGCGGTGATCGCGCCGGCCAAGCGGGCCGCGACCCCTCGCACAGGTGTCATTGGTGAGGTCTCGTGAAGTAATTCAGTGACGTCATCCGCAAGCAGGGCCAGATCGCGCACAATTCGCGGCGCCAGCTCCTGGAGCAGAGGCAGGACTTCAAGCCTCACCCGAACCCGGAGGTACTTCGAGTCCACGTTCGAGGGATCGCGAGCGACCGGAACCCCACATGCCTCCGCGAACGCGTGCACATGGCGTCGCTCGAGATCGATGAGCGGCCTGACCACACCGTCTGACCGCACGGAGTGGGTTCCGCGCAGCCCCCGGAGCGATGCTCCGCGCAGGAGGTGTATGAGAACCGACTCAGCTTGGTCGTCAAGCGTATGACCGACTGCGATCGCAGTCGCGTTCGACTTCTTCGCTATGGCGTGGAGAGCTGTGTATCGAGCACGCCTCGCCGCACTTTGAAGCGAATCGACCGATCCGCGCACCACGCGGACTCGCGACGAAACGAACGGAACGTCAAAGTGCGCCGCCTGCTCACGAGCGATCTCGACGTCGTCGCGCGCGGTCGAACGTAGGCCGTGATCGATACTTGCCGCTGTCAGCTCAAGGCCGAGCTTTTCCCTGAGCCGCGCCAACGATGCCAGGAGCGCCAGAGAGTCAGGCCCCCCGCTAATCGCGACGACAGCGCTTGTATTTCGAAGAGGAAGCCCGCGTTCGCGAATCGTGCGAAGCACACCGCCGTGCACCAACCGAGCATCCGCGCTCTTCATTGCACGCACCGCTCTTCACGCGCCGGTTGCAACCTCGGAAGAAAGCAGCACTGAGCTGTGCTCAGAAAGCAGCACTGAGCAGCGGGACGCGAACCTCGGTCTGCGACGCGATATCGCGAAGTCCAAACGCCCGCGCATCTTCAGCGGTGTAGAGCGGCAGGGTGTGAATCGCTGGCACCGTCAGCAAGACGTTCCCATCCGACACGCGGACGAGCCCGCCACCCACGGCGAGCGTCCGACGTTGAACATCCAAACGGCTGGTCGGACCTGCGGCTGGCGTGGTTCCGTCCGATCCTTGGTTGGCCGGCGACCCGTCAGCCGGAGCCGATCCACTGGGATTCGCGTTTGTCTCGTCGCCATAGTCTTCTGCGGCGGGTTCAGTGCTCTCGCCGTTCGGACTCGCGTCGTCCGCGGGGTCGTACGAGGTCTGAGCCAAAGTGAACACGAGCGTCGGAATAATCAGCGCGATGCCAACGGCCAAAAACGTCGCGCTCAGCTCTGGATTTGGAGACGCATTCGATGTCTGAAGTGCAAAGTGACCGAGAACGGCTCCAAGGCCGCCGCCGACGATCGGAAACACGACGTACGGCCACGTCTCACGCATTCCGAACGCGGCAGGCAAGACAAACCCGAGCTCCGCTCCGATAAGGCCAAATCCGATGGACGCCTTCGGCGACGACTCGACCTGCGAGACCTGCGCGTGAGTGGTGCTTGGAAGCGCAGTCGCAGCGAAGATACCCGCCAGCACGAGACAAGTGAAACGTCCGGTCTTCAGTTTGAGCATGCCTGCAGGAAGCATAGGTGCCCCGTTTTCGCGATCATTCATGGCGGCGTTCATTCCGCGGGTTTCTGCCTTGGCGACAAGGGGTTACCGCGTTCCGTGGGCGAACCTACACGGTCACCACTCTCGGAGCAAGGCCGCGCCCGCCAGCCGCCGACCAAAACGCGCGGATCCGACGGGCGCGTGTCCCACGAGAGCGCGCGCTTGCGTGCACAGAAGAACGAGGCCAAGCAGCGTTTCGTGGAACCACTGGCCAAGGTGCGGGACCAGGATGTCGCGGTGAAGACCCTCGATCGGGCGATCCAAAGCTCGCGGTTGGCGTCCGCATACTTGTTCCACGGACCTAGCGGCGTGGGAAAAGCTTTGGTCGCCCGACGCTTCGCGCAGGCCCTGAACTGCGAGCGAGCCCCGCAAAGCATGTCCCCGTGCGGAGATTGCGAGACCTGTCGACGAATTGAAACGGGTGTCCACCCGGACGTCCGCACGTTCGCCCCGCGTGACGAAGGCGACCGCAACATCACCATCGAGGTGATTCGGACGGATGTGCGGCCGTTCGTGCAGTTTGCGCCGTTCGAAGCGAAGCGAGCCGTGATCATCTTTCCGGAAGCAGAGGTCTCCTTTCCAGAAAAGCACCTCGAGAGCGCGAACGCGATGCTCAAGACGCTCGAAGAGCCTCGCCCGAACGTCCATTTCGTCCTTCTGGCGCCCCGGCCGGATCTCTTGCTCGCTACGATCCGATCACGGTGTCAGCCTGTCCGATTCGCCCGCCTGCCAGACGCTACCGTGCGAGAGCTGATTGCGACGCGCACGGATAGCAACGCGCAACCAGCTCAGATCGATCTGGCAATCCGACTCGCGGACGGTCGAGTGGATCGCGCCGTACATTTGCTCGAACAGGGCAACCTCGCACAAGCAGTCGGCCTAGCCGAGCGGGTATTGTCTCCCGCCGATCTCGGGTCACGGATCGAGCTTGCGGACGAGCTGGCCAAGACGGACCACACCGACATCGTGTTCGATGTCATGCGAGCAGTCCTCTCGAGCGACGCGCGCAGCGAGCTGATTCCTGACACCGCCCAGAGTGCCAGCGAACCGGCGCTGCGTACGATGCTGGGAATCGCACCCCGCACCCTCCCCGCGGTCTCGTGCGCGAACATCGTTCACCGCCTCCGAGATCTCGAGCTCGAGCTGGATCGAAACGCCTCGCGTGCGACGGTCATCGAAGCGTTTCTCTACGACATCCACCGCTCGCTCTGACGACACGCTCGTCCGTGCTATCGCTGGCGGGCAATGTCCGAGTCCACGCCCGATGCGCACGCAGCCAGCCGTTCGAAGCCCTTCTACGTCACGACGCCGATATACTATGTCAACGATCGGCCGCACATTGGCACGGCGTACAGCACCATCATCGCCGACGTGTTCGCGCGGTATGCGCGCCTGCGCGGACGTGAAGCGCGTTTCCTGACTGGTCTCGACGAGCACGGACTAAAGCTTGAGCGCCGTGCAAAAGCGGAGGGAATGGAGCCACAGGAGTTCGTAGACCGCATGGCCCCGCCCTTCAAGAATGCGTGGCAGCTGCTGGACTGTGCCCACGACGACTTCATTCGCACGACCGAGCCGCGCCACGAGAAGCTCGCGCAGGAACTGTGGTCGCAATGCGAGCGTGCCGGCGACATCTATCTTGGCGAGTACGAAGATTGGTACTGCGTTGGATGTGAACAGTTTTACCCCGAGGGTGAGCTCGTCACACCGGAAGGCGCCGCGCCGACAGCTCCAAAGCACTGCCCGATACACAAGACAGCAGTCGAACGTGTAAAGGAGAAGAGCTACTTCTTCCGTCTCTCGAAGTATGCCGAGCCGTTGCTCGCGCTGTACGAGAAACATCCCGACTTCGTGCTGCCGGAGGGGCGTTTCAACGAGGTCAAAGCGTTCGTGAAGCAGGGTCTGCGGGACCTTTCGATTTCCCGAACGAGTTTCCGTTGGGGAGTTCCCGTTCCTGGGAACGCCGAGCACATCATGTACGTGTGGTTCGATGCGCTCGCGAACTACATCACCGCGCTCGGTGGCCCACCTCATCGCATCCTCGCGACTCAACCCGGAGATACGACGGTTCAGCGCGCGATTCCGCTCTACGACACGTTCTGGCGAGACGGAGAATCCGTTCACATTGTCGGCAAAGACATCCTGAGGTTTCATGCGGTGTTTTGGCCCGCGTTCCTGATGAGCGCGGGCGTGCCTCTGCCAAAGCACATCTTCGCGCACGGATGGCTCACAGTGAACGGTCACAAGATGAGCAAGTCGCTGGGCAACTTCATCCC
>CAZWQH010000289.1:0-6611 GCA_964635815.1 uncultured Sandaracinaceae bacterium
GGGCGAAGGTGCTTCGAACGCGGACGGGTGCACGCATGTCGATCAGCGCACGCGAAAGCTCGAACAGCTTGCGGCGCGGGGAGGTCACGGCTCTGACAGAAACGGAATCGTAGTCATGAGAAGCGATCACGTCCCCAATCGCTGCGTACAACCGACGTGCGGCATGAATCGCCGGCTGGCAATCAAGCGGAAGAAATCCGATCCCGTCGATCGCGCTCGAGTAAAAATCCTCCGCCGTAACTAGAAGTCGCTTCACGGCTTGGCGAATCGCGGGACTAGCAAATCCGCGAGAGCACTCGTCGAGAGACTCCTGTCGCGAGCTTCCCAGCTCGTGAAGCCAGTCCGTTGGAAGGTACATCCGTCCGATGACAGCGTCCTCTCCGACGTCTCTTGCGATGTTCGTGAGCTGCATCGCGATACCTAGGTCAGCCGCGCGTTCGAGCGCCGCACGATCATGCACGTTCATGATCTTCGACATCATGATACCCACGGTCGACGCCACGCGAACGCTGTATGAGATCACGTCGGACAGGGTTTTGTACTCCGTGCCGGTTTCGTCCTGTGCAAACCCTTCGAGCATGAGATCGAGGACGTCACGCGGGATCGAATGAACCTGCACAACCCGGCAGAACGCGCGATCCACCGGGGAGCTCAGCGACGCGTGCGGCGAGTAGAGACGATCCACACGTTGCTGGAGCGATGCGACCCGTCGTCGAGAGCTTGATGCTTTCGGCGCGTCAATCTCGTCGTCCGACGTTCGACAGAAGGCGTAGGTCGCGGCGACGGGCCCACGCATTCGTGGCGGGAGCAGAAGCGAGGCGGCAAAGAACGTCTTCGAGCCAGCGCGCAAGACCGACAAGCACGTCTGTTCGTCCTCAGTCACGGACGCGCGACCTATCATGAGGTCCCGTTGACTGCACGCGGGACGTCCCGAACCATTGCCGGATGACCAAGCGAAACGAGGCACATGCGCCAGTGCGTGTAGTGGTCATCGGTGCCGGTTTTGGCGGGCTGGCTGCTGCCGTGCGCCTGTTGGCTCGCGGATACGAAGTCACGATTGTCGATCGCCTGGATCAGGCCGGTGGGCGCGCGCGCGTGCACAAGATCGACGGATATATATTCGACGCGGGACCGACAGTCGTAACGGCGCCGTTCTTGTTCGAGGAGCTTTGGAGCTTGATGGGGCAGTCTCTGTCAGACGACGTCGACATGCGGCCTGTCGCACCGTTCTATCGGATCCGTTTCGATGATGGTGAAGTCTTCGACTACACCGGAGACGCAGCTGCGATGCGCAGCGAGGTGGCGCGTTTCTCCCCGCGCGACGTGGACGGATACGAACGCTTCATCCAAGAGAGCGAGAAGATCTTCGCCGTTGGCTTCGAACGTTTGGCTCATGTTCCATTTTCGACGCCGTGGGACATGGTGCGCATCGCGCCCGAGATGGTGAAGCTCGGAAGCTACCGAACCGTGTACGGACTGGTGTCTCGTTTCGTTCATGACGAACGCTTGCGACAGGTCATGTCCTTTCATCCGCTCTTGGTTGGGGGAAACCCGTTTTCGACGACGAGCATCTACACGCTGATCGCCTTCCTCGAACGGAAGTGGGGCGTCCACTATCCGGTTGGAGGAACGGGTTCGCTCGTGCGCGGGCTCGTGAAGTTGATCGAAAACGCCGGCGGGACAGTTCGATTGGGAACCGACGTCGAGCAGATCGAAGTCACTACTGAAGCTCGAAGTGCGAAGCCACGCGTTACAGGAGTTCGCCTCCGAGGCGGTGAAGTACTTCCCGCAGATGTCGTGGTCTCGAACGCCGACGCGGCGTTTACCTACCGCACGCTCGTTCCCGCTTCTGCTCGCAAGGTGTGGACGGACGAGCGAATCGAGCGCTCGAACTATTCGATGAGCCTCTTCGTTTGGTACTTCGGGACAAAGTGCAGATATAGCGACGTCGCTCACCACACGATTCTGATGGGCCCCCGATACCGGGAGTTGCTCGAGGACATTTTCGAGAACAAACGACTCGCGTCGGACTTCAGCCTCTATCTCCATCGCCCCACGGCGACTGATCCGTCGATGGCACCAGCCGGATGCGACGCGTTTTACGTGCTGTCGCCCGTTCCACACCAAGAGAGTGGAATCGAATGGAACAGTGAAGCCGAACGGTACAGAAGAAAGATAGCGGCTTACCTGGAGCGAACCGTGCTTCCGAACCTCACTGAGAACCTTTCCGTCTCGCACGTCCTCACCCCAAAAGGGTTCGAAGACGACTATCTTTCGTTTCGCGGGGCGGCCTTCAGCTTCGAGCCGCGGTTGACGCAGAGTGCTTACTTCCGCCCGCACAACAAGAGCGAAGACATCGACAACTTGTTTCTCGTGGGAGCGGGTACCCATCCCGGCGCTGGCCTTCCAGGAGTTTTGTCCTCTGCACGCGTTCTCGACATCTTGCTCCCCCAATCGCTCGCTTTCTCCGCTACGCGGTCGTCGTGAGCAGCCCATCAATTACGGACGCATCCTGCCGGTCCTTGGACCGAAGCTGAATGAAGTCTGGATGCGTGGTCGTCAGTATCACCTGACTCCCGATTTCGGAAAGAAGTCCGAATACGCGCGCATTTCGCGATCGATCGAGCTCGCTCGTGACGTCGTCGAGCAAGAGTAGTGGTACATGACTGGTTCGCTGTGCGATCGCGAGGAGCTCGCCGATCTTGATCGCGAGCATCGCGGCGCGGCGTTGTCCGGTCGACGCGTGGTGTTTCGCTGGCGTTGCGAGCTCGTCGGCGTGCATCAGGTCGAACGCGACATCGTCGTGCTGTGGCCCCACGGTCGTGAATCGACGGGCGCGGTCCATCTCAAAACCCGCCTCGAGCGCGCGTCGTAGAGCCTCGACGGTCGGCTCCGTGCGAGGCGCGTATCGAATATCGAGTCCGGGGGCCCCCGCCCCGCCGATCGCCTGAAAGCATCTCACTACGTCCGGTTTGATCGCTTCGATCCAGGCCATGCGTCGTGAGCCGATGATCGCGCCCGACGACGCCAGGAGCTCGTCGTAGGCGCGAATACTGCGCGCGTCTGACTCCTCCTCGCGAAGGAGCCTGTTGCGACTTCGAAGGGCTCGTTCGTAGATGCGAACGGCATCTGCGAAAGACTCTTCCATCTGGACCAAGCTGTCATCGACAAGCGCGCGTCTTGCTCCTGGGCCTTCCTCGGGCGCAGAAGTGGAGCCGGGATGGAAGATCACGATCGGTAGCTCGCGACGCCAGCTTGCGATCGAGCTTGGTCGCTTGCCGTCTTGCTGGACGACGCGCGTTTCCGTGCGCGAGAGACGAATGGATCGTTCGACCGGGTAGGGCGAGCGATCGAGCGACGCATGCAAAGTTGCGCGTGCCGCCTCTCGCCCGATCATGTTCTCGGCTTTTGCTCCTCGGAAACTATCGAGCCGGAAGAGGTAGTCGATCGCTTCCAGAAGATTCGACTTTCCGTGGCCGTTGTCGCCGCTCACGACCGTGAATCGCGGAGCGGGCGAGAACGTCTGATCCGCGAGATTTCGAAATCCGGAGACGAGCAATTTCTGAAGTCTCACGGAAACAGGGGCCACGCTCGTATTCGTATGCTTTACCGGTTCGGGACCTGCAAGCAGCCCGAGAACGAAGATCACGAAGGGGCTTTTCTTTCTTCGGGGAGTTTCGTAAAGGTCGTGATCGTGGTTGACGCACTTCCCTGGCACGACACTCGCGCGGGCTTGCTTTCGTTGAATGAGGATCCAGACCCGCCGGTGGAGTATGCGGCGATCTGGCTCGCACAAGACACCTACCCGACGTGTGATGCGTCGAGCATTCTAGCGTCGCTGGATCAGCTCGGTTCCGAGCTGAAGAGCTTTGGGGATCTCGCTTCGAAGTCGCCGCTCGTTCAAGCGCGCAGTCTTGCGGACTTTTTGCACCGCCGGCACGGGTTCGTAGGTGACGAAGACACGTATTCGGACCCAAGGAACAGCTATCTGAACGAGGTCCTCACACGCAAGAAGGGCATTCCGATCTCGCTGTCGGTCGTCGCCATCGCTGTGGGGTCACGCGCCGGAGTACAGGTCGAAGGCATCGGATTCCCAGGGCACTTCCTCGCCCGCGTCGGTGGACCGGAAGGCGTTTTCATCGATCCTTTTCACGGATTTCGCCCGCTCTCTTCGGAAGAGCTTCATGAGCTTGCGCGTCGCTACCTCGGACCGAATCACACCGCGACGCCGGACGTGCTCGGCCCCGTTTCGACGAAGGCGCTCATTGTTCGAATGCTCGCGAACCTCAAGCGTGTGTATGAAGAGCGCGGGGACCACGCGCGCGCGCTCGTCGTTTGTGATCGCCTCGTCGATCTTGCGGGAGAGCCGCGGTTTCTCCGTGATCGAGGGCTGCATGCACTCGCGCTCGGTAGCGTGGAGCTCGGGCGTAAGGATATTCGTCGCTATCTCGAGGAGAGTCCCAACGCGGACGATTTCTCCGAGCTTGAGAGCGAGATGAACAAACCTCGTAGCGCACCGCTGCTGTCCTAGGTAGAGAGTCGAATGCAGAAGATCGCGATCATTCCTGGCGACGGGATCGGGAAAGAAGTCGTCGCCGTTGGCGTGCGAGTTCTCGAAACGCTTAAGAGGAAGCGCGACTATCCGATCACCCTCTGGGAGCTGGATCTTGGCGCGGACCGATATCTGAAAGACGGGACGACATATCCGGAGTCCATTGCTCGAGCGATTCGCGAGGAGTGCTCCGCTGTCCTGCTCGGTGCCATGGGCGATCCCCGCGTACCCGGTCTCGAGGCGGCACGAGACATCTTGTTCGGCCTGCGCTTTGGGCTCGATCTCTACTGCAATGTTCGGCCCGTTGTCTGCCTCAGCGATCAACTCATGCCCCTCAAGGGCAAAACTGCTCGCGACTGCAACTTCGTCGTGTTCCGCGAGAACACCGAAGGCATCTACGTGGGGATCGGCGGGAACTTCAAAAAGGGTACGCCGGATGAAGTCGCGATCAACGAAGACGTCAACACGCGCAAAGGTGTGGAGCGCATCATTCGTGCGGCGTTCGACTACGCGCGCAAGCACGGCAAGAAGCGCGTGCACATGGCAGACAAGTCCAACGCGATGCCGCACGCGCACGGGCTCTGGCAGCGAGCATTTCAGGACGTCGCCAAGGAGTACGACGGCATCGAAGCCAAGCACGTCTACTTCGACGCTCTGTGTTTGTACGTGATTCAGGATCCGTCGCAGTTCGAGGTGATCGTCACGAACAACTTGTTTGGCGATATCGTCACGGACCTAGGCGCAGCCCTACAAGGTGGCCTCGGAATGGCGGCGAGTGGAAACATTCATCCGGGACGTGTCTCGATGTTCGAGCCGGTTCACGGAAGTGCGCCGCCGCTTGCTGGGAAGGACCTCGCGAATCCGCTCGCGACAGTTCTCACGGTTGGAATGATGCTCACGCACCTGGGCTACGCCGGTGAGGAGGAACGGCTTGTCGAGATTGTGAAGCGCGCCGTGGAGACTGGGAACTGCACGAAGGATGTGGGGGGCAATCTCGGAACGCGTGCCGTGGGCGACTGGGTAGTCGGCCAAATCTGAAGTCGCGTCTCGCCGGCGAAGGCGATCTTGACAAAGCCCTACGACTCGCGCTGGATAGCCGCTCCAGGAGCGATATGATCGACCGTCAGAAGCTGCAGACCTTTCGAGCGCGGTGTCAGAGCAAAGAAATCGTCGTTGGGACGCTTTGTTCGACGGTGAGCCCCGTTATGACCGAAGCCATCGGCTACGCGGGATTCGACTTCGTAATCATCGACACCGAGGTGCTCTCAATCAATCTCGAGACGATGGAGCACATGATCCGCGCTGCGGAATGCTCGGGAACCATTCCGATGGTCAAAGTGAAGAGCAACGACCCGATCATGATCGCCGACGCGGTCAACGCGGGAGCAGCGGCGGTAAAAGTTCCGCACATCCGGAATGTGGGCGACCTGAAACGTGCAATGGACGCGACGTACTTTCCTCCCAAGGGCCATCGCGGCTTGTGCCCCGTCGCTCGCGTCAACAAGTACGGGCAAGGAAAGATGTCGGAAGCGATCTCCTTCACCAATGAGCTTGTGATGCTGTTGCCTCTTCTCGAAGACAAAGAGGCGGTCGAGAACATCGACGAGATCATGGCGTTCGAAGGCGTCGAGGTTTACGACATAGGTCCAGTCGACCTGTCCGCCTCGTACGGAGTTCCTCCCGAACAGGGTTTGTCCAACCCGATCATCGCGGAAGCGGTCGACAAGATCATCGTTTCCGCAAAGAAGTACGGTAAGCAGCTCATGACCGTGCCGTACTTCGGCTCGGGCGATCAGATGAAGCTCGCAAAGGAAAAGCTGATCGACCGCGGCGTACACATATTCTTCTACTTTGCGGATTCCCACCTTTTCAAGCTCGGTGCTCAGGAGGCCATGCGCCTGAGAACACTTGGATGACAACTCTTCCTCTTGCGAACAAAGTCGCTTTCGTTGGCGGCGCAGGGGGTGACATTGGGCACGCGATTTCAGTGGGCTTGGCTCAAGCAGGGGCAACCGTGCTTCTCACCGGGCGAAGCGTCGAGAAGCTCTCGAGCACAGTG
>CAZWQH010000290.1:0-6606 GCA_964635815.1 uncultured Sandaracinaceae bacterium
GCTCTCTTCGCCCAAGCTCAAGACATTGAGCGCATCGCCAATTCGAGTCAGCGCGAACACTCCGAATGCGACGACCAACGTGATCGCGCCGAGCGTCACTACACTTTCGTGACCGAGGGAACCGGCGAGCCAGTGAAGGAGTGCATTCGAGTTGTTCCGCTCCGTGATGAGCTTGATGATCGTGACGGTGGCTGCAGCAAACGCATTGATGACGATTCCAGCGAGCAGCACGGTCGCCCCATGGTTTCCGCCATCGGAGCCGGGTACACGCGCCCGTTGCGCGATTGCGAACGCCAAACCTGTTGCGGCGAGAGCACCGATTGATGCGCTCAGAGGCACCCACGCGGCCGAGAGGCCGATCGCAACCGCGAGAGAGCCACCCACCGCGGCACCACCGCTAGTGCCAAGAACGTAAGGATCGGCCAGCGCGTTTCGAAAGTACGCTTGCAGTGTCGCCCCGACGGCCGCGAGAGCCGCGCCCGTCACGGCAGCAAGCGCAACGCGTGGTGCGCGTAGCTCTGACACCACAGCCCACGCCTGCGCATCCTTGGGGATCTGGAGCTCGAATCCCTGAGACGACCCGACCGCGAGGCCGAACAACGTCGACGCAGCCAGGCATAGTGCGCCGAGCGCGAGCGCCCAGATCATTCGCGCGTCTCCTCTGAACCGAGGGGCGCTCACGGGCGACTTCGAGACGTCACGTGCCGCCGGACGAATGGCCACCTGACCGCGTCGCATCGTGCGATCCAGATCCGGGCGCGAGATTTCGGTCGTACAAGATTCGCAGACCGTCGAGCGTGAGAAACTCGTCGATCTCCTCGATGGTCGTCGAATCGGCATGGACCGTCGCGGCGAGGCCGCCAGTCGCAATCACCTTGCAGGGAAACCCAAGCTCCGATCGCAGACGCTCGACCAACCCGTCCACCAACGCGACGTACCCGAACACGATTCCGGACTGCATCGAGTGAACCGTGTTCTTGCCAACCGCGCGGGGCGGTCGTGCGATCTCTGCACGTGGAAGCTTTGCCGCCCGGCTCGAGAGAGCTTCTGCGCTGATCTGAATGCCGGGAACGATTGCGCCGCCGAGGTACTCCCCCTTCGGGGAGACACAATCGAAAGTCGTCGCAGTTCCGAAATCGACGATGATCAAACCGCAGCGATGCCGCTCGAACGCGGCTACGGAATTAACGATGCGATCGGCACCCACTTCGCGCGGGTTCTCGACGAGAACCGAAATACCTGTGCGCATCCCAGGCCCGACGATCAGTGGCTCACTCTCCGCAGTTTCACGAATCGCCGAAGCAATGACCTCGGTAAGCGCAGGCACCACGGAAGCGATGATCGATCCGTGCACACGCCCACCCTTCCCCACTCCGGCAAGATGAAGGAGCGTCGAGAAGAGAACTCGGTATTCGTCACTTGTCCGACCGCGTCTAGACTCGACTCGGAAGTGCGTGATGAGCGAACCATCACGATAGAGACCGAGAACCGTGTTCGTGTTTCCGATGTCGACGACGAGCAACATCGAATCCGCAGGAGAACCCTGCGTCGATGTGCCGCTCGCGATTGGGCGTCGAGTCATAGCTCGGCGCTAGCCTCGAACGCGGAGCCCCAGCGCCTTCGCAACGAGCCCGCGAAACGTGCGCGGTGCGGAGGGTTCGGGAATCGACGCCAGCGAGGCAATTGCTTGGGAAGGCGGCACCACCGAGTTGGTCCGAAGAATATTCGGGCTCGCGGCATAGCCGTGCGGAACTGCTACCGGAGGGAGAGATATCGCGGCCGCCGGCAAGGACACTGGCAAGCTCGCGGGAGGGGAGCCGGGCGGTGGAACGCTCGATGGGCGCCGTGCTGCCGCCGGAACCGGTTGTACGGCCTCCTGCGAACGAACCGCTGGAATCCGAGCTTGCGGAGCAACGGAGGGAGTCGGTTGGGCGACCGCTACCGCTGCGGCTGCAGCCTGTGCGACGGGTCGCGCCAACGTTCGATTTCTCTGAACGCGCGAAAGTAAGCTCTCGAGTCTACTTACGACCTCTTGCGTCACGCTTCGCCTCCGTGAAGGGTTCCGATGAGCTCCGCAAGGGATGCTCCGTCGGCGATGCGCGCACGAACACCGGCGAGGGCATCTGGATGAAGAACCAAGAATCTGTTTTGGCCAGTGGCAGCACACTCGACTCGCGTGCCAGTCAGCGCGCCAAAGACCCCAGCGATCACTCGCTCGATCACGCCCTCGGTCCTGCCGAGATCAGGGGCACCGACCACTTCGACGACCATGGCATCCCCCCAAGTTTCGATCTGCGCGCGGCCGAGGCCGAGGAGAGAAAGCGTGGCACTCAAATGGCCGAGCACGGCTTCGGGGGAGGCGTCCGAGACATGCGCCCCGAGCGAATCGACGACACGCGCTCCGACGAACTCACCGAGCTCGCGAAACGCATCAGACGATTGGCCCGACGCCATTGCGACTTGAACCACTGACTTAAGCACGCCTTCAGGCAACAGGACAACGCGACCGCCGCGTCTCGCGCGAACGGCTCCTTTTGCCATATCGAACTCCAAGAACCCTCCGGGATCGAATTTGGGTTCTTCCATTCCGTGCTCTCCTTCGCGATGCTCCGGGCTGGGTGTAGATGGATTCCGTTGTTCGTGTCAAATCCTGATCGTGTGACGAGACCGTCGAGCATACGTAGCCGCTGGGCGTTTCCCGCTACCAAGTCGGGGATCTTGCTCGCGCGTGCATCGCTCGTATGGGTCATTGGCAGTTGGTTTTTCAGCCCAATCGCGAGCGTTGCGGCCGCTCAAGACCGACCCCAAGCCGATAGCGGGACCTCGGCGCAAGCCCTGCCCTCGAGCACAGAGGGCGAACGACCGGTCTGGATCGACAATCTCGCGGAACACGCGGCAACGATCTCGGCCCCGAGATGGGTGGGCGCTCGCACTGACGAAATCGCACTCTGGACGCGGCCAAACACCACGGCGTTCCTGGCTGCCAACGACACGCTCGCGACCGTTCATGATTCGACGGGTCGTGCGACTGCGGGTGACCTCGAGAGAGTTGCACGTGCGCTGAGCGAAGCCTGGGCACTGGCCAGCGAGGCTGGCTGGTACGCTCCCCCGCCCGACGGAAACCGCAGCGGCACGTTCGGCTTCGACTTGATCATTGCGAATGTCGACCACCAGTACGCGAGCCGCGCGGACGTCCCGACCGGCTTCGGGGCCAACGACGGTGCCGTCATGTTCGTACTCCTCGATCCAAGCGGCCTTGCAACGGACCGCCTCCTGCGGTCGTGCGTACTGACTGCGCTGATCGACGCGGGTCTTGGTGCACGCGACCCCGCGGAGGGAGAAAGCGTTCGTCGCGCGATCAGCGCGAGCGCGGCGGCCTCGATTCTTGGAGACGCTAGCTGCGCGGCGGGTGCACTGCTCGATGCGCAGGCGGTTCCGGGGCGCCGGCTTATTGCGGAGCGTCCCGACTGGCGACGCGTCTTGGACGACGACGAGGCTAGAAGCGTCGTCTTCGACGGGGCGAGTGGCATGATCTTCTTCACGACGCTGAACGCTCGTGAGCACGCCGAGCTCGGCGGTTTTGCGCGGGAGATGTGGGAGTTTTCGCGACAGCGAACCTGGGAAGGCGTGGGCCTCCGAGCCAGTCCGGACGTCTTCGAGGCGATCGATGCGTCGTTTCGATCGCAGAGGCAGCTGCCAGAGGATGTCTTCATCGATCTTTCGGTGCTGCGATACTTCACGGGTGTGCGCGCACGAGAAGAGGAGCTTCGTGTCATCCCCGAGCCCCACGAGACCCGCATCTCGCGATCCGAGTTGCCCAAGCATCTCAAGAGTGAGCTCGTCGGTCCGCTCGGAAGTCGCTACGTTCGCATCGACACCAACGACGCCCCGCAAGGCGCGCGTTTGAGAGCGTGGCTGAAGGGCGAGTTTCGAACACGTTGGGCGCTCGTCGCAGTACGGGTGGACGCACAAGGCAGGGAGCTTTCACGTGTTGACGCCCCGGTTCGCACCGAGCCCAACGCGTTTCTGGTCGTCGACCCGATTCACAGCCCCGGCGAGCACACGGCTGCGGTGCTGATCGTCGCAACCAACGTTTCTACACGGTTGCCCGATGCCGACGTTCCCGATGACAACGCGCGTTCGTGCCGACTTGTAATCGACTGAGCCCGATCCGCCCGGTAAGATGCGCGTCCTATGCATGCGCGGCTTCTCTTCGTCGGGTTCCTCGGTTCTATCGCTGTCTCGTGTTCCGGCGGCACGGCAGGTCCCACAGACGGCGCCGTGAACAGCAACCTTACCGCGGATCAACAACTCCTCGTCGACCACGCGACACTTGGCTTCAACGCTTTGGATGGAAGCCTGATGCTCGGAGACGCTCTGTTTCCGTTCGACGTCGCACCGAACCTTCGAGACCTTTCGACCGGAAACTCTACCCGCGTCGAAGCCGAGCTGCGGACGAGCGCCGGGGCGTGTGCCACGATCCAGAGAACCTCACCTCGGATGTTCAACGTGTCGTTCGGACAAGGCTGCACGGTGCGCGGTCGATACTTGGCCGGCACTTTCAACTTGGAGTTCTTGAGCGACGACCAGGGCACCGTGTATTCGATCTCCGTCAGCACGAGCGACGGAACGATCGACGGCCGATCGGTCCCCAGCGAGCTTCGCTTCGGAAATAGCGGGCTCACCTCTTATACGATCGGCGGCGAAACCACGGTCGGCAGTCGGCAGGTCGAGTTCAACGCAGGCGCCTCTTTTGGCCGCGGTTTCTTCAACTACCTTCAGGTCGCGGCGTTCGGGGACAACCCGCTCGGCGCGGCGGTCGTCGTAAGAGAAGGAGGTGTCGAGACGCGCATCGATTTCGACAGCGTCGCGAAACGACAGAACGAATGCTACCCGTACACCGGTTTGCTGTCGGTGAATCGCGCGGGACAAGTTGCTCGCGTCCGCTTCCGCGAAGTGAGCACCACGAGCGGGCGAGTGTCGGTCTCGTTCGTGGCCGAAGGAAACATCATGGAGTCCACAAATGCGAGTGCCGCTCCGTATCGCGGTTGCCCCCGCTGATGACTAGTCGCTCGCTCGAGGCCATCGCGGAAAAGCAGCTCGTCTTCATCGCGGGGAAAGGTGGCGTCGGCAAATCGACGGTCAGCACGATGCTCGCATTGCGCGCGCAGGAGCAAGGCAAGCGCGTACTCCTTGCGCTGTGCGCGACGCGAGAGCGCGTGAGCACGATGCTCGGCTGCGCACCACTCGACGATTCGATTCGAACAGTCAGCCCAGGGCTGGACGTCGTGAACATGTCGCCCGATGCCGCCATTCGCGAGTACGCGAAGATCTTCCTCGCACGAGGCGCTATGGCCGACGCAGTGTTCAACAATCGCTATGTCTCTGCGTTCTTGCACGCAGTGCCCGGAATCGATCCGTGGAGCATGCTCGGCAAAGCTTGGTATCACGCGGATGTTCCCGGCCCCGATGGAAAGAAGCAGTACGACACCGTAATCGTCGATGCTCCAGCGACGGGTCACGGATTGGAGATGCTTCGCGTACCGTTTGTGATCATGCGTGCTGCACGCACGGGACTATTCCGTGATCACGCAGCCCAGGCTGTCTCGCTGATCACCGACCGGAAACGAGCCGCGATCGTTCTGGTCACACTCCCGCAAGAGCTGCCAACGACCGAAACGCTCGAGCTCAACACGCGATTGATTGGAGAGCTAGGCATCACTCCGAACGCATTCGTCGTGAATCAGCGAACGCAGAGGCTCTTCGAGGAAGGCGACATCCGTCCTCTCGAGCAAGCCGCGCTTTCAAAAGACAGCGTCGTGCAGACTTCGATTCGAATCGCTCTCGGGCGCGCAAACGAAGAAGCACGGGAGACAGCCCATCTCAAACGTCTCGCCTCGGCCACGATTCCTGTCGTCGCCGTTCCGCGCATCGACTTCGCGTCGACCAACACCAGTCAACGCGCGCTGCTGCGGACTCTCACCGAACAAGCCACGGACGTCAGTTAGCGCGCACTATCCGCCGTCGCGCAAGAGGCCCGGAGCGAGACCGTTCACTGGAAGGCATACCTTGCCGACGCCTGCACCAGTCGTGTTCACGGCGTCGTAGCACTTGAGCGAAAGCGGACAGTCGACGTCGGTACGACAGGACAAGTAACAAGACTTCGCCCCGTTGGGGTCGCCGTTCAGCTCGAAGCAGCGTGCTCCGAAGCCGTCCCGAGCCGGGCAATCCGTGTCCGCCACGCATTGCTTGGAGCAATGGCTCCCGACAATTCCACGCCCGGTAGTGTCTTGCGTGCTGACGGTGTAGCAAGCGGTCGCGGTGGACCTAGCTCCCGTGCACATGTCACCGCGACTGCACGCGAGATAAATCGAATCCGTTGTGGAGACGACGCACGAACTAGCGGTCGCAAGCAGAGCGATGACGAGCGTTGCCTGTAGGTTCATGGTGGAGAGACGTATCAGGTACGTCTTTGTTCTGAGAAAGTCGATCCCCTATCGACGCATGTGTCCCGCATCGCCCGTAGTTACGTAGGTTCCAAACGGGAAGTGCCGATAGAATTCTGCATCGAGTATCGGTCCCCCGTCGGCATCGAAGTCCGCAGTC
>CAZWQH010000291.1:0-6556 GCA_964635815.1 uncultured Sandaracinaceae bacterium
GGTCATCCCCATGCTCGTGGTCACCGGTCCCTCGGTGGATCGGACGACCCGCGATGCACTCTCCGTCGTGGGCAGTCCAATCACGCGCACAGGAGATCAATTCGAGATCACGGACACGAGTCTTCGTGTGAACGGCCAAGAGATTGGTCGCACCGCAACGGATCCAGCCGCGCTGGCTCGGATCGCCGGCGTTGCGGTGCGCGTGGATCAAGCGCAGTTCCCGGTTGTCGACCTTCACGTGTCCGTGCGCGACTCGGGTGGCGCGTCAGTCGCCGGCCTCGGCGCCGACGCGTTCAATGTCGCCGACGTTGGCGTGAACGAAGGCTTCGTGCTCCTACGCAATCAGCCAACACCGCCGCGCGTGCTGCTCCTCTTCGACAACTCCGACAGCATTCCTGCGGATTTCCGAGGTCCTGGTGCTGTGGCTCTGGGTCGCGATATAGCGGCCCGCGTTCGCGCATTTGCGCCGGCGTCGAGCTACCGCGTGGCGACCGTAGACTTTGGTCTGTCGTACCAAGGTCCTTGGACCTCGACCCTGAGTGAGGTCGATGCACAACTTGCGCTCATCGCCGGAACCGGATCGGATATCTGGCAGGCGGCGGCGGATGCGAATGGTCTCGCCACCGACGATCCGTCCAGCAAACCGACGGTGATCGTACTGGTGACGGACGCCGTTCCCAGCGACGAGGCTTCCGCTGCGTTCGAGCGGCGCATCGCATCTGGTGCACCTGTGATCGTGCTGCGCGTGGGTGCGACTACCGATGCCGTTGTCGCCGGCCGACTGGCTGCGCTTTCGAACGGCGCGAGCGTAGCGCCTGCTTCCGCCGCTGCTGCGGCGACTGCCGTGGAGGATGCGATTCGCGCGCGAACCGAAGAGACGTATGTGCTTCGCTACACGGCGAACGCGACCACGACGCCAAGCACAGATGCCGGAGCAGTCGGTGATCGCAGCGTTCGAGTGCTCACGCCGAACAACGGCACAATGCAGACCGTGACGTACACGCCGCCTGCCACGCCCGTCGTGGCGCCGCGCGTTTCGAGCGTTTGGCTCACGATCACTTCGGAGGGACGCACCTCGTCTCGCCTCATCGGTGGTCTCAATCGCCCGCAAGTCATTCCGGCGCCTGAACCCAACGCTGCCGAGCTACGAGACGCAGACGCCGCGCTGTTTGCGACCGTGATCGCAACCGTTGAAGGAGCGCCACCGACGTCGAGCGTCTGGTTCGAAGAGCGTGCGAACGAGCTGCTCTCTCTTGAGCCTCTGTTCCGCGCGCTTGAACGAAACGACAACGACACGGCAGATCACGTTCTCGACTCCGCGTTCCACACGCCCACGGAGCTCATTCATTTGAACTCGCGTTTCGCTGGGCGTGCAGATTCGTCTACGTTGGTGTTCGAAACCGGACTTCGCATCACATCGTTCACCGAACGACCCGCCCCAGAAATGAACGCGCGCTTCCGAAGCGTCGACATTTGGCCGCACACGACGTTCGCTGCGGCCGGGTCCGATGCGCGCGTGAACTATCGCCGCACACTCGAGCAAAGCGCGAAGCTGATGCTCACCGAAGGGCGCCTCTTTACGAACAGCACGCAGTCCTTGGTTGGCACCGCCGCTCTGCGCGCCATCCGCGCAAGTACACTCGACACCGATCTAGCCTCGCTTACGGACGCCGATCGCGGGCGCTGGCGACACACACTTGCCGAGTTCGCGGACCGAACCGTGCTGATCGGAGCTCCAAGCTCTCCAAACGGCTACTACCTGCTCTCTTCGTCAGGAACGCTGATGGCTATGCTTTACAGCGGCGGCGGCGAAGGCAACGGGTACGAAGCGGACCGTCAGATGATCAACAACGTATTCGGGGGAGCCGGCGCAGCAGGATTGATCACGCCGGGGCTGGAAGCGTGGTCGAGTCTCGAGCGAACGAAGCTGCTCATGCTCAGTCACGCAACCGAGATCATCGACACGGGAACGACGGATTCGCGAGAGTTCTTCGAGAACGCTTTCTGCGATGCCGCTCAGGATGCGCTTTCACCCATTCCAGGTGCGGATGAGTTCTTCGAGATCGTTGGTGCGATGGAGCTGGGCGCCGGTCTCGGTGGGAGCTTGTCTGGTGGTGATACGCCCATGTCGCCCATTCCGTGTCTGTGATCCGGCTGCTGCAGCGGCCATTCACGAATGACTTAGCTTCGGCGTCGTGGTCGCTACCCCTTAAGGCTCGCGAATCGTTCTTTCGCCGCGGGCACACGCATTGCGTTTCCTGCTCCGAGGGAACTACGCGCGCCGTCCGAGATCCGTCTCTCGAGCAAGGAAGTGGTCGCGGAGTGCGGCGGAGCTCCACCCCGAACGCGTCGTAGAAGATTCGTGCTGTGCCCATCGCGATGCGGCCGCACTCCGCTCTGGACATCCGGTACGACTCCTGAGAGTTCTCTTAGGCAAGTCTCAGGGTGACCGGACCTGCCCGTGCGAAATCCACTCCATGCGAGCGGCTCTTCGGTTGGTTGTGGGCACTTGGCTCGTGGTGACAACAGTTCACACGCGGAGAGCCTATGCGCAGGCGGTCTCGTTCGATGACGTTATTGCGCTTGCAAACCGGACGCCGCGCGTGCGAGCGACCCGTGCCGCGCTCTCCGCGCGGGTCGCGGGCGATGCACACATCGGCGACCTCACGAGCCCCACACGCATCTATCTGATGCCTGGCATACGTGCGTTCTCCGACGAGTCCCGTGGATTCGAGGGTCAAATTCAGATCGGGCAGACCTTCAACCTTGCCGGACTCGCCGGTGCACGGCGCAGCGCAGCGCGCGAAGAGCGTCACGCGATCATGGCCGAAGTTCGGACCACGACACTCACCGAGCAACTCGGCGCCGCACAAGCGTGGCTCATCCTCCACGCATTCGAACAGCGGATGCACCTTGCGCAACGTGAACTGCAGAACATTGACTCCATCGAGCAGGCAATGGCCCGTGCGCTTGAGGTCGGTATCGCCACGCGCGCCGACGTCGCGGAGGCACAAGCATTTCGCGCGGAGGTCCGTCTGCGAGCGCTCTCGCTCGAAGGCAAACGATTCGACGCGCGTGTCGCATTGGCGTCGGCCATGGGACGCTCTCCGTCCAGCGATCTCGTCACAGAGGGCGACGCCCCCAGTCCTGACCTTCCCGAGGCTACTGCGCTCGAGGCCGCGCTCGCGCAAGTGGACCGGGTGCCTGAGGTCGTTCGTCGTCGACTGCTAGTTTCCGCATCGAGTGCGCGCCGCGCCGAAGCTAGCGCTTCCTTTGGCCCTCAACTCCACGCGGACGCGATTGCCTACCGCGAATCGCCTTCAGGCTTGCTCCTGTTCGGGCAGCTGGGCTTCGACATCCCATTCGAGGATCTGGGTGCGCGCACGCGTGCAGTTCTCGACGAGGAAGAGATGCGACTTCAAGGCGACCACGACGAGGCGGTGCTCCTGGCGCGACGCGATGCCGCAGCGATCGCACATGAAGTCGAGCACGCGCGCGAGACAGAGCGTCAGCTTCGCAACGACCTTGTGCCCACGCTTGAGGCCCTTGTTGAGTCGCGCGAGTCCATGCTTTCGAGCGGCGAGGGAACCGTGTTCTGGCTCCTCGACGCGCGCCGACGCGCCCTCGAAGCGCGCGGACTTTTGGTCGAGGTTGCGGCCACGCGCGCATGGGCAGAAGTACGTGCCCGAGTTCTCCTCACGGCGATCGAGTCCGAAGGACGGTCAGAATGAAACGAACCCCACGCAGCTTGGCTATCGGTCTACTTCTGAGCATCGCGCTTCACGCATGCTCCAAAGAGCGCGTCGGCGCCGAACCCGCCTTGCTGAGCTCGCCAGGTCGGTGGGTCGAAGTGCGATTGCCGGGCGACCTCTCCCTACTGGAAGCGCCCGCACAGACGGTCGCTAGACCGAGAGCCGAGGCGCGAATCTCCCCTCCTTTCTCCGCGCGCGTGCTGCGGATTCACGTTACGCCGGGTGACCACGTTGCTGAGGGAGCCCCTCTCCTCGATGTGAGCATGCCCAACGTACTTCAGGCTGCCGCCGTGTGGATCGCGAGTGGAGACCGCCGCGAGATTCGCGAACGCAGGCGCGCGGAGCTTGAGAGCTTGCGTCACGAAGGCCTTGTCGTGGGCGGCGGTGTCTTCGAGCAGGAGGCGAGCATCGCGGACCTGCGTGGCGAGCGCGCGAGCGCACTCGCGATCTTGAGCGCGGCTGGAGTCCGGGCCGGGGCGGTAGCACGTGTGCTACGCAGCGGCTCCATCACGCTCAACTCGCCGATCGCCGGGGTCGTCCGTGATCTCAGTGCGTACATTGGGGAGGTTCGCGATCCAAGCGCATCGCCGCTGGTGACCGTGCTCGGACTCTCCGCGGTTCGGATCGAAGCTCGACTGAATCGTCCGCTACCGAACGGCGCGTCTCTGAGCTTCGCGCCAATCGCCGGTGACCCGATACCGTTGCGCTCCGAACCGCTTGCAGAAGTCGTGACTCCCGAGGACGGCACCCGCCTGATCTGGCTCCTCCCGGAGCAGGAGACGAAACTCTCTTCGGGACTGCGCGGGCGCCTCATCATTGGAATGCGCGGCGGGGATTTCTTCGAGGTTCCATCGAGCGCCATCGGGTTGCGCGCAGGTCAATCGTTTCTGCTGCGCCGCGGTATGGAAGGCAACGTCGCGGAGGTCCCAGTCCGCGTGCTCTCGACCTCAGGCGCAAGCACCCTCGTCGCAGGCCCTCTGCAAGTAGGACAGCTCGTCTCAGAAGATGTCGCCTCGTTGTTGAGCCCGACGGAGGTTCGCCAATGATCGAGCGCGTTGTGCGTTTCGCAGTCGACCGTCGTGTCCTTGTGCTGAGCATCACCGGTGTGCTTGCCGCAATGGCTCTCGCGTTTGCATCCAAGCTTCGCTTCGACGCCCTTCCCGATGTAACCGGCCAGCAAGTACTCGTCCTCACGCGTGCGCCAGGCCTAACGCCAGACGAGGTGGAACGTTTGGTAACTCGGCCCATCGAAGCCGCCGCGGGCGGGCTTCCAGGGGTCGCTGGACAACGAAGCGTTTCTCGCTACGGGCTTTCTGCGGTAACCCTGATCTTCGAAGATGATCAAGATCTGTTCCGCGCGCGTCAGCTCGTCTCGGAACGTCTTGCAACCCTCTCGGACAAACTTCCTCCGTCAGCGGCCGCTCCAGAACTCGGTCCGCTTACCGGCGGACTTGGAGAGATCTACCACTTCACGCTGAGCTCCCCCCGACACACCGCGGCAGAGCTGCTCGAGGTCGCGCAGTACCGCATCGCACCTTTGCTGCGTTCCGTGCCCGGCGTCGTTGAAGTGAACACCTGGGGTGGCAACACACGCACGCTCGATGTCATCGGGGATCCGATTCGCATGTCACGCGAGCGCGTGACACTCGCGAATCTGGTGGACGTCGTGTCTCGGGCGGTCGGAAGTGTCCCGGGCGCGACGTTGCCCGCCGGGCCAGCGCAATCGCTTCTGCGAGGTGTCGCGTTACCGACAGAGCCAGCTGACCTTGCCGTTGGCGTCGTGCGGTCCGACCCGAGCGGACGTGTCGTGAGGGTAGGGGACGTCGCCGACATTCGCATCGGTGCGGAGCCGCGGATCGGGGCAGCGACGGCAAGCGGTCACGGTGAGATCGTCTACGTGATGGTCCAGATGATGATCGGCGAGAACGCCCTAGAGGTCCTCGCTGAACTCCATGCGCGCATACCCGAGGTTCGTGCGTCGCTTCCGAACGGGATCGCCATGACCGAGGTGTACGACCGCAGCAACCTCGTTCGTGCGACGCTTCGGACAGTCTTGACGAGTCTTGCCGAGGGCGGGGCACTCGTCGTGCTGATCCTCTTTGCGATGCTCGGCAGTTTTCGCGCGGGAGCGCTAGTCGCGTCCGTCATCCCACTGTCGATGCTCGGCGCGGTGTCGCTGATGGTTCTGTTCGATGTCCCGGGTAATCTGATGAGTCTCGGGGCACTGGACTTTGGACTTCTGGTCGACGGTGCGGTTGTGGTGATTGAAACGCTCTTTCACCACTTTCATCGACGCGCGCCGAGCGACCTTGACGGTTCGCCACAACAGGTTGCCGACGTAGCGTCCAGCGTTGCGCGCCCTGTCTTCTACTCGGTTCTCGTGATTCTTCTCGTTTACATCCCCGTGCTCGCGCTGGACGGCGTTGAAGGGAAGATGTTTCGTCCCATGGCACTTACGGTCGTGTTCGCACTCGCATCCTCGTTGGTGCTCACGCTGACCTACGTTCCAGCAGCAGCCGCGATGGTCTTACGCCCCGCGCATGTTCCGGCAAAGGACCCGCTCTTCGCTCGCATCCTTGCGCGTGGCTACGACCCGGTCCTATCGGCTGCCCTGAAGCACCCGATGTTCGTGCTCGTGTTGTCAGGAGTAGCGCTCGTCACAGGCATCCTCGTTTTTGCACGGTCCGGGTCATCCTTTGTTCCGCAACTCGACGAAGGAGACCTCGTCGTTCAAACAACGCGTGGTCCCGACATTGCGATCGAGACTGCGATCTCGGAAGCCGCTCGACTCGAGACGGCGATCG
>CAZWQH010000292.1:0-6556 GCA_964635815.1 uncultured Sandaracinaceae bacterium
TTCGAAGCTCCATCGGAGATGTCCCTCATCGCCGCTCACGTTTCGCACGATGGAGTTCCTGAACGACTCGGGGAGTACCAGGGTGGAAAGTACGGGGAGCTGCTTGTCCGCCTCCTTTCGCCTGGCCTCCGTCGCAATCCGTCGGAACGAATGACGATCCAGCAGTTGCGAGCGATGCTCGTCCGCTCGGGCGCAGAGCTGGGCGCAAGTCCCTGGCCCGTCGCGCGCGCCTGATGTCTGGCACGCATCGGCGTTGCACAATCGCCGGTTTGCGCGACTATCACGTGCCGTGGCTGACCCCGCATCTCGCTCGTACCCTCCTATCCCCGACTTGGCGCGCGCCCTTCTTGCGCCCGCGATCGTATTCATAGGCTGCCTCGCGTTGACGTTTGCGACGCCGGTCGTGACCCAAGAACGAGCGCTCCACGACGCCGTGAAGACCGACAATATCGTCTGGACGGCGATCACGGACTTTTCGAACCCGCTTTTCGCGCTTGCTGCTTTGCTCGCGGCAGGAGTCTACGCGTTCGCCCGGAAGCGCCCGCGCGTCGGCGTGTTTGCGGTCTTAGTCGGCCTCGGAACATGGGCCGCGGTAACAGGCATCAAGCTTCTTGTCGCGCGCCCACGTCCCATCGTGGCGAAGAGCTACTCGTTTCCGAGCGGTCACGCTGCATGTTCGATGGCCGTCGCGCTCGCGCTTTGCATCATTGTGTACGAGTTGCGCGACCGGAAAGCGCTGCATCGAAAATGGTGGGTGCTAGCGATCTCCTATGCGGCTCTTGTCGGAGCCTCGCGCGTCGCGCTCGGGTGGCACTGGCCGACCGACGTCCTTGCAGGCTTCGCGCTAGCCGTTTCCGTGGTGATCGCTTCGCGGGGAATCGCCCTCGGCTCCACAAAGCTCCCAATCGATCCGGATCCAGCAAGCGCGGAAACGTAACGGCCCGAGCCATGACAAAAAGCCTTGATCGCTAGGCACAGCTGGCCTAGCACGTCGAGCATGTCGGATGGCATTTTCAACGTTCCCACTCCCGTCAACGAGCCTGTTCGCACCTACGCACCGGGTACTCGCGACCGGGAGGAGCTCACGCAAGCGCTAGCCGCGCGAACGGCTAGGACTGTCGAAATACCGGTCCGAATCGGGAGCGAGGAAATTCTCACGGGCAATACCGTGCAGGTCGTGCAGCCTCACGCTCACAAGAGATCACTCGCAACGTTGCACAAGGCCGGTCCCGCCGAGATTGCACGCGCCGTTTCGAACGCGACTGCCACGGCAGCGAGCTGGCGACGGATGCCTTTTGTGGAACGCGCGAGCATTTTCCTTCGAGCGGCCGAGCTCCTCGCAGGTCCGTGGCGCCAACGTGTGAATGCGATTTGCATGCTCAACCAGAGCAAGACCTCGCACCAAGCCGAGATCGATGCCGTTTGCGAGCTCGTGGATTTCTTTCGGTTCAATGTCGCGTTTGCAGAACGAATTTATCGAGAGCAGCCGCAAAGCTCATCGGGCGTGTGGAACCGCAGCGAGTACCGCGCGCTAGACGGGTACGTCCTGGCAATCGCGCCGTTCAACTTTCTCTCCATCGCGGTGAACCTCCCGGCCGCGCCGGCGCTGATGGGGAACACCGTGGTTTGGAAGCCTGCAACCAGTATCGCCGCCGCTTCATGGGTCTGTTACGAGCTGCTTCGCGAAGCCGGGCTGCCCGATGGTGTGATTAACTTCGTGGCGACGGACGGACCTTCTGTCGCACCTGCACTCGACAACGAGAACCTCGCGGGGATTCATTTCACCGGAAGCACGAATACCTTTCAGAGTCTTTGGCGCACCGTCGCGAACAACCTACCCCGGTACCGAACGTTCCCGCGGCTCGTCGGCGAGACAGGGGGCAAAGACTTCATCCTCGCGCACCCGAGCGCGGACGTTCAGGGCCTGGTCACCGCTATTGTTCGCGGAGGGTACGAATATCAAGGACAGAAATGTTCCGCGGCGAGCCGCGTCTACGTTCCGCGCTCACTATGGGCGCAGGTGCGCGACGGCGTTGCCGACCAACTGAAGACCGTTCGTATGGGGGACGTGAGCGAGTTTGGAAACTTCGTCGGAGCCGTGATTGATCGAAAGGCATTCGACAGCATCAAGTCGTACGTAGATCTTGCAAAGAGCTCGGCAAACATAGTCGCCGGCGGCGGGTACGACGACCGTGAAGGGTTCTTCATTCAACCAACCTTCTGCGAAGTGAGCGATCCGAAACACCGTCTGATGGCAGAAGAGATCTTCGGGCCTGTTGTAACAGCGCACGTCTACGACGACGCAAGTTGGACGGAAGCACTGAAGTTCGTCGACGAGACTTCTCCATACGCGCTCACCGGCGCGATTTTCTCGCGTGACCGGAACGCGATCCGCGATGCGCACGAGCACCTGTCGCATGCTGCGGGAAACTTTTATGTGAACGACAAGCCGACCGGTGCAGTCGTCGGGCAGCAGCCGTTTGGAGGAGGTCGTGCGAGCGGAACCAACGACAAAGCAGGCTCCATGTGGAACCTCATTCGTTGGACTTCACCGCGTACCGTGAAGGAAACGTTCTCTCCTGCGCACGACTACCGATACCCATTCCTCGGTTGAGGTGTTTGGCCCGAGCGCATAAACGCGAGGCTGGAATGCGCCTTGCTTTGACAAGCGTTGGTGCTTCTTCGATCTGACATTGCGACTGCGCTGCTGACCGCAATTCTCTTTGGTTGCGCTGTCGTCCTAGTGGGCGCTCCCGCTGCCACTCGAGCAGAAGCTCCTCGAGTAGCCATCGTTCGCCCGAACGCAGCCAGGTACCGACCAACACCCCGGCGTATCTTGACCCGCGTCCAGGCCGCGCGAATCGCGCAGAACGTCAATCAGGTATCCTCAGGCTCGATCGCTCCGGCCAGCGCAACGGGCACACGCACGATGAACTGCTTGAACTGTTCAATCGCAACGGATCACTCCCTCGACGGACGCGAAACAATGGCGATGCCGGGGCAAGCCACTTTCCCCGAGGTCGTTGAAGCCGAGTACGGTCGTCGATTCACATATGGGGATCGCGGATTCCTGGAGCGCACATTGCATCAGGCTGGCCCAGGTGCGCGCGCGATCGTGATGGGAGAGTTCTCCAACGGCGCACGCCACTACTTCAACGCAGTTCAGACCTCAGAAGGGATCGCGTACTTGGATGGTCAATCGGGACGAGACATCACTCGCGTCGTTGGTGATCAACTTCGCGTCGACGGCTTTCTAAGAACCGACGACTTGCCGGAACCACGAGCCGCCGAATACCGAACCCGTTCCGTTCGCGATGTTGCTGCTGGCGTCGCTGCTTCCCGGCGACCACTCGGAGGAACCGCTCGGTACCGGGGACGTGTGCGCGCGGTGCGTGTTGCGCTCGAGAATGGAAACGTCGTTTTTCGCGATTCTTCGGGCGAGGCAATGAATCGAGACGAGATCGTCGGTGAAGTTACGTTCCCTGTTTTCCGTGCCGCGGAACTAGAGGTCGTGACGGGTTCGCCGAACGAGGGACTCATACTCCTACCTGGTGGAACCTCTGGTCACTGAACGGGTGCTGTGCGACGAATGCGATCCGGGTCGCCGAGAAATTCGAAGTGCATCGTGTCCTCGAGCACGTCGTTTCCGAGCCAATAGAACCCAAAGCGCTCGAACTGCCGCACCCAACATTCAGGCATCGCCATGCGTTCGAAGATCGGTCCGGATCGATTCCCACAGAGCGGGTGATCGCTCCAGGGCGGGACGCAGCCACAACAGGTATTTCGATCCGGGTCGATGTCCAACGCGATCCCGTAGACGTGATTCGAAATCTCACCGCCACGGTACGTGTTGCGGTCGCGCATACCCGACAGACGACGGGGCTGGTACGGCGTTGCTGAGCACTCGGTCTGGACGGATGCCGCGGCGCACTCAACCGCCGGAATGATCCGTTCGTGCAACCGTACGCGCAGCCCGAACACCCGAAACGTGCGCGCGTAGTGAGAAGGAGGACACGCGTTGAGAGCATTGTCGCCGAACACAGGGAAGTGACCGTAACGCTACGTGCGGTAGCGAATCGATTGAAGATGAACATCACGCCGCGCCCTGCGTTCATCGGGCGTGCCGCGTTTTTGTACGTAGCTCGACCGAATCAGCGCCGGTTGCGGAGCTTGCTCGTTGCATTGCGATTGTGCCGGTTGTGCGGGAGCCGAACGCTCCGCACCTTCGCTTGGCGCCTGCGCAACACCCACAACCGCGAGCACGCAAATCCACGAGCTAAGAAGCGCAACACGGACCACCGGAGATTGGAAACCCCGCAGCACTAGATGATCAGAGTCGGGCACCCGAGGACTATCTCCACTTCCGCTGCATCTCGTCGAAGGCGTTCGCAGATGGGACCGCCAATCGTGATGGTCCGAGCGCTAGACGAAGCCGCGTCCCAGCCATCCCGGTCCGTGATCGACGTACGCCGTAGCACGACGCGCTCGTTGCCAGGGAATGTGACGCCGACATTGACCAGGCCGAGATCGAGATTGCCGGTCGTAGGTCGTGGAAGCTCGAATACGCAACGCTGAGTCACCCGCTCTGCGATTGTCGTCAGTGCTCGTTGAAACTCAGCCTCGAATCCAGCGGTATCGATGCGATGGTTGCAGCACTCTAGCTCGGGAGAATCCGTGCACTGTTTGATCGGGAAGAATGGGACGACCTGCGTGCAGCGGCCTCCTACGCAGTTTGCATCCGTCGAGCAAACGCGGCCGTTGTTCGTGCACATCGCTTGGCACGTTGGAGTGCGTGGAGTCGCACCGCTCTGGGCCAACGCGGATAGCAAGTTGTTCGACGTCTCCAGCCCTACTGCGAACGTGAAGACGTCGTGTGACGCGCGGAATGCAGCCTCGCCGAGGAGGTTCTGTTCCTCCATTGGATTGATCGTCATCGAGCCGGATGACGTCGCGCAAGATTCACCGCCGTCGGTGACGACCACGAGAGCGCTTCGCCCAAGTGACGCCGCCGCGTCGAGCATCCGATAGCCCGCGAGCGTCGCGTCAATCATCGGGGTGTTTCCCATGTCCGGAGCGCTTCCATCGAGCTTGGAGAAGATCCCCGCCCGCGATGTTCGCAGCGGAGCAATCGCGACGGCGGGCACTGTGCTTACCGCGCAATTTTCATCGGTAGGAAACAAGACGAGTCCAACGTTTACGTCGTCAGACATGGAGGCAAGCGTCGATCTCACCGCGCCAACGGCAAGCTCCCAGCGCGTGCTCGAGCCATCGGACCGATCTTTCATGCTGCCCGACCGATCCATAACGAGAACGATAGTTCCAGGGAGCCGAACGGATGGCGCACGCGTTGAACCGCACGCCGACGCAGGGTCGAATGGGTCGTAGAACGTTGCAGAGTCGAAGCGCCTGACGTCTGACCCTACCGCACCGTCCAGGCCACGCTGATCGGTCATGTCCATCCCGGACCTCCGGGTGGAACAACCAAAACACACCAACCCGATCGCGAGTAAGACGCGCATAAGTCTCCGCGGCAAGCATTCTGGTACGAAGGACTGCGAGCACAAGGCAAAGCGCCAGCTCGGAGTGGAATTGCGATCCACAAAGCAAAACGCGCACCCGAAGGCGCGCGTTTCGACAGCTCCATGTTGTGATTCGTTTACGAGCGGGTCAGCTGAACCTGAAGAACGAACGCTCCGGGTGCCGACCAACCGTCTACGAAGAAGTAGATGGGAGTGCCAGCCGTGACTGGCAACTGAAGACGCGACGCAAGGACGTTCATCTGCGCGTCGTCGTTGCACATGAGAACTGCTGCGGCAGCGCAGTCACTCTTGGCATACATCACGGTGTCGTGGTTTGGATCCGCGGAGAAATCCGCTGTGATGCCTTGCGTGACCGCAACGATGCTGCCCGTCGCAGGCGGGACCCAACGGAAAATACGATCCGGCACCATTGGACGGAAGTTCATCGCGCACGCGGCGGGAGGATCAGCGTGATCCATTCCGCCAACAGACGAGTAGAAGACGGTGAAGATGTTCGAGTTGGTTGGATCCTCGAACGTGTTGAGGTCGATCGGTGTCGCACAGGAATCTGCGAAGGCGGTGAGCTTGCAGTCAGGCGAGCAGATGTCACCGGTGAGGGCGTTTCCGTCGTCGCACTGCTCGTTGTTCTCGCGCATTTTGTTACCGCATACCGCTGGCATGCAGATACCAGGAATCAGCGCGGCCGCATCGCCACGAGAAGCATCGACGACGCTTGCTTCAGGGCGGGTGACAACCGACGCGTCGAGGATGCTCGCATCGGTGTCGACAACGCTGGCGTCGACAGAACCACCGTCAGCGACGACCACGCCTCCGTCTCCGCGCACCATCGCAAACGGCTGGCGACAGATCAGGTTTTCTGCACAGACCTCGCTCCCGCTGTTGGTGAAGCAGTCTCCGTTCGCCGTCGAGACGCGAACAATCGAGAGGTCCAGGCGATAGTTGGTGCCAGGAGTTCCGCTCACTAGAACGTAAGCGGTTCCACCGGATGGGTATGTTCCTTGGTCGATGAAGTAGTA
>CAZWQH010000293.1:0-6553 GCA_964635815.1 uncultured Sandaracinaceae bacterium
TCGCTCGTAGGCTCACTCGAGTCGATGCTGACCGTTGCAGCTGCCGACGGCATCGACCCGGAGAAACGCGTTAGCAACACGAACCGCGATCTCTTCGCCACCGGGGTTGCCAATACCATCGTCGCAGGTCTTGGCGGTCTCCCGATGATCTCCGAGGTAGTCCGAACCAAAGCGAACATCGACGCCGGCGCAAGATCCTCTTGGTCGAACTTCGCGCACGGCGCATTTCTCCTGGTCGCGGTCTCTGCGATCCCGAGCATTCTCCACCTCATCCCCCTGGCAGCCCTTGCCGCGATGCTCATCTTCACAGGATTTCGTTTGGCGTCTCCAAAGGAGTTCGCACACGCAAAAGAGATCGGTCTCGATCAGCTCGCTCTCTTCGTGACCACGTGCGTGGTGACCCTCGCGACGGACCTGTTGATAGGAGTGGCGAGCGGAATCGCTCTCCAGTTTCTCATGCACGCTATCCGTGGCGGAACGATCGGCCCGCTGTTCAAGCTTGATCTGCGCCATCGTCGAGACGAAGAGGAGCTGCATATCTCCGCACACAGCCCAGTCACGTTCCTGAACATGATCACGCTCCGCCGCTCATTGGTCGACCTCGGCGATGACGTGAAGCGCGTTGTCATCAACTTCAGCGAAGCGCGCATCGTCGACCACACGGTGCTCGCAAAGCTCGAGCGGATCGGCGCCGAATGGCCCGCTCGCGAACTCATCGTGGCGGGTCTGGACCGCCATCGCGCGAGTAGCCGCCACAAGCACTCCTCGCGAGAGCTTCCGCGGGAGCCGTAGCGCCATGAGCAACCCCAAAACGACTGGCTCGGCGCGCACCTACGAAGACGCGGTAGTCGAAGTCGCGCATCGAATCGCCCACTACTTGCCGACGCAGGGACCCATCAACGTTTTCGTTCACCACAACACGCTTCACGCGCTGCAGCACCTTCCGTTCCACGAGGCGCTCGCTGCCGCTGCGAATATGCACGACGCCGAGCCGTATTGGAGCGAAGCACGTTTCCGCGACGAGGTGCGCATCGGGCGCATCACCCCAGAGGACGTCGCAGACGTACTCTTGCAAGAGCATCAGAGGGGAAGCGTGCGCCTCTCGACGCTCGCGTGTGGGGTCACGAATCACGACCTCCTGCAGAGCCTGCTGATTCCCGGCGCGCGCGCACACGACACAGGTTCCATCGCGTACTTGCTCGACGAGGAGCGCATCCAAGAGCGCGACAGCGACGGGCATGTCAGTCCCAAGCTTGCAGCGCTCTACGATGTGGTCGCCGAGCGGTGCGCTCGTGAAGCAGCGCGACTGCGACGAGACGAGTCGCTTCCCGCGCTTGACTACATGGGACGCATGGCGCGCGAGCACTTTGCTAGCGTGGCTCGCCTGGCCGCGTGTTACCTCGATCAGGGCTCGGCGATGTGGGCGATGCCCAATCGTGATCTCGGGTTCTTTCGAGCATCCGTCGAGCTGATCGCCGCTACCAGTCCCGATATCACCGGCTTCGGGTGGGACGTACGAATGAGCGCGCGACACGTGCTCTCGTCAGAACGAAGCCCGAGCGAGTTCGCAGCCGCAGAGCTCAAGCGTCGCGGTGTTGCTGAGAGCGCGCTCGAGGCATTCCTGATGGAAGCCCTGAAGCCTTTCCGCGGATTCGCCGGCATGTTCGCCATGCTCGAAGCGCAACCCGAGCTACTAGAGCATGTTCGCGTGAGAGCCGCGCTCATGGATTTCCTTGCAGTGGTGCTCTTGTTCACGGCGCCACCGTCCGGGGAGCGCGCGATCGTTTCGACGGGCGCACCGACGCAGGTGGACTTGAGTCTGCCTGAGCGGCGCGCAGCGACGTTCATGGTCTTCGAGGCGGCGCGGCTCCTTGGTTTCGACGCATCCCGAGTGGCCGAGATGCCGGAGCACGCGTTCGCGGAGCTGGTCGATTCGGTCATGAAATACGATTCATTCGTTCGTCGACGCTACCTGTTCCTTGCGTTCGAAGCTGCTCACACGCGCGGCATGGTCGGCGCGTTGCTGGCGCATGATTCCGAGCGTCGACCAGGCGAGCCAAGCGCAACCTCTGTGTCCGCCCAAGTATTCTGCTGTCTCGACGAGCGCGAGGAGAGCTTTCGACGACACCTCGAGGAACGTGACCCCACGATACAAACGCTCGGAGTCGCCGGATTCTACGGAATGGCGATGCGTTTCCAGGGGCTAGAGGATCATCAGAGCTACTCGCTTTGTCCTGTCGTGGTGACACCAACGCACATCGTCATCGAGCAGCCGGCGACCGAGCGCGATCCGGCTCAGGCGTACATCACACGCTGGAAGCGCAATGCCAAGCTACTCAGTCTTCGTTCACGCCTAAGTCGCACGCTTTGGGCAGGTGCGTTGAGCTTGCTCATCAGCGCGATCGACTTGGCCATTCGAACCGTTGGGAGGGTCCTCTTTGCGGCTCGCAACGCGAGCGCCACCGTGCGCCCGGCAACATCGTTCACGGCGCCTCGGCAGGACGGCGCTCCGCGTCACGAAAGTGCGCGAGGTGAATCTTGGTTGCACGGATTTAGCGTCGACGAAGCGGCTCAGCGGATCGACAACCTCTTGCGTCCCGCCGGTCTCGGGTCCGGGTTCGCTCCTTTGGTGGTCTTCCTAGGTCACGGCGCCACGTGCCAGAACAATCCGCATGAGAGCGCTTACAACTGCGGTGCGTGCGGCGGTCGCCGCGGCGAGCCGAACGCTCGGTTGATCGCTGATCTCGCCAACCGCGAGGATGTGCGCAGCGCGCTACGCGCACGTGGGCTCGACATCCCCGAAACGACTTGGTTCCTCGGTGGATACCACGACACGACGAGCGACACGGTACGGTTTGCTGACATCGACCGAGCTCCGTCGAGCTTCTCGGCGCAACTATCCGGTTTCGAGAAGACGCTGCAGGCGGCGCTCGCGGACAACGCGCTCGAACGAACTCGCCGTTTCGCGAACAAGGCTCGGCCTACCAACCCCGCTTCGGCGCTCGCGGAAGTAACAGCACGGAGCCAACACATCGGCGAAGCGCGTCCCGAGTACGGACATGCGAGCAATGCAGTGGCATTCTTTGGACGCAGAGAGCGAACACGCGGCCTCTTTCTCGACCGTCGCTGGTTCCTGATCTCGTACGACCCGACCATTGACCCCGACGGCAACTCACTCGGAGGGCTGCTTGGCGCAGCGGGGCCTGTCTGCGCAGGAATTTCTCTCGAGTACTATTTCTCGTCGGTGGACAACGAGGCTTACGGGTGCGGCACTAAGGTCCCGCACAATTTGACCGGATTGATTGGCGTGATGAACGGAGCGATGAGTGACCTTCGGACGGGACTCCCGCTTCAAACGGTCGAGATCCATGAGCCCATGCGTTTGTTGCTCATCGTCGAAGCCACGCCAGAGCAGTTGAACAACGCCATGCGTGCGAGCCAAGAGGTCACCGAGCTCTTCGAGAAAGAGTGGGTTCGCCCCATCGCACTTCTGCCGGACGGGAGCGGCGCGCTCGCCTACGAGAACGGACGATACGTACCCGTGACCTTTGAAACCGTCCTTCCGGAAACGCCAAGCTCGGCGATGTATGCGAACACGACCGCGCACTTGCCGGTCGCGCGCCTCCGGCCAAGAGCACAGAATCACGCGCGGATAGGCGGAAAAGCAGCGTGATGGTCTCCTATCTCGTTCAATCTGTGTTGCTCAGCGGCGGGCTCCCACTTCTCATCGGCGTCAGCGCGTGGCTTCTTGGAGCGACGGGGAGCACGGTCACTAACGCGCCGCGCCGCGCCGATGCAAACGAGTCGCTCGTCTCACGCGTCGTGCTCCCGTGGCTGTGGATCGATCTAGCGCTCGTCACAGCCTTGTGCGTTGCCACCCTGCAGGGCGGCAACGTCGACGTCGCGTTGCCCCACTGGTTCACGGTCGGGGACCACGCGTTCGAGATCGAGTTCCGCGCGGAACCCCTGACGTCGGTTTGGCTCTGGGTGGCTCAAGCTGTGAGCGTCACGGTCGCGCACTTCGCTAGAAGGTATCTTCACCGAGAACGCGGTTGGGCGCGCTTTTGGTTTTGCTTCGCGTTGGCGAACCTCGGAGTTCGCGTGGTTGCTCTCGCCGCGTCGCTCGACGTTCTGATCGTTGGATGGGAATGGGTTGGCCTCGCATCGTGCCTCCTCATTGCATTCTTCAGTCAGCGCTCGGGGCCTTCCAACTCGGCACTTCGAGCGTTCGCCTCGTATCGCATTGCTGATATCGGCATGCTCGTCGGGGTCGTTCTTCTGCATCACGCCGCTGGGTCGAGCCGAATCGACAGACTGGTTCCAAACCTCACGCATGCAGCGCTCATTGGCGCGCTCTTGGTATTCGCGGCGTGGGGCAAAGCATCCCAGGGACCTTTCTCGAAATGGATCTACGGGGCAGGAGAAGGCCCGACCCCCTCCACGGCGTGGTTCTACGGAGGTCCAGCGATTCACCTCGGTGTCCTCCTGGCGCTACGCGCATCGCCTGCGATCGAGAGCAGCGTGGTCGCACGAAGCGTCATCGCCGCTACCGGTCTGTGGGTCGCCGCGCGAAGCGCCCTCGCAGCAAGAGTCCTCGCCGACGCCAAAGGTGTCGTGGCCGCGGCTTCTCAGGCGCAGATCGGGTTGATGTTCGTCGAAATCGCTGCGGGGTTCCCGCGGCTCGCCATGGTGCACTGCATGCTCCATATGGTGATGCGCACGGCGCAATTGCTGCTCGCTGGAAGCGTGCTGCAAGAGCACAACCGCTCCGCAGCGGCGTTCGGCGGTGTACTTCCCACGCGCAGACCGTGGTTCATTCCGCCTCGCTTCGAGCTTGCGTTCTATCGCTGGGCCCTGACCCACGTCACCGAACCTTCCGCGATCGAAAAGCTCGCACTATCTGCTTGGCGGTCGAAGAGTTCAGCAACGTCGGCTGCGTCCACGCGCTCAATGCAATTTGCTGAGGAGAGCGACCGATGACGTTCGAAGCCCGCATTCTGCCCGCGGTGGCATCCGCCCTGTGCCTTGGCCTCGCCGCGATCGCGGCGGCGAGACGCCCCAACCTCAAAGGGGGGCTCTTCGAAGGCGCTGTCATCGCCATCGCGACCATCGCGGCAGCTCTGTCTTCCAACGCCTTTCAGTTTCTCCTCGCAGTCACGTGCGCGCTCGGACTGGTCATTGTTCGCTATTGGAAGTTCACGACCACGAGCACGCGAGTAGGTCTGGCTGGGCAGCTCGGATGCTTGGTGATCGTAGCGTTGGACTTCGATTTCGCCCCGCATGCGACCGCAGCCGCCGGCCTGCTGTTCATCCTGCTTCAGAAGAAGTTTATTCCTGTTGGTGGCTACGACAGCCTGCGACGATTGCATCCGCTTCCGCGCCTCGCGCTTTCGAACTCTCATTTTGGCGGGCTATTTCTGCTGCTCTACGGAGCGAGCCGAGTCGACGCGGCGGTTCCGGAGATCGCGCACTTCGCATCCAACGTCGGAATCGTCGCCGCAGTTGCCATGGCGTGCGTGGGCTTGCTCACCTCGGATCCAACACGAATCGGCCGATTGCTAACCCTCAGCCAAGGCGCCTTCATTCTCGCGGGCCTCGATTCCGAAAGCTCGTCGGCACGACGTGGCGCGCTCGTCCTCTGGCTCGTGGCTATCGTCGGCACCTCGCTGCTCTCGTTCGTTCATCGCTCACTCGAAGCGCGCGCAGGCGTCGTCACGAGCGAAGATGGGCGGCTGCCGGCCGACCGCCCGCTCGGTTTCGGGATTTCGGCTCCGCGCCTTGCGGTCTTTCACCTCATCGCCGTGCTCGCGCTAGTGGGTTTTCCCGGAACGCTCGGCTTCGTCGGAGAAGATCTCTTGCTCCATGGAGTCATCGCAGAGCATCCGCTCATCGGAATCGGTCTTCCCGTCGCGACAGCGCTCAGCGCTGTCAACGCGTTGAGAATGCATTCGCGGCTGTTCTGGGGACCGCGATCGATCGCGCCTTCGACGGGCGACGCGCGACCGCATGAATCGTTTGGAATGCTCGTGTTCACCCTCTTTCTGGTGGTCGGTGGGCTGTTGCCCGGCCTCGTGATAGGCCAACGCACGCTGGCCGCCGGAAAGACATTTGAGAGCGGCTCGTCTGCTCGTGTCGCATCCGCACAAGATCGTTAGAAATGAAAGCACCTCGTCACTTGGCGCTATTCGTGGTCGCCGCGTTAGCCATGGGCTTCGCATCAACCGCGCGCGCGAATCCTCTCGACGAGAGCTATCACACGTGGCTCTCGGCGACGGTCGTACACAATCCAACCCGCGACCTTCAGTTGATGCTCGATGTGCACGGGCGTTTCTACGACTCCTTTGCTCCATACTGGGTCCTCGTGCGCCCATCCGTCGGACTACGAATCGCGGACCGCATGTATCTGCACCTTGGTTACGGGTGGACGCCGTCGTGGGCATCGAAGAACGCGTCGATGACCGACGAACATCGCCTCTGGGAGCAGTGGAGCTGGGACATCTTTACGGGCACGGGACCGAAACTGTTTCTTCGCTCGCGCTTGGAAGAACGCATC
>CAZWQH010000294.1:0-6551 GCA_964635815.1 uncultured Sandaracinaceae bacterium
GGGCTCGAAGCCGGCGCCGCGCGCGTGGTGTACACGCATCTACGCCCGGGCTCACTCGCGGCATTGAGTCCCGATGGCGAGCGGGCGCTGTTCGTGGAGATGCACACGCTCTCGAATCAAGTGCTGCTCGAGCTCGACGTCGCGCGCTCGCAGATGCGGCGCGTCTTTCCACCCGAAGGCGAAGAAGCCACGATCCACGCAGCGAAGTATTCCGCCGATGGCCGTCAGGTGTACGTCTCGTATGACAAGGAGGGCGTCGAAGCTTCGATCCTCGTTTCGTTGGATCCCGGCGGTCGTGAAACGGCCCGTTTTTCGTTTCCGACGGGATCGACTTCGACGATCGACGACATCGAAGTCTCGCGGAGCGGTCAGGTCGCAGCGCACGTCCTGAACGGGTCTCGCCATGAGCTGCTCTTGCTCGACGGGCGCACACTTCGATCGATCGCACCTATCACCGTTCCGGTCGGCGCAGGCCGGCTCGGCGGATTCAGTGCAGACGGGACGAAGCTCGGAGTGTCGTGGACGACGCCAGTCACGCCGAGCGACGCCTTTCAGATTTCGATTACGCAACGACCGAGAGGCTCGCTCGAGCTCGCTCCGCTGCTGGCGCGACCGACGGCGTCTCCCTCCAGTATCCGTGTGGAGATGGTCGATATCCCGCGCGATGGAGGAAGTATCCCAGCGTTCGTTCTCAGCCCTACGGGCTCCAGCGCCGGCGCGGCCATCGTCGAGTTTCACGGCGGGCCTGCGGCGTCGTCGTCTGCTGGCTACTCACCGTTTGCGGCCTTCTTCTGCTCGCTCGGCTACAGGTGGGTAGTACCGAACATTCGAGGGTCGACGGGTTACGGGCGCGCCTACCAGCGAGCGGACGATGGCCACAATCGGCAGGTCGCAATCGACGACGTAGCGACGGTGGGACGCTGGGCGAGTGGTTCTCAAGGTGCGCCAGTTACGATCTTCGGTGGGAGCTACGGCGGATATCTCGTGCTGATGGCGCTCACCCGCCAAGCGGACATCTGGGCCGCCGGAATCGACCTCGTCGGCCCGAGCAACTGGCGCTCTTTCTTCGCCACCACGACCGGCGCAATTCGCCAGGTGCTCTCAGAGGAGTTCGGCTCGATCGAGACCGACAGCGAGTTCCTCGATTCGATTTCGCCTCTGAACCAGGTGGATCAAATTCAAGATCCGCTGTTCGTCTATCAAGGGGCGAATGACCCGCGAGTGCCGACGGCAGAGTCGGGACAGATCGTCGGAGCTCTTCGAGTCAGGAACGTTCCTGTGCAATACATGATCGCCGAGAACGAAGGGCACTCCATGGATCGGAACGAAACACGTCTCGAGTTCCTGGTTCGTACTGCGGCGTTCCTTGGAACAATCGGGCCTCAGACGCAGTTGGGGCAGTCCAGCCCTTAGTGAGGGCTCACGATTCGCGCAGAGGACGCGTGCCATCCTCACTCCGCGGTTGCTCTCTTACGCGCCAGCAACCTATTGCACGACAATGTATGGACTCACCGCGTGGTGAAACTCGACCTCGGGGCTGCCGTAGAGGTGAGCCTCGAGGATTGCCGCGTCGCCGAAGAGATAGCGTGCATCGACCAGTACGTCGGTCGTTGCGCCACGGGAGATGTCGATCAGGTCGTAGTTGCACTCCACCCGTCCCGGTGCCCCGGATCTCCTTCCCTCGGCGATCAGCGAATGGAACTTCACCCGTAGGAGTCCGTACTCGCCGACCGTTACGTTCGGGCAGCTCAATACTCGTGATGGTTTGAAAAGAATCCTCAACTTCGTCGCAGCCATGGCGCCGTGTGCCAAGAGCAATGCGTCCGAGTTTGGCGTCCAACCGGTTGAGGCGTCGTTGTCCGAGAGTTTCCGCACCGTCGAGGCTGCCATGGGAAACGTCTTCAGGACGACGCCCTTGTCTACATAGCTCGCCCAAGCTCCGGAGTATTCCCATCTCGATTCGACCAGTGAATCGAAGAGGGCAACGGCGCTCGTTCGCAGCATGCACGAGCTACCAGCCGGCGGGACATTTGCGCTGGACGACCATCCGTTGCTCTGGCTTGTGACGTCGAGCTCAATCGGATGGGGGCCCCCTGCTCGCACGATGTGCATCGCGGTCGTGTAGTAAACGTCCTCTTCGGACGCCAAGACGCGCGGAATCACGCGCTCCGTCCCGATGCGAACGGCCGGAGCGAACGTGCAGTCCAGCTCTAGACGGAAGTCGCGCTTGGTTGGCTTGGCGCTCGGAATCTTGATCCTCGCGAAGGGCGTGTAGCCATCAAACTCGAAGAAGAGAGATCCGTCGTGCGATACTGGGGTGCCACGGGTCGACGCAGCAGTGGTTCTCTCGGCGCGCTCCACGTCTGCGCGTTCGTCGGAGCTCTCCGCTGAGTTGTCGTACGACGGTGCGGACCCGAGACAACCGCTGCTTGCCCCGCACAGAACGGCAAGACACCAAACGAGTCCGTGCAGCTTCGCGAAGTTTTTCATGATCCCTCGGATGGGCCTACGCAAAGAACGTTCCTGGGCAAACCTCTCTTGGCTCCGTGGCGCGCCCAACCGCCACCGACTGCCAGATTGTTGAATCAGCCCGTAGATTCGCTGAATCCAGATCGCGCAAGAATCAGACTGCGACTGACAGGTGGTCAGTCCGCGAGCGCGAGAACCGGCCGCATCGCTCAAACAAGGAGCTGACTCACGAAGGTTCGACGCAGATAGATCCCGCGAGGATTCATGAAGATCGGAACTCCATCCGCGTCAACCGATCTGCGCGTCACGGAGGCGCTCGCTGCCTTCGGGCGAACTTGCATGCATCGGCCCAGGTGTGCCGTGAGCGCTGCGGGACCTTCCAGATTTACGCGATCACTGAACTGTTCCCAATCGCGAGCGAGGGCCTCGTCGACTCTCGCATCGAGCGTGCGGATCCGCGCTCGCCCGATGACCCTGCAAGAGAGCGCTTCGTGTTCGAAGAGCGGAACCCAAAGGACGCACGCGAGCTTCTCGCGCACCGAGCAATCGTTCCACGAAGTGTTCGCAATCTCCTCGCAAGAAACTGCGGCGACGAACGTGGATTCGATCGGAGCTCCGGCGGCGTCCACAGGGACGGACTTGATCTCTATCCCGGAGACGGCGTCGTCGACTCGGGCGGAAGAGGGCGCGCGGCGCTGAAGAACGGCGAGCTCGAGGAGCTCGCCTGCGGCGCCTTTCTTTCGGCGTAGCGACTCGGGAAGGTCGGTTCCCATTGCCTGCGCAAGATCGCCAAGCGAACGACCTTCGAAAGAGACCGCGCGTTCAAGGAGCTCTTGCCGTCGTGCGTTCATGAAGTTGCGGTGCGCGCGATGCGCGCTTTCTTTCGTACCCGCATGACACGAAAGATCCGGTAGGTGAAGCGGTTGACGCTTAATCCCAACAGCAGCGAGAGCGCGAAGAGGTAGAGCGTCAGGAGCGTTGCCGCGACAGCCGCAAGACTTGCCCCGTACGCACTGTTGAGCCCGACGCGCTGCAAATAGAATCCGAAGCTGCGCGCGAGAATGGTGTTCGCGATGCACACGGTGATGACGCCGGGGACTCGGGGCAAACGAACACGCGCGCGGCCGGGTACCGAGACGGCGTAGAGGACGTAGGTGAACGCTGCTGTTGCGGTCAGGGCAACGATTTTCGCTCCCCAGGGGTTCGCCTCGAAACCCTTCACGCCGTTGAACTGCAGGAGCACGGCAGCCCCGACGGACAATCCCGCGATTGCACAGCACGTGAGAAATGCGCGAAGACGGAGCTCGCTCCATTTCGCGCTGCGTCCCGTAACCGCTGCGAAAGCATCCACGATGGCGTGAAGACCGGAAAGCGACGACCACATCAGTCCAAGACCGGCGACCAGGGCCAAGATGCCACCGTCCCAAGCGGAGACGTGCGCGATCTCGTGGCTGAGATACGTGCGGACTTCCTTCGGTGCGTCGATCCGGCTGAGGACGGAGAGGTCGGTCGAGCGGAGAAATCGGGACGCTGCAAATCCAAGGAACGCAATCAGAGGAACGAGAGCCAGGAACCCCCAGAAGGCGATGGCGGCTGCGTTCTGACGTGAACGCGCCCGCGTCATATCGCGAGGGATCCACATCACGTGCCGGATGAGCTCGTTCACGCCGTCACGATACAACAGCGTGAGCGAACTCCCCAGGCTTCGATTGTATTGGTCAGACGTCGAGGCCGCTGGTGCACATCGAGTCTTTGCTCGAGTCGCGCGTGCAGCGGTCCGTGCACGCGTTGAGTGCCTCGGAGTTGGGGCACTGGTAGTAGCGCCCGTTGTAGCAGCAGTACGCGGTGTTGCTGGAGCCGCAAGAGAGCGCGCCGAACACAACGGCGCCGATCACGAATCGAAGGACGTTGGCTTTCATGCGCGCATTTCCATCATGCGGCTGCATTGAAGTCAACGTCCCCGCGCGAGCTCAGGTTGCCCACATCTGCTTCGGCTCTTCGCGCGGATCTCCGCTCCGGATCGTGAGCCAGTAAACCAGTAGCCCCGTGCAGCTGAAGGCCAGGCCAATAATTGAAGCGTCCGCAGCTCCAAACGCAACGACGGGCAACCAGAAGCAAGCACGCGTGATCATGTCGACGAAGTAGGCGACAGCGATTGAAATCCACCGGAGACCTGCAGCGCGATATGCCAACGCGATCAGCACGACGCCTGCAGACGCGGCGAGTCGTACCATCTCCATGCTTGCTCCTCGCGAGAGGAGTGCGGCGGTAACCGCTCCCAGGAGACCTAGCGGCAGCAGGCGAGCCGCCACGGCGCGCTTGGTAGAGATAGGGTCGTTCAGCTTCGCCAGAACCCCGCGCGTAATGCGAGCCCCCGCGAGCTCCGACGCGATGACGATGGCAGCGATGAACAAGACGATGAGACCGGTGAAGAGGTGAGACATGGTGAGTTCCTTTGGCGAGGTTCTCGGTCACACGGCCCAGTAGTTTCGTGGTCAGCGCAGCTCGGCGACCTTTTCTCCAAACAAGCGCTCGAGGTCGGACAGCAGCTTTTCAGACGGCTCGACGCTTAGGCCCGTCGAGGGCAACGAAACCGACCAACGTTCGTTCGAACGCAGCTCGAGCGTTACGGGACAGCCCCCTGGGTGCAGCGTGAGGGTGTTCTTTAGCGCGATTAGCTTGTCGCGATCGACACGGTCAATCCCAAGCTTTACCCGAACCGATCGCGTGCTCGTGCGTACCGCGGAAGACAGCGAGGAAACCTCCTCAAGCAAGAGCTTCGCTTCGGCGACAGTAACTTCGTTTCCTTCTTCGTCGATGCTTCGCGCGGCGCGGTCGGCCTCGATCTGAACCGTTCCGGAAACTAGAACGACCTGGCCGGACTTGAGCGTCTCGCTCACGGATTCGAGGACTCGCGGTCGCACGATGACTTCGACGCGACCGACGCCGTCTTCGAGATAGAAGAACGCCATCTTCTTCCCGGCTTTGGTCGGACGCTCACGATAGCCTTCGACCGTTCCGCCGATGCGGGCCTTGTGGCCATCGCTCATGCCGGCGACGGTCGCTGTGGTTCCGTCCGCCACGCGGCGCAACTCCGTCGCGTATCGATCGAGCGGATGGCCAGAAATGTAGAAGCCGAGGGTCTGCTTCTCGCGAACGAGGGTCTCGTGAACATCCCAGGGCTCGACAGCAGGGAACTCAGTCGTCCGTCGCTCGGCAGCCATGGCGGCTTCGGGAGCGGTGGCCATCATCAGGCCAAAGAGGCTCGTTTGCCCGCTGTCACGCTCCTGCGCTCGACGCCGTCCTCGCTCGAGTGCGGTGTCGATCACAGCAAAGACCTGCGCACGGGCAGCGTTGAAGTGCTTGTGCACAGCGTCGAAGGCTCCGCACTGCACGAGCGCTTCCATCACGCCCTTGTTAACGCGACGGACATCCACACGTTCGCAGAAGTCGTAGATATCGCGGAAGGCGCGTTTGTCGCCGCCATTGGTTCCGTTGCGTGACTCGAAGACAGTCTCGAGCGCAGCGCTGCCCATGCCTTTGACGGCTCCGAGGCCGAAACGAATTTTCGGGCCAAGTGGGTCGCGAACTTTTCCACCGACGCAAACGGGTGAGTCCTTTTTTCGCTTGATGGACGCGTCCGGAGCCGGTGCGTACACAACGGAGAAATCGATCTCGCTCTCGTTGACGTCGGGCGGAAGAACGACGATTCCCATTTCGCGCGATTCGGCGACCGTGCGAACGACCTTGTCGATCTTGTCTTTGTCCGCAGTGAGCGAGGCGCACATGAACTCGACGGGGTAGTGCGTCTTGAGATACGCCGTCTGATACGAGATGAGCGCGTACGCGGCTGCGTGTGACTTGTTGAAGCCGTAGCCGGCGAACTTCTCGATGAGGTCGAAGACGCTCGATGCATCGTCTGCCGCGTGCCCGCGTGCGACGGCGCCGGTGACGAACGTCTCCTTCTGCTTCGCCATCTCCTCGAGCTTTTTCTTGCCCATGGCGCGACGCAGTAGATCTGCGCCTCCGAGCGAGTAGCCGGCCATCTCCTGCGCGGCCTGCATGACTTGCTCTTGGTAGAC
>CAZWQH010000295.1:0-6453 GCA_964635815.1 uncultured Sandaracinaceae bacterium
TCGCCCGGTCATCGGTGTTGCTCGAGGGGGGCGGGTCATCAATACCGACACCGGAATGTCGGGCCACATGCGGGGCGCACCGCACGCGGTTCGATTCCGTCTCGTCGACGGAGAAACGACCTCGATTCAGTCGATCGACGGGGCCGGTGTGGTCGGCGACGAGCTACTCGAGCGACGCTGATTCCTTGAAGCTCGCGCAGGCGCCACGTTTTCTTCGAGACGAGCTTGGAGATCCGCGACGCGGGTTTCGGCTCGCTCTCGAGCCACGCGCTCTACCCGCGTATGCTCTCGTTCGGTGTCGAGTGCGGTCTGAAGTGTCGCTGTCTGTGAGCGCAGCGCTTCCACCTGCGTTCGCAATGCTTCCGCTTGCCGGTCGATTGCAGAGTTGTGCTCGTTCAGTTTCGTGACATCGGCTTCGGCCAGCTCGAGTCGTTGTCGAACACCTGTCAACTCCACCATACGAGAACCGATTTCCGCCTGAGCGCGCGAAAGGTCGTCCCGCGTGCGTGCGAGAGTGTCGCGCACGGACGAGTGCTCGGCAGTCAACGCCGCGAGAGATTGCCCCAGGGCACGCGACGAAGCTTCCGCCGCGGCGAGCTGACCCGTCAGTACGGTTGCACGTTCGCGCTCTGTGGTGAGCGACACGTTTACCGTTTGGTTGTGCTCGATTTGCCGCCGCAACGCTTGGTCGCTGGCGTCAAGGCGACTCGTGGTGGAAGCGAGACGAGAAGCGAGCTCGTCGCGCGAAAGCTGGCTGGAGAAGAACTGTCGCTCGAGTGCGGCGAATCCAGACATCAACGAACGATGCTCGCGTTCGACACTCGTAATCTTCGTTCGCGCGTTCTTGGCTGCCGCAGATTCGCGAGCTGCGCGTTCCGCAAAGATCCAAACCACGAGCGCGAACACGCCGATCAACGTGGTCATGAGTGGTGCCAGCCACCGTAGCGTGCGCATTCGGCGCTCGCGACGTTCCTCGGGGGACGTCAGAATCTGAAGCTCGTCTGCAAGCTCCGCCGCGGACGGCCGTTCGAGCGGGTCGCGCGAAAGCCACCTTCGGAAGGTCGGGGCGAGAAACCTCATCTCGCGCGCAACGGGCGGCTCTGGAGAGGCTTCAGCCCGCATCGACATAAACCGATCGACAGCGGATCCGGTGACGTCTTCACGCGTGTCAGGCTCTAGTGCATTTCGCAGCGAGAGGGCCAGGGAGAACACGTCCGACCTAGCCGCGACGCCAGACGTGAGCGCATCCACGTAGCGTTGCGGCGCGTTTGCTGCCGCTACGTCTCGGCGCCCGAGCCAGCGAGTGTTCGAGGGCGCGAGAGCCTGTGGTTGCGAGGGCTGATCGCAGGCCCGAGCACGAAGACTCTGCGCAGACGAGACACAGCGCGTTCGTACGAAACGCGCCGCGACTTCTGGCGCTAGGTACGTCGGTGTTCCGGCAAGCAGGCGATCCGCATCGCTTGCCGCCACGCCGAGATCGAGGAGGACCGGCAAGACTGCTCCGCCGGGCAGTTTGGCCAGAAAGATGTTGTCTGGCTTTACATCTTGATGGCGAACACCAGAGGCATGCATCGCTTCCAGAGCTCGGGCCAACGGCGCAAAGATGTCCCGGGCTTCCGCGCGAGTCAGCGGCGAGCGTGCGATCCGTTGTGCGAGGGTTTCGCCAACATACCAAGGCATCACGAACCAGAGTCGGTGTTCGTGCCATCCATGATCCTTGAACTGAACGATCGACGGGTGCGAAACCGCGGCGATGTGGCGCAGCTCTCGAAGGGCGTTCTCCTTGGCGACCTGCGTATGCGCTGGCCCGTGCAGAATCTTCAGAGCAACTGTGTGGCCGGCAACTTCGCAATCATCCGCGCGATACACGTCGCCGAATGCTCCTGCCCCAACTCGATGATCGATTCGGTAGCGACCGCCGAGGATGGTTCCCGGAGCCATCGGTTCGACCTGCGCAACGGCGTCGTCACGAGAAACCGCAAACGCGTCGAGCATCGCCAAGCCCACGTCCGGAGCGTCACGCCCCAGCTCCGCGCGCAAAATTCGTGCAGCGTGCACCTCTGCGATCGCAAGTCCCTCCGGAACATCGTCGCCCGCAAGTGCGAGCACGTACGCAACTTCGTGCGACGTGAGTTCTCTCGCATGCACCAAGTCGAGCAACTCGCGAGCGCTGGCCGGAAGCTCGGTCCGCAGCCTCCTCAGCGCGACGCAGTAGGAAACTGCGCGAGTGCGAGAACGACGAGTGAGCACGGGATCCTGCCACGCGATTCGGTCGTCCGAGCTCAGCGCACGTGATCCCGACGCGAACGCGGCATCGCGAGCCTGCTTGAAGAGAAACGCTCGATCCGACGGTGCACCATCACGTCCAGTGGACTCATCAATCGCCGTGGCGAGGTCTCGCACCACCGTGCGAGCACGCGTCGCATCGCCGGTGACGATGACCAGGTGCTGACGAACGGCTTCGCGTGCTTCGAAGTACGCGCGACGAAGCGTGTGCCCGTCTCCGGACTGATTGCCGAGAGTTTCGCGAGTGGTGGCGATGCTCGCCAATGCAAGTGCAGGCGCGTTGGGGCTGACGCTTTCGACACCGATCTCGGTTTCGTTCGCGCGAGCATCCTCGCGGGGGCTGCTTGCAGGCCCGAGCACATCAACACCGCGAGGGCTGCTTGCAGGCCCGAGCACATCAACACCGCGCAGGAGAGGAAATGGGAGAGCTGTCGAATCCACGGCGAAAGTCTAGGTTCAGAAGCCGATTCCTGCGAAAAACTTACTCCTGGTCCCGACCCGCAAGCACTGAGCACTCGTGCTAGAGCCCGCCATGGAACTGAAGAACGCACGAATAATCGTCACAGGCGGAGCCCAGGGCATGGGCGCGCATTTCGCTCAGCGTCTCGTGGAAGCGGGCGCGCACGTCGCCGTCGGTGACGTGAACACGGAACGCCTCGCGGAGCTGCAGAGCAAGGTCACAGGCAGCGGGAAGCTTCACACCCGTAAGCTTGACGTTGGTGACGAGGAGGAATGCGGACAGTTCGTGGAGTGGGCAGACAACACACTCGGCGGCGTGAATGGCTTGATCAACAACGCAGGTATTCTGCGCGATGGCCTGCTCGTGAAGAAAGACCGCGAGACCGGCGCAATCACGAAGATGACGTCTGATCAGTGGTCCGCCGTGATTCGCGTCAATCTTGCGGGCGCGACCTGGATGGTCCGCGAAGTCGTTTCGCGAATGGCTTCGGCTGAACGTCGCGGCGTGATCGTTAACCTCTCATCCGTTGCACGGCATGGAAATCGCGGACAAACGAACTACGTTTCTGCGAAGGCTTCGCTCGCCGCCAACACAGTAACGTGGGCTCGCGAGTTTGCTCCGTTCGGAATCCGCGTGACGGCCGTTGCTCCGGGAATGGTCGAAACACCGATGACGCAGGGCATGAATCAAAAAGCTCGCGACATGCTGGTTCAGAAGATCCTCGTCAACCGCATCGGTGTCCCCGAAGACATCTGGATGGCTGTTAAGTTCTGCATCGAGTGCGAGTACTTGAACGCGCAGACAATCGACGTCGACGGTGGCAAGTAGCGATCAACCGCGAACTCCTTGACGGTGCCTGCTTTGACCTCAGCGCGAGCGCGCCTGGACTGAGGGCGAGGACGTGTACGCTTCGGTACATGACGAGCCTGAAGGAAGCCGTAAGCCGCGATCAGGTCGAATGAGGCATCGTCAATCCGAAGTGATCAGGAGCTCGTAGTACCCGCGACGAGTACCACCCGGACGCACGCGCACGTAGTACGCACCCGCCGCAAGCGATGCGAGCGCTGGCGTCGTAGTGGGACTGAGCGATACGCAGCCACCGCCCATGCCGGCGACGGCGAGAGGCGTAGGGGTGCCACCACCATCGAGCGTGGCGCACTCCACGCCACGGAAAATGTCGACCAGCGTATCGGCATCGCAGCCGCCAGCGCCGTTGCTCGTGCGAACGCTGAGCGCTGACGCTCGCGTGAGCTCGATCTGATACACGTCGTAGTCGTTGACTCGAGGAGCGGAATCGAGAACGCCTGCGATCAACGCGTTGCCACCAAGCGGTCCCTGAGCGTTGCAGAACGTCCCGTTTCCGGGGACATCTTCGAGATCTTCGACGGTCTGACACGTCGTTGCGACTTCGGAGCCATGACGTAGGCAGGCGAGGCCGACACCGCAACGGGCGCTCGTCGATGAAACGTCGCACTCCGCGCCGCTGGCCAGTCGAGTCAGAACTCGTGGCGTGAGCGTGTACGCACCGACGCCGTCAGCGAAGAGAAAGTGGTCGCCAGGCTCGAGGTTCTTGTATCCGAGCACGGTGGTGCCCGACACGCTCAACGCGGTGCATGGCTCGTCGCGCGAGACGTCGCACGAAGTCGACCTCAGATAGGTGAATCCCGTGGTGCCCACGTCGAACAAGAACTGCGCGACGGAGGATCGATCCACCGAGACGCGCCACTGAGCTTCACCGGTGTGCTGAGGAGCTGCGGAACAGCGCGCCTCTGCGAGTGACGCGGTCGTCGGAAGAGTTCCGCGAATCGGCGAAACGGTCGGAAGCACCGGTGTGCCCGCCATGCAAAGCAGCTCGCTCGCAGGAACGCATACGCTGCGCCGAGAGCTCGCATCCGCGCTCGGCGTTGACGCATCGAGAGATCCCGCATCCGGAGCAGGCACACCTGCGTCCGAGGCGAGCGCACTCGGCGCAGCGCAGCCATAGCCCGTGATGCATCGGTCAGCGAGACCGCTCGGATCACACTCTTGACCCGCGCCCGCGACTGGGCGGAAGCCTGCAAGCAACGTGAAGACCCCTTCGGTGCCAAAGCCATCCACCGTCACGAATACCGAGCCGGACACCTCTCGGAGATCGAGAGTCTCCGCGTCTCCTTCTCCCTCCGCGTCGAGACACGCAACCGACCGGTCCGTGTTCCCGCACTCCGTTGTAGCTTCGAGCACCGCATCGAAGTCAGAACCCGGCGCGAGTCGCACATTGACGTCGCCGAGCGAGGGCAGATCGAGACGATACGTCTTGTCTCCCCCTCCACCCTCCGAGCAGAGCGGGTCGTATCCATTGGGAGCGTCGATCGTGGTTCCGCTTACACCCATGCCGAACGGGAGCACGGTCACGCGAGACGCACAGGCTTGCGAGCCGCCGATGCAACGAGGAGAGCCGCCATCGCCCGCAAGGCAAACGGTCCCGGTCGTACAAATCGAAGACGGGGAGCCAATCGTACAGTTCCCGCCTTCGGGGATCCTCGGCATCGCATCGACCTGGAGGTCGAACTCACCCGCAGCGCCTTCGACGCCATCCACCACGACGTAGTACTCACCTGCCGCGAGAAGCGCGCGCACGGTGTCGCCGCGATCGCCATCGGATACGCAATTGATTTCCGAGGCTCGATCCGCACAGACGCGTCTTACGTAGACCGCCGTATCGAACGTCGTGCCTGGAAAGTCGGTACTAATCGTGACCGTCGACTCCACGTCCAGGCGGAATGTGTAGAAGAGGTCCGGACTCGTACCACCACCGCAACGCGCGTTGGCCCGACTCACCGCGCCGCGCGTGTCGTCGTGAATTCGCGCGCCGAGTGAGATCGCAGAGACTCGTGTACTCGGGCACGCTCGCTCGAGCTTGCAGTCCGCGCTGCAGCCATCGCCATCGTCGTTGTTCCCGTCCTCGCACTCTTCGTCGAGAGTCGGCGCCCCATCACCACATGTACCGGAAGGAAAGTCCGGACGGCGAATGACGTCGGCCGCGGCACTCGGAACGTCCGGCGTGCTGTTGCCGGTGTCCGCAGCAGTCTGAACGACATCGATACCGCCATCCGAAACGGCGGGCGAGGAGGTTGAACAGCCGGACGAGACGGCAAGAATCCCCAGAGAGAGAGCGACCAGAAGGCGTGGAAATGAGGACACGGTACGCGGCGTAGATTGGACGTCAGTGCTCGTGTGGCAAGGGGAAACACACAGAAAACCGTGTCTTCATGGTCGACCTGGGGTAGGAACACGGATCGCATACACATGGCTGTGAGCACTTTTCATAACTCCGCGCGGGACCCCAATCCCACGTTCTCGATCTCGGTCGCCGTCCTGCTGTTCTGCGCGATAAGCACAGGCTGCGGACCGAAGGCCGTTTCGCCACCAACCGAGCCTGTCGTCGCAGAAACAGTCGTCCCTCCAGTACCGCCGACCAAGACCGACAGTCGCCCTCCTCCGATGGCGCGCCCGGTTCCGCTCTACGTCAACGGAGCGCTCAAGCGCATGACGGACGCGGCGCGTGCGAGCGACGATCATCTCGTGCTGGTGGATCTCGGCGAAGCGTGGACGCCGTACATCTTTACCGAACGCGCGCGCCCCGATGAAGCCGTGCGCAGCAATCCGTACCGCAGCACGTACCTCGCCTTAGCGCGCGGCGAGTTCCCCTCCGACATTCACGGTGACCG
>CAZWQH010000296.1:0-6439 GCA_964635815.1 uncultured Sandaracinaceae bacterium
GCGACGAAGGGCCTCCGTGGATCGCACATACGCCTCGTCGGAACAGGTCCGACAGGAGGCAAGCTTGGATCGATGTCTATGTCGGAAAGAAGAAGTCGCGGTCGCGATTGGTCGGACAGTGCGAGCGGTCGAGAGAATGATCGCGAATCAAGAGCTTCGCGTGGTGCGATTCGGACGGTCGGTACGCATTCCGAGAGCCGAAGTGGATCGCATCATTCTGGCGCAGTTGCCGAAGGCCGGAGGTTCGCGATGAGTTCTGAACTCGTGGTGCTCGCTCTGTCCGCGGAGCAGTTGAAGGAAATTGTTCGTGCCGCGATCCGCGACGTGACGACCCTAGCGGCGATGCAAGCGAAGGCCACGGAGTGGTTAGACGAACGTGACGCAGCGGCACTCGCGGGCTGTCATGTGCGAACGCTGCGACGACTGTCGGCGCCAGCGCATCGCGTAGGACGAGCGAGGCGGTATCGTCGCGTGGAACTCGAACACTGGATTGCATCAGGGGCGGCCAAATGAGCGCGCTGGATGGATTGCGCAACCTCAACGTCCTTGAGATTGCGGTGCGCCTCGGACTCAAGACGTCGCTGCGGGGCAGCAGTTCGCGCGGATGGATCTCCCCGTGTCCGGCATGTGGTCGTGAGCGGCGCAACGGAAGCACAGCAGGCGAGCGTCGCGGAGCTATCGGAGTAACTGCGGACGGGCACGGCTGGCGTTGCTTCCCATGCGCAGCAAGTGGCGATGCGCTCGACCTCGTGTCGTTCCAGCTAGGCGGAAAACGATTTCGCGATCTGGAGAAATCGATGCAGCGGCAAGTCTTCGAATGGTTTGGGAGGGATCTCGCGTTCACGTCGCCGAGAACTCGTGAACCAAGTCCCCCTCCCTCGCCTCCGGTCTATCCACCGGAAGCAGACGTGGAAACGTTCTGGGACGAGTCGGCACCTGTCACGGACGTCCTGTCGGTGCGTCGATACTTGACGAGTCGAGGCATCGACGCGGAGGCTGTCGCTGAGCGCGATTTGGCGCGCGCAATTCGTCCGGATCGCCGTGTCCCCAATTGGGCGCGGACAGAAGGGCTTCCGTGGACGAGCACTCTTCACTTGCTGTTGCTCCCGATGTTTGACGCACGCGGGGAGCATCGTTCGTTCGCCGCGCGAGCAGTGGGAGAAGCACGCCCGAAGAGCGTCTCGCCGCGCCTCTATAACCGCGCAGGACTGGTGTTCGCGGACGAATGGGCCAGACAGCTACTCTCAGGCGGACGGTGCGTCTCCGCGGACTCAACTCGCATCGTGATCGCGGAGGGGGACGTCGACTATCTGTTGTGGGCAACAAGCACTAGCGACGCCGATGAATCATGCCCAGCGACGCTCGGCATCGTTTCTGGGTCCTGGACTCAAGAGCTCGCTAACCGCATCCCACCCGTCACTGCCGTCATTGCTACCGACAGCGACGACGCAGGCGACCGGTACGCGTCGCGAATCGCCGAAAGCTTGATGTCATCCGCGGTGAAACTCGAACGCTGGCGACCACCACAGGCGTCGTCGTGAAGGACGCTGGCGAGGTTGTAAAAAACGGACAGCGACTAGACCGCGCAGGAGAACCGATGCCTGCACCAGTCGACGCTGACACTGTTGAGACGAACAAATCCCGGGGGATGGTTGAGCCTGATATGCCGGCCATCTGCCGGGCGCTACCCGGCAAGTACAAGCGCGTTCCCACTCGATGCGCTCCCTTGGATCGTTTGCTGCGCGGCGGCCTTCAGACCTCACGGCTGGCCATCCTCGCTGGCGGACCCGGGGTGACGAAGACGGGGATCGCGACGTTCCTCATGCTCGAGATGGCTCAACACGGGAGCAGAGGGAAACATCGCATGGACGTCACCTACATCGCCGCGGACGAGCCTCGCGACGGAATCCTCTCACGTGTCGGCCAGATGTTCGGGCAGGAGCGCTGGCGACTTGAGGACGAGGACGTGAACGAAAGCGGACCCGCGTGGGAGGACGTCGCGATACGCCTAGAACCGCTCTCGAACATGAGGGTATGCGACACGCGCGAAGACGGAGCCACAGTTGAAGAGATCTGCGCTCTCGCTGTCGCCAAAGCAAAAGCCTCCAACTCGCGCTGCGTGATTTTCGTCGATTCCATCCAGGCCGCGAAGTTCGCATGCGACGTCGGCGAGACAGGGGAAAAGAGCGTCAAGGAGAAGCTCGACGCACGCATGCAGGCGCTTAGAGAAGTCACCGTGTCACATCGCGCAACCGTCATAGCAATCTCGGAGCTGAATCGAGGAGGTTACGGAAACGGAAAACGGGCGGGACTGGATTCCTTGAAAGAATCAGGTGCTCTCGAGTACGGCGCGGACGTGGTGATCGCGCTGGAACGGGTGAGCAAGAAGCAGTCGTCGGAGCTCATTGTACACGCCACGATCTTGAAATCACGATTGGGAGACTTGGGGGAATTTCGGATGCGCCGCGTCGGATGCAAGTTCGAGGAAATCGAGCTGCCCTCAGACGATGAGCCCGAGCGCATCGCCGTATATGCAGAACGTAGCGAAGAACGCGTACGTGCGACCGCCGGCAGGATGATGGCGTACATCCGTAGCAATCCAGGTGTCATCTCGACGCAGGACCATCTCACTGACGTCGGGGGCGGTGCGCAAACAATCCGAAACCGTGCCGTCCGGTACTTGCTGTCGCACAAACTGATCGTTGGCGGACGGGGCAAGCCATACCAAGTGGTCGAACCGACCTCCGTTGCTCTCGCCGGGGAACTCCTCGACGCAGAGTGGTGCGAAGGTCCCGCTACATCGCTACCGTAGCGCTACGGCGTGGCGGCTCGAATCGCTACACCGCTACGCCCGCCTTTAAGGGCTAGCGTGTTGAGTAGCGAAATCCGAAGAACGGCCGGCTTGCTGGCACCGGGCGCTGTACCCGGAGCCACACCGAGAAATCATCCGTGGATCCAATGCGAAACGCGCAGGCGTCAGCGGCGCGTAACACGAGGCGGTCACCCAATCGCGAAACGGGTGCGGGCCTGTATTTTTCGGCGATGCTCGATTGCCTTTCTCAGCACACTCGCGCATTCATGATCTCGGAGCCAAACGCACCGATATGCCGCAAGAACCGACCAAGCTCACAGACAAAACCATCGAGCAAATCTGTCGCGGGATCGAGAAAGGGATGTTCATCGCCTCGGCCGTTCGGTTGGGCGGGATCTCCGAATCGACTTGGCACCTCTGGAAGCAGAAGGCGCGCGCTGGGGCCGAGCCGTACGCGGACTACCTGCAACGAATCACAATCGCCGAGACAAAGGCGAACGAGTTCTACGTGTCGCGGTTGTATGCGTCAGCGAAGAAGGATTGGCGCGCGGCGCTGGCGGTATTGGAAAGACGGTTTCGAAACGACTGGGCACCGAATGCGCCCCCGCCGGCCGAAGAATCCGAGCAGCTAGATCTTTCAGGACTGACCGACGAGGAGATGGACACCTTCCACAAGCTCTTCCTGAAGGCGAAATCTCATGGAGGGGGCTGAGTCGCAACGGCAGGATCCACGACGTGGTTCTTCACATCGAAGTCAATGAGCCGAAACGCTCCGTTCCAGTATCGAGTGCGCAGCGCGATGGTCGGATCGCTATTCGGATTCGACGGCTGATGGTCCGGGTGCCATGAGAACGTCACCACGTAAAAGCCATCCGAGCGCGCAACGCTCATTTCTTCGGTTTGGCTCAACATCAGTGGGTCGAGACTTCGAAACGCCGCGCCCAGCTCCGCCAAGCGACCATTCGCGAGGGTCCGTTGCTCTGCTTCCGTAAGTCCAACGCTCGGCGTCTCGTTTTCCTTCAGGTCACGCACGGCACCGATGGCTTCGGCAAACACGCGACCGGCCTCAGCCCGTGCGCGCGTGTCCAGGGCCACTCTCTGCCTCCGGCGTCCGAGCACTCCTCGTTCGGGCACGACGAGGACCATGAATCCGTCCGCCGCGTGAATAGGCATCTCGAATGCGACCTTTCCTCGATGCGCCAAACCGGGTTGCAGCTCGGCAAGCAAGAGCTCGTTTCGTCCGCTCATCGCAAGTGCAGTCATCGCGTTCGATGACGCACGGAACGTTTTTCCATCGGCAACGATTTGCATCGCGCTCGTCGTCACCGTGGCAGTTTCGTTGCCGTTGTTCGTTTCGTCGAAGTCAACGATGACGAACTTCGCCCCCTCGGAAGCGGTGCGGGCGAGCGGACCACGACCAATCTTATTGAAGCGCGAAACAGATCGAACGACGTACGAGAAATCGCCTACTGCGAACGGCTCATTCAGCACTGATTCGTATCGATCGTCGGGCGGCGCGGTCTCGTTTGTCACAGGACGCGTGGCAGTCAGAGCAGCCGCCCCCGCGGACGCTGATACGTTCGCCGCGCCCTGAGACGTCGTCCGCATTCTGAGAACGACACAGAGAACGCACAAGATGAAGAGCCCCGAGACTGCACCTAAGAAGACCTTGACCTTCCGGGTCATCGTTGCTCTCTCGAAACTCTCGAAATACGGAACGTTCCGCTCACACCCATTTGGAACCCCTCCATCGTCACTGACCGAAGTTAGCTCAGTGCTAACCAGCAAACCCGATTCGTTCTCTAGCGTCAAGGGATGCCGCGAAAGCCGGCCACCGACGCGCTAGCGCGACAAATCGGCGCCCGGATCCGTGCGCTCCGAGAAGAAGCCGGCATTACGCAGGAGCGTCTCGCTTGGGACTGCGACCTCGCGAAGCCCTATGTCTCGCAGGTCGAAGCCGGAAAGCGAGTGCCGTCGGTTCCGGTACTCTTCGCCCTCGCGAAGCGCTTAGAATGCGACGCTGGGGACTTGCTGATCTTTGATCTCGAGAACCCACGGCAGTCGCTCATCGAAGCTTCTCGCTCTGCTACCCGCGGCGGCATTCGACTCGCTCTGCGCTCCCTGAAGGGTTAGCGCGCCGCGGCGATGAGTCAGAGATTGCTGAGCGCTCAACCGAGTTCTAACAATCGACGAAATGCCGCAATCGCACGGGTATTGCTCGCGTCGCGACTGCGTAGGTCCTCGTCAGTGGCCCGATGACAGCTGGTAGGCAACGCGAACCACGTGGTACGGCTTCGCGTGTGAGGGCACCGTGAGACTGATCCGCGCAGAGATTCGCAACTTCCGATCAATCAAGAGCGCCGAGATTGACCTCGAGGAGAACGACTGCACGATCTTGATCGGCAAGAACGAAGGTGGAAAAAGCAACCTGCTGCGAGCGCTCGCGTTGCTCAATGGGAGCACGGAGGTGTCGGAAGGAGACGTACGCTTCAGACGTGTGAACGATTCGGCCGACCAAATTTCACAGGTAAGGTTTTTCCACCGCCTTAGCGATGAGGAAAAAACTCATCTAGGCCGAGAGCTAGCGAGCCAAGGGCTTCCTGACGTGTACGTCACGGGCGGTGACGCGCCGATGGCGCTATCTGAGTGGCTCGACGAAGTTGCGTATGTCGTTCCTGTTCCCCACGGCAGGCGTGCGATCGAAGTACCTTCGATCGACAAACTGCACGTCCAGACACCGGTACTGACCACGCGACAGGAGCCGAGCGACCGTGCGCAACCGTCCGAGATGGGCGGGAACACTGTTGCGAGCAGCCGCCCGGGGTCGACGTTCGGTGACGACGGGATGCGCATGGTACCGGTCACCCCCGAGCAGCACGCACTGTTCGCATCCAAACTTCAGTTGGCTCTTCGACCAAGAATCGCCTCGTGTGTTTACTGGCGTTGCGACTCGCGCAGCACACTCACAAATAAGACGAACCTGTCGGAATTCGCTGCAAACCCCGACATCAATCCGGATCTGAAAGCGGTGTTCGACCTTGCTGGATATCCCGACGTTCGTCAGGCGGTGCACGATATGACAACCAACGTCACGCGCCGGAACGCACTGCTCGATGGCATTGGCAACGTGATCACCGATCGTCTTCACCTCGCTTGGGACGGAGCACGAGTCGACATCACGTTTCATGTGAACGGTGACCAAATCGAGGTCGATGTGAAAGACTCTCGCCGAACGTTCGGCTTGGACGCACGTAGCGAGGGTTTTCGTCGCTTCATGGGTTTTCTGGCTGCTGTCGCCATTCGCAAAGCGTGCGCGCACGGGTCGGATTCACTCGTGCTTTACGACGAGCCGGACCTGAGTCTGCATCCCACCGCCGCGAAGGCGATGCGCGACGAGCTAATTCGGCTCTCGAACACCCGGAAGGTCGTATATGCAACGCACTCGATATTCATGGTCGACCCGCTGCACGTGCATCGTCACTTTATCGTTAAACGCATCGGCGACGACACGCACGTCGACCGAGCAAAGCCGGGGAAGATCCGTGACGAAGAAGTTCTATTCCAGGCACTGGGACACACGATCTTTAGTGAGCTTCGAGAGAAGAACATAGTACTGGAAGGCTATCG
>CAZWQH010000297.1:0-6437 GCA_964635815.1 uncultured Sandaracinaceae bacterium
CAGCGTTCTCACCGGATTGCCGGATGGTCGCGTTTGCCTCGTCGCGCGGTGGGATTTTCCTGTCGAATCCCGAAGGCCTCAATCAGAACCTTGTTGTGCGTGGCGCTGCGGAGACCGTACGCTGGCGCTGAAGTATGCCTGTTGTATTCGTTCTTAACCGCTCACACGCGTGGGCAATCTTCATGCTTTGTTGGAACACGCTCGGTTGCGCGAGTGGCTCGAGTGACCCGCAAGGAGCCAGCACGGATGTGCTGCTCCTGCGCGACGCACCGCGGACCGACACGACGCTCGGGTCCGATGCGCGGACCGATGTTGGCTCGAACCCCGGAAGCGAAGGCGGTGCTGGCAACGACGCGATGGTTACGTGCTCTCCCGAATGCCTCCCGGCACGCTGCGGAGCCGCCGCCAGTAGCGGGCGTTTCGAAACGACGGCAGCGTCGACGTGTACACCAGCGCGCACGTGTAGCGCGGTTACCGCGGCCAGCTGCGAGAACTTCACGTGTGATGGGGTCCTAGCCGGAACCCGGTGCGCCACTTCGTGCGTACGCGACGGCGTGGATGATGATCGCCTCTGCGTTATTTCTGCGCACTGCGACAACGGGTTGTGTATCGCGGACGGCGCCACCGGCACGAGCTGTGATGAGACGACCGACTGCACGACAGGTGCGTGCGCGAGCGGGACGTGTTGCATGGCCGGTACGGCTGGATGCCTGTGCCCCGGCGGCAATACGGAAACTTCGTGCTCGGACGCGATGGACAACGATTGCGACATGCGAGTGGATTGCGCGGACACCGATTGCGCAACCCGCTCGTGCGGTACTGGCGGACGTGTGTGCCAAGCGATGAGCTGTGCGTGTCCGGGCGGAGCGAGCGAGACGCTGTGCTCCGATGGGACGGACAACGATTGCGACGGGCAGGTCGATTGCGCGGACGCAGATTGCAGCGGACGGATGTGCGGCGGTGGCGGACGCACCTGTTCAGCGAGCACGTGCGCGTGTCCCGGAGGGGCTACCGAGTTCGCGTGCAACGACGGGATGGACAACGACTGCGACGGAACGGCAGACTGCGGCGACTCTGATTGCTTCACGCGCGTGTGCGGCGCCAACGGCCGCGTCTGCACGGGCGGTTCGTGCGCGTGCCCAGGCGGCGTGACGGAATCCTCGTGTCTCGATGGCGCCGACAACGACTGTGATGGTCAGCCCGATTGCGTGGATTCGGACTGCAACGGACGTACCTGCGCGAGCAATGGCCGCACGTGTTCAAGCGGATCGTGCCGCTGTGCGGGCGGAACGAGCGAGACGCTTTGTGGAGACGGACTCGACAACGATTGCGACACGGCTGTCGACTGCAGTGATGCAGACTGCAACTCGCGCACGTGCGGAACGAACGGCCGTACGTGTTCAGGCGGCACGTGTCGTTGCCCCGGTGGGACCAACGAGACCTCCTGCAGAGACACCACCGACAACGATTGTGACAACCTCGTGGACTGCGCCGACCCGGATTGCCATGGGCAGTTCTGGAACGACCCGCCGGCAGCATCGCCTGGCGCAACACAGATTTGCGAAGGAGCGGCGGCGAACGGCGCCTGCGTTCTAACCACGTTCTACTGCAGTACGAGTGGCCCTCTCAGCGTAAACGGCCGAGCAGGTTACTGCGGCGGCAACGGCGGCAGCAACTGCGACTACAACAGCTGCACTGGAAACAACTGCCAGCGAAATCAGTGCAAAGACTGTTTCGGCGACTGCGCCGTGGCGTGCGTAAACTGAGGTTCGATCTGCAAGTGCGCTTCCCGCGCACACCTACGCGGTGTTAGCTTCGCGGACGAATGTCCCCCAAGAAACCGAACGCTCCCACGCTGAGAATGTACGGCGTGGATGTGAAGGCGCCGCCGAGCGAAGCCTCGAAGCTCGAGAAGCGGAAGTCGGACGTGCCCAAGCGCATGTTGAAGCCCCCTGCCGACGTCACGCACCCGGATCGATCGCCCTCTCAACCGCCCGCGCCGCTTCCGGGGATGTCCGATGTCACGACGGCGAGCGCGCTCAATCCATTCATCGAGTGCGAGCTCGTGTACTCGACACCAGAGGAGCACACGAGTCGCGTGGCCGCAGTCGAGGTCTGGACTGAGAATCACGTTTACGCAGTCGACTGGGAGATGACGTGCATCGAAGTGCGCTCCGTGGTGTCGAAGAAGATCGACTCGCGTCATGCGTTGCTTGGCGCACGCCTGACGGGCGGGCAAAAGGGAACACCCGCCGACATGGAGCTGACGTATCCGCTTCCGAGACCGGGCACCGAGGCCGTGTTCGAGCGTCGGCAGGGGAACAATGCTCGCTTCATTCGCACGTCTCTCGTGACACGCGTGATTCTCAAGCTCCACGTCGTGGCCGTTACGCGCGAGAAGCTCAATCCCGCGTGGAACAAGATCACCGGAGCGTGGAAAGCCACACCTCCCTGATCGGCCGGCTCAGCGAATCGGTCGGACGCGGCTGACGCTGCAACCGCCAGGCGCCATCACGGGAGGCACGACGCTGGCATCGGCGGATGATCTCCCGCCGGCGTCGACACCCGCATCAGCCGCTGGAGGCGCCGTGCATCCAACGCCGGTCGCGTCAACACAGACTCCGCCAACGCGACTCATCCCTGTCGGACGGGAGTCGACGATGCCGAGGATCACGCGATCCGCACCTGTCGTCGCTGCGATCGAGAGCGTGCCTATCCCCCTTGTCGTGGAGAGCACACGGTCGCCCGCGACGAGCACAGCAATGATCTGAAGCTCCGCCGCACCGTTGGTCGCGCGAGCTTCGACTGGAGCACCCGATTCGAAACGCAGCTCGATGAACCGCGCACCCGCTGGAAAGAATCGAACACTGTCGTCGGAATAACGTCCTTCGAAGACTTCCGGCGTCAACGTCGGAAAGCGCGAGAGCATCGGGTCCGTAGATCGGCGACCCAGCACTGCGCACTGCGCGATGAAGTCCTCGAACACTCCGCTGAAGGACGCGGTGTGATCGCGTGTGAGGATCGTATCGAGCACAGCGAGCCAGCTCGTCGTCTCGTCCGTTACCGTGCTCAGCTCTTCCCACAGCTTCCGAACGACGACGTTTCCAAATCGCGTCGAGAGGTACTCGAAGAACACGCCGGTGCCGTAGGAATACGACGCCGCGGCTCCAACAGGGTCGGTGCCCAGGGGGCGATCGACGCGCTCCAAGTACGCGCTCGCGAATCCTTCGACATCTCCAAGAGACGCATCGAAGCGCTCGCTCGCCCAGACAGCCGTGCCTTCGGAAAGCACGGCGCCCTGCGAGCCCAACCGCCCGTTGTAGGCAGCTTGCACAGCATGAAAGAACTCGTGAGACGCGAGCAGCCGCACAGCGTATCGGGTCGAGGGGTATCGATAGCCGACAAAATCGTTCTCTTGAAGCATGTAGCCCGTGCAGCCAGCGGCGGTCGCGCAAGTCTCGCGACGGTACGAGCCGTCGGAGGAGCCTCCGTAGTCGACCAAGTACACGTCGAAGCGTCCGTCTCCTCCGTGGTCGACCGGTACCGCTTCATCGGTCGGTGGTGTTCGAAAACCGAGCGTTCGATAGCTAGCGAGTACTTCGTCGTACGTCGCTGCGACAAGCTCGACGTAGTCCGGAGTTCCGTTGCTGTCCGCATCGAGACTCGGAACGGCATGGCTGCCCGTGCGCGTAAAGTGCACACGGAAACCGCCACCCGCGGATGCAAACGACTGCACCGTGTCTGACGCGGCGTACCGCGGCGGAAGCTCAGTCGCCCCGGGCGTATTTGGGCGAAGCAATCCAACCGCGGCGCGGACAGTCGGTCGTGATTCAGCGCGCGGGGACGCAGGCGCACATCCGAGCAAAGCGAACACCGCGAAGCCGTAGGCGTGACGCGATCGGCGCATAAGCGCGAACAACAGCACACCGAGTGCAAGCAACGCAACGCGTGACAGGCGTGCTGAAGGCGCGACGCTGCAGCTACAGGCCTTCGATGGTGGCGATACCACCGCGGCATCGGCGACAGGTGCCGCATCCACCGCAACCATCGCGTCGACGCCACCATCACTCGGCACCGGTTCGAGAAGACGTAGTGCAGCCGCGGGATCCACCACACCGAATCCGTACGTAAGGTCGTGGCCGTTCTCGTCGTTCACCGCGAAAGGTGCCGGTCGTGTGCTTCGAACCAAGAGGTCCCTTACCTGGCGATTCGTGAGCTCCGGATGCTTCGAAAGCAGGAGACCGACGATGCCCGCGACCACGGGAGCAGCGCTCGATGTTCCGCCAAAGCTCGACGTGTAGTCACCCGGGCTTTCTCCATCGGCGCCACGAATGTCTGTGCTGAGTGTGCCCGTCGGCGCGACGAGCGCGAGACACGCGCCCCGGTTTGAAAAAGACGTCGCCTCGTCGAACGTATTGATTGCCCCGACCGTGATGATTCCGTCGATAGCTTGAATCTCGTCGCTGCGTATTTCTGCGGCATCGTTTCCGGCAGCAAACACGACGGCCATCCCGAGGCCACCTCGCCCCTCGGTCATCACACGAGTGATGGCGCGCTGCAAAGCCGTGGGCACGGGCACCGCAGATTCGAACCCCCAACTGTTGGAGACGACGCTTGCACCACTGTCGAACGCAAACCCGAACGCCTCGATGTCCGCCGATGCACGACTGGGCTGCCCGGGTCGGCCAAGCATTCGAATGCACGAGAGTGTGCACTCGGGGCAAGCGCCTGCGATGCCATCGCCGTTGTCCGTGCGCGCGGCGATGATCCCTGCGCACGCCGTGCCGTGCTCGTTCCCGTTCGAGTCAGGAAGAAACGAGGGGTCGTTGTCTTGATCGACGACGTCGATCCCCGGTTTGAGCTTTCCGACAAACTCGGGATGTCCAAGATCACATCCGGTGTCGACCACCGAGATCGTTACCTCCGGTCGACCGGTGGTCATTCGCCAGATGTCTTCCATGTGGATTTTGTCGAAGTACCACTGCCCTCCGTAGCGAGGATCGTTGGGCGGAACCGCTATCAACGGTCGATGTACGAGTCCTAAGTCGGGCATCGCGGAGACGAGCACTCCGCGAAGAACCTCCGGCGCGAGACGCTCGGCAAGCTCGTCAGCAAGCTCGGTCGCGTTCGTCGATCGAACCAGGACGATGTCGTCGAAGCGCGTTCGCGTAGCAACGACGCGAAGCGCGCGGGCCCAGGCGTTCAACACGGGGGGCGTCGGTGCGGAGCGAAACACGAGGAGCGCATCCCCCCCGATCCACGCGCGAAAGCTCGAACCTTGATCGCACGACACGCGCGCCGCGATTCCGTAGCGCGTACTCGAATCGTCGACGCGCACGATGTTGCACGTGCGCACGCCGTCTACGTACGTGCGAGCGCTGGGCTGCGACGCCCGGAGCTGCGCGACTACGGGCCAAGGCCATGCACATGCGATCGTGAACGCGATCGCGACTAATCGAGGAACGCCCATCGCACGCGGAAGTTGGCAGCCATACTGTTGGCCGGCAACGTCATCATCTCATTGCACTGTTCTTGAATAGCCGGTGCGTAGTACGACAGCACCTGGAGCTTCACGCGCCGACCGTTGCGGAGGTGGACGACGTAGACGTTCCCCGTCATGGACACGCAACCTGGGTAGGTCCAATAGCTCGAAAGCGCTGTCGCAGGCGATCCAAGGCCCGAGCCATCCGGAACGATCTCGCAGGTGCGAGTGAAGTACTCCTCCGAGCGGAACGTTAGAGTCGACGGAATCGACGTGAGACCGTCGAACGTCGTTCCGGGCGCAGTGCGTGCAACCTGCACGCAGGACGGTCCGCCGACTCCGCTGTTCACACGAATCACGAATCGACGGAACGCGATGTCCCAGTCGACCGACGCGAACGCATCCTCGTCACTGATCGCGACCTTCTCGAGACCGTTCGGGGTGAAGCGCCCGTACACGTATGACTGCGTCGGTTCGCGACCGCCTCCCGTGCCATCGATGTGAGTCGAGAACTCGTTTGCAGCTGTTCCTTCTTCGGTGATGAGCGCCGGGCTGACCGTGTCGAACAAATCCAGCCCGTTGAGTTGCTGATCTACGCAACCTACGTTCTCTGCCGGCATGCATCGTTGCACAACGGGAACGTCGGGCGTCACGACCACATCCGCGATCGCACCGCCGTCCGCACCTGGAGCGCCCGCACTGGAGCTCCGGCAGCCTGCTCCTGAGGTGGCTGGCACCATTAGAAGGACCACCGCGGCTAGCCGAAGACTGCTGTAACTATTGCTGAAACGTGGATTCTGTGGGTGTCCCGCTGTGCAAATGCGATGCATTCTCATACCCTCTGCCTCGTGTTTGGCGTCCTGCGCAATGCCGTTTTGACGAGCGGCCGGATGGCTGCCGCTCAAAGCGCCACCCTCTAACACAACGATCACGACCGAGCTTCCCGACGATGAGG
>CAZWQH010000298.1:0-6418 GCA_964635815.1 uncultured Sandaracinaceae bacterium
CAACGGAACCATCGACGTGGCGTCGACGGGTGCGTTCATACCGCTGAACCTTGGACTCGGAAATCGCACGGGGCACATCCACGTGGCGCGATTCGACGCAGCGAACGCACCGACCGTGCATCGAACGATCAGCTGGAGTGGGTCGGGCTCCTACGGAGTCGGCACGCCCCGGCGCGTCGCGCTCAATACCATCGTTGCTGTCAACGGCGCGGGCCAGTTCGACTTTGGGAGTGGCCCGGTCGGGTCAGGGACGATCACCCCCTGGGGCTTCGTGGCCGAGTACACCCCAACAGGAGCATACGTTTCGCAACGAGAGTTTTCCGTCGTCGAAGCGCCCCTCTCCAGCGTGGCGATCATAGACGTCGTCGCGGAAAACGACCTCCGCTGCATCGTGGTGTCCTACACGGGACGACCACTCTCCTTCAGCGCTCCCGATGGACCCGCGTCCTTCGTCGACTGTCAGCATTCAACCGGCGGAAGCAGCTGGTCGGTTCCCTTCACAGTGCGGACCGCACATTTGTACGGAAGCCGACTTGTCCTCGGAGGTACTTTCTCCGGAGATTTGGATTTCGGCCTCGGGGAGCTCCATGCGGGCGCGACTCGCGACACGCTCATCGTTACCTACGAGATCAGCTCGGCAGCCATCATCCATGCAACGAACATTGAGAGTCCCGCGAGTGACGACTTTCCCATCTCGACCGCCATCGATCCCGGCAGGGCGCGTCTCTGGGTTCTTGCCGACTACGAAGGCGCGACGGACTTGAATGGCACGATCTTCGATTCGGGCAGCCTCGATCACGCGTGGCTCGCATGGGTTGGACTCCCCCCGTGAGCGCGAGCAATCGAACCAACTGACACTGACATCGCATACGCAAGCCGCGAAGTCGGGAGTGGCGTACGAATAGTGATCATGCGACTCCTGGTCCTGCTACTCACCCTGGTGACGGCCTGCGGCGGCAACCGTCACGCAAGCGAGGCTCCGCCTTCAGAGCGAGAAACCACGGCGCCCGCGGTCGCGGATCCCTGCGCTGCGCTCGTGGCAAACACGCCTCGACTAACACTCGAAGAACGTGGTTCGGAGCTCATCGTCACGAGAGCAGAAGGTCTCCGCTCGATGCTCGAGCCTGGCTACGGGTTGACGCGAATCCAGCAGCGTGAAGGTTCGCACGTTTTTATCGCAGAAGCAGGGAGCCCAGCCGAAGGAGGAGGATATCGACGCGAGTGCGGCTTCGGGGACGCCTGCGCGAGAGGTGCGTTCGTGAAGTGCTCGGACGATAGCTACAGAGAGGTGATCCGCACGGAGATGGTGAGCTCATTGGAGTTCTCGCATACACAAAACGCCCGGGCCGCTTGGCCTGTGATCACGCAGACGAGCCCAGTCCAAGGAGCGACCGACGCAGACCCGACCACGTTCATCGCAACAGACCTCGTTTGGCGTGACGGAGCGTATGCTCCATCCCCATCTCGGCCGGCGACTCGAGAAGACTAGGCGGCTACTCTCCGAGGAAGTAGCTGTGCACCCGTACTGCCTCGATCCGTCGATACGGGGGCGCAAGCACGTAGTCCGCCGTGACGATCATTCCGAGTGGCCGCGAAGCCGATGCGATGAAGTGTAGTCGTCGCGTCCCTCCGTCGTAGGCGCCGTGAAGCGAACCCGTCGGGTCGAAAGGCGGGAGCGGACCGCGCCCATGAGCGACCTGTGCGCATTGCAAAACGTCGGTGTGGAACTGACGATGGAAACGTTCGACGACGCTGCGCGCATTCGCCGTGCTCACAGTTCGTCGTACGGCGAGCGCTTCAAAACGAACCACACGTTCGTTGTACCGCGGATCACGCTCGACTACGGGCCGGAGTTGGACTGTGACCAAAGCGTCCGCACCGACGGGAAGTGCCCTTACTAGGGGCGCAATAGCGAGGCTGCCGCCCGTTGGCATCTGTCTCTGATTCCCGACGATCGATGCAGGGCTTTGCGGGTATGTCGACCACGTTCGACTGTGATCGACCTTGTAGAGGCCGGTGAGCTCGAACGTCTGTGAGACGTCGTCGCGGGGAAAAAGGATACTAGGCTCCGAGCCTTCGACGTACATCGGCAGGCCGTAGACGACGCGAACGCCGTGAACGCGCGAAGGCCGAATCTGCGAGGGGGTCGAGCGAGCGATGGACTCGGGTCGCAAAGCGAGAGCCGCAAGAGCAAGGAGCGCGGAGATCCGCAAGAAGTCGACCAAGCTGCGTCGCTTCATTCACTCCCCAAAGTAGTCGGCGCTCACTCGAATGGAATCGATTCGAGAGTACGGAGGTAAGAGGACGTAGTCAGCGGTCAAGATGACGCGGGTACGATCCGAGGCGAGAGCCGTAAAGTGCAAGCTCCGGTCCGCTGCGTCATAGACGATCCGAAGTGGGCGAGAGAGATCGAACGAGGGCGCGGGAGCACCACGTTGCAGAACGACAGCTTGCTGCACCGAAGAGTGGAACTGACGATGGAAACCTTCCGCCACCGCGCGCGCGGCGGCGGTGTCCAGTTGCGTGCGGACCGCGACGGTCTCGAACCTGACCACGCGATCAATTCGTCCGTCCGAATTGTGAAAGCCAAATAGAGGGCGCAACTCGATGGTAACGAGCTCTTCGGGAGCGACCGTAAGCGGCGCGATGAGGGGAGCGACTTCGAGCCCCTGGAGAAACGTAGTCGAGGCGCGTCTTGCGACGATCGACGCAGGGCTATCCGGATAGGCCGACCACAGTCGCTCGTATTGCGGCTGATACAGACCGGTGATCTCAAACGTACCCGTATCGCGACGCGGCAGATTGTTTGGGAAGGCGTGATCCGGAGGGCTGCTTTCGATCGTGGTTGGATAGGCGTCGTAGATCATGGTCGCGCCTCCAACTCGGCTCGGGCGCGATGGCGTTGACGGCCTCTGCGCAAGGGTGGTCGCAGCAATCATGAGCGTCGCAACCAAGCAGACGAAGACCGAGGGTGAAAAAACCGAAAAACCAACAGCTAGCCCCTTACCCATGATGGGGAGTTCGACGCGTAGGCTGCGCCATCGGTCTGTCCACCCCGGCGACTGGCGATCACCGGGGACGAATCACGCCGATCGACTAAGCGCAGAGTCAGGCTCGTACTCCGCCTCAGGGCGCGAACGTAATCACCGAACGCACACCCGACACGGCGATCGTCGGCCGGTGTGACGTGCGCGAGATCGCCGCTCGCACACATTGCGCAGCTTGCGGGTCGGCAACGGTGGAACGCAACACTTCCACCGTGACTGGCCGACCGGGTTGAAGGCTCAATCGAAGCTCCACGATACCCGCGGGCGAGCGTCCTCGACGCCCCGCACGACGACGACAGTCGAACAAGCTCGAGGTCTGAGCTCGCACGACTCGAAACGAATCGATGACGGCGTCGTCGGGAGTGTCTGCTGCGCCCTCTACGAGCAGATCGATGTTGGTGACTTGACCGCGAGCGGTAGGGATACCGTTCGCACGCTGTACGTCGACCGCTTGTGCGGTTGCCGCGCGTCCTTCGGCAGCGAGCGCACCGCTGGCGCCAGTGTTGTGAAACGACATCACGGCCACCGCGCTCGCGGGGCGAGGCACGGCAGTGACGGAAGCCCCGCGCAAGACGTCGAGCACGCACGCGAGAAGCGGCGCGTCGCTCGTGTTGTCTTCGACGACAGCGAGACTCATCAGTGCACCGTCCACGACAGAGATCCGCACCTTGATCTTTCCGGTCACGGAAGGCCGCGCGCGGAGCGCGGTCCGATAACACACGCGCAAAGCTTCGAAGCGTGGAGTCAGAGTATCGCTCAGGGCCTGGAGGCGAGCAGCGCTCGTGTGACGCTCGCTCTCGAGCGAGAAGAGAACGTCGGACTCCGTGTTCAAGCTCTCAGCCGCCGGAGAATTCACGTTCTGTTGAGCGAGCGCCGCGCGGGCGTGAAACGCGACGACGAGGGCTAGAAGAGTCCAGCGCGTGATTCGAGAAGCGTCGAAACCTGTCATGCGCCCATCCTAGCCTCTTAAATCTCGCTGACGACATTCGCTTAATTCAGAACGTCGAACGGACACGCAGCGCGCACGCACGCGCCGCGGTCGATCACGTCGTTGACGGACGGCGCACGCTCTTCATGATGCCCGTCGCAACGAGGAGAACTACATGCACGTGAAATCGAAATCAGGGCTGTTGGTAGTGGTGATGTTCGCGATCCCGAGTCTCGCCTTCGCGGGACGCGCGGAACGAGAGTTCCAGCGCGAGGTCGGGACGAAGGCCGGCGAGATCAAGACCGCGATCCGCAACACCTGCGGTTGCGGACCGGACATTACCGTCAACGTCGCGTCTTATCCTGACGTCGAGAGCCGCAACGCGAACAACGTTCGCTACACGCTCGATGCGCTCGCGACCCTCGGCACGGAGTTCTGCACAAGCGCTGACGAGAAGGCGATCTTCTGCCGCCACGTGCGCACCGTCGAGATCAAGTTCCACGCGTCGACATGCAGCGCAACGTTGACAGGCACGAAGCTCACGCTGGAGACGAGCGCTTGCTACACGGACTCAGCGTTCATTCGTTCGCGCGCGCTCGACTCTTTGTAGATCCGGTCTCGATCCGCCTACAACAACGCGAGCTTCGGCTCGCGTTTTTCAATTCCACGAAGTGGGGCTGACGGTACCGGGTACACCCAGCACCAGAGCCGGAGTCTCGGAACCCTGCGCGCTGCGGTTGGTTTGGCATTTATGGCATCGTTTCAACGGCAGGACCCTTGCAGTATCTGTCACGAGCGGTGAATCTCACCGTTCGCGATTCAAGGAGGCTACATGGGTGTGAAGTCGAGATCCGGTCTGGTGGCAGTTGTGCTGTTTGCGATTCCGAGCCTTGCGTTCGCAGGCCGAGCAGAGCGCGAGTTTCAGACCGAGATGACCGCGAAGTCGGGAGAGATCAAGACCGCCATTCGGAACTCCTGCGGTTGCGGACCGGACATCAGCGTCAACGTGGCATCCTATCCGGACGTCGTCGGTCGAAACGGAAACAACGTGCGCTACACCCTCGACGCGCTTGCGGCGCTGGGAACCGAATTCTGCACAAGCGATGCGGAGAAGCAGATCTTCTGCAGCCATGTGCGAACCGTTGAGATCAAGTTCCACGCCTCGGCGTGTAGTGCAGTAATCACGGGAACGAAGCTCACGCTCGAGACCAGCGCGTGTTACACGGACTCGTCGTTCATTCGTTCGAGCGCACTCGACGCGCTCTGATTCGAAGTAGCAGCTAGAGCACCAACTTGAAACGCGAGCTCGCAGGCTCGCGTTTTCAATTCAAGGGTGTATGGCGCGGTGAACAGAACGCCCGTATACCCTTCGCATCGAAACCGCTCGAGCAGGGATCGCGCGTTCAATCGCAGAGTGGGACCGCTCAGTAAGCGTCGCCCTCGCAGCGCGACGACGTCCGCTCTGGACGCACGTATTGCTGGTGTTCACGTGGTCTGGGGCAACGTTCGTCTGGTTCTCGTTCGCGGGCGCACTGCTGTGGGCGCGTCGCGCAGGTGTCGAGCTCGTACCGAGACAGGGACTCTTCTTGGTGGCGATGCTCGCGTCGCTTGTCGTGCTTGTGATCGGAACCGTCCTGAAGCGCATCTTCAAGCGTCGTCGACCGTTCGCTGCGGACGTGGGCGTCAAGTCCGCGGTCTGGGCGCCCGGGAAAGAGCATTCGTTCCCTTCCACGCACACGTCGACTTCTGTCGCGCTTACGACGGGACTGTTCATGCTCGGACACCCATGGGCACTGTGGGTCGGCGTTTGGACGCTGCTCGTTTCGTACTCACGCGTGTACCTCGGCGTTCACTTCGCCAGTGATGTGATCGGCGGAGCGCTCCTCGGAATTGTTTGCGGGTTGGTGGACTGGCGTTTTCTCGTCGTCTGAGACCGCCGGCTTAGAAGGCGCGCTCGATGACGGCGATCGGAATCCCAAGCATCTGACAGAACGCGAGAGCGAGCGTCGTAGCTTCTGAGTTGGGGGTCGTGCCCGGTACCGACAAGCCCGCCCCGTCGCGTCGACAGGTTCCGACCTCGATTCGATCCGTTCCGACTCCGCGCGCTTGGAAGTCCTTGCCCATCGCAGCCGTCAGCGCGGTGACCGACGTCCGCGGTGATCCGGAGCTCAACGGAAGTCTGCACTCGATGGTGCGGCGGTTCTCGAAACCGCCGGTGAGGAATCGCATGTACCATTCGTCCGCGTTGCTCGTCGGCAGGTTATGCGAGATCGACGCGCCAGTATTGAGTGTTAACGTGGGTGCGCCAGTGAACATGGGAGTCGTGACCGTCGTGGACACGATCGCGCTATCCGACGCGAGCTCGATACCGATCATGCCGCTCTCATTGGAGCCGAAGGCGATTCCCGTCGCAAAGTGATCGATCACCGCACCACGAGTAGGT
>CAZWQH010000299.1:0-6324 GCA_964635815.1 uncultured Sandaracinaceae bacterium
GGATCTTTCTGAAACTGTTCGAGAAGGGCCTCGCATACCAATCCGAGAAGCCGGTGAACTGGTGCCAGGCTTTGGGCACCGTGCTTGCAAACGAAGAGGTCATCGACGGAAAGAGTGAGCGCGGCGGTCATCCAGTTGTGCGGCTGCCTCTTCGCCAGTGGACGCTGAAGATCACCGCGTATGCGGATCGACTTCTCGACGGGCTCCAGGATCTCGATTGGCCCGAGACGCGTGCAAAACAAACGGATTGGATTGGTCGTAGCGAAGGCACGGAGATCGACTTTGCGGTCGATGGACAGTCCGATGCATCGATACGCGTGTTCACGACGCGTGCGGACACTCTCTTTGGTGTGACCTACGTGGTGCTTGCGCCCGAGCACGCGCTCGTCGAAAGAATCACCGCGACCTCGCAGCGCGCGGCGGTGGATGCCTACGTCGCGGCCGCGGCGGGGAAGAGCGATCTCGATCGCTTGAGCCTCAAAGAGAAGACCGGCGTCGCGACGGGTTCCTTCGCCGTGCATCCGCTCACAGGCGACAAAGTCCCAATCTGGGTCGGCGACTACGTCGTTGCTACGTACGGCACGGGCGCGGTGATGGCGGTGCCCGCGCACGACGCGCGCGATCACGAGTTTGCGCGCAAGTACGAGCTCGCGATTCGTGAGGTGATTTCGCCGACCGAGAGCAGCGCCAAGAGCGACATCGCGAAGGCAGCGTTCACCGAGGACGGAAAGCTCATCGCATCGGGCGAGCTCTCCGGTCTCTCGAGCGAGGCTGCGCGCACGCGTATCACCGAGAAACTGGCGTCCCTGCAGCGTGGTGCCAAGCGCATCAACTACAAGCTTCGCGACTGGGTTTTCTCGCGACAGCGCTATTGGGGCGAGCCAATCCCGATCTACTTCCCGATCGAGCTCGAGACTCCGGGCGGTGATCCGCGAACGGGCGCTGCGCATCGTATCCAGTACGAGTCTCCGATCGCCGTAGCGGTTTCTGAGCTTCCGGTGACACTCCCCCCGCTCACAGACTTTTCGCCTACCGGAGATCCGGTGGGACCGCTCGCGAAGGCGCCGCAATGGCGCTTCTTCCAGAAGGACGGCAAGTGGTTTGCTCGTGAGACGAACACGATGCCGCAGTGGGCGGGCTCGTGTTGGTACTACCTGCGCTACCTGGATCCGAAGAACACGAGCGAGCTGATCTCCAAGAGCGCGTACGACGCGTGGATGCCGGTCGACCTCTACGTGGGCGGATCAGAGCATGCAGTGCTGCATCTGCTCTACGCGCGCTTCTGGCACAAGTTCCTCTTCGACATTGGAGTCGTAAAGCACGAGGAGCCGTTCACGAAGCTCGTGCATCAGGGCCTCATTCTTGGCGAAGTCGAAAACACGGCGTTCAAGGACCCGTCCGGCGCGTGGGTGTCCTACGAGGACGTCGTCGAAGATCCCGATTCCAACGGTTGGGTTCGCAAGAGCACTCGTGAGCTGCTCACGAGCGTTCGTATCCCGGACTCCGATGTGGAGAAGCGTGGTGCGAAGTTCGAGCTCAAAGCGGTGCCTGGCATCACCATCGATTCGCGGGCCTTCAAGATGAGCAAGTCACGCGGCAACGTGGTCAACCCAGACGACGTGATCCGTGAGCACGGTGCGGACACGTTGCGCCTCTACGAGATGTTCATGGGTCCGCTCGAGATGGTGAAGCCGTGGCAGACCAGCGGCATCATAGGCGTGCGTCGCTTCCTCGAGCGTGTGTATGCGCTCGGGATCAGGCCGTTGGTGGACACCGCTCCGGACGATGCGACAGAGAAGATTCTCCACCGCTCGATCAAGAAGGTCACCCAAGACATCGAAGGGCTGCGCTTCAACACGTCCATCAGTCAGTTGATGCAACACACGCGCGCGCTTCACGAACTCGAGACGCTTCCTCGACGTGCAGTCGAGATTACGTTGTTGCTGGTGGCTCCGTTCGCTCCGCACCTGGCTGAGGAGCTCTGGCAGCGCATTGGACACACGACGAGCATCGCAAACGCGACGTGGCCCGAGTGGGATGAAGCCAAATGTCTCGACGACGTCATCGAGATCCCCGTGCAGGTAAACGGAAAAGTTCGAGGTCGAGTTCAGGTCCCGCGCGAAGCGTCTGCTGAAATCGTTCTGGGCGCGGCTCGGGCGGAAGCCTCGGTCGCCCAGCATCTCGTGGGGAAGACCATCAAGAAAGAGATTTACGTTCCTGGGAAGATCGTTACCCTCGTGGTCGCGTAGCTTCCGACTTCTCGCGGGTCGGGGGCCAGAAAAACTTGGAAGATTGGCCGAGCGATAGCGACATGACACCCGAAGCCGCGCTTGCCGCGTACGTGAAACTGCGTGAAGCGATGCGTTCACCGCGCGCCGCAAGTCCAACCGTTCACGGGAACTCGACAAGCTCGATTTCGCGAGGCCTCTTCCTTCCGTTTGGTCCGAGTCTCGACGATCACACCACGCCGTACCCTCAAGAGTCTTGGATCGAAGCTCGCAAACACGCGGCGCCCACGAGCTCGGGAAACGTTTCCGCTCCGACTAGCGTTCCGCCGCGCCCGCTCGCGCAAGACGACCGTATTGTCCAAGTCCTCGAGGAGATGCGTGTGCTTCTACGGTACGGCCACAATGCACAGGTCGAAGTAAAGATCGACGAGGTGCTCCAGCAGTACCCCACCGACGTGGCACTTCGTAGACGCGTGGCGCAGTTCTATCGAGAGAACAAGATGCCGGACAATGCGCGAGTCGTGACGGAGAGCGCGGTTCGCTTGTTGCTTGAGCAGCGCGGCGACGGGGACCCTGACCAGCTCCGCGAAGAGCTCGAGTAGCCGGACTCCACGAGCGTTCTCGAGTGGCCGAACCCCCTCAAACGGGGCAAGAGCAGATAATGGAAAACAGAACGCTGGGAAGCAGTGGCCTCAAGGTTCCTGTCATGTGCCTTGGAGCGATGACGTTTGGGGAAGCCGACGAGAAATCGTTCATGCACAAGGTGGGTGCGGATCGAAAAACGTCCTTCAACATCATGAGCAGCGCGCTCGAGCGCGGCGTCGGATTCATCGACACGGCAGACATCTACGGCCAAGACGGACTGTCCGAACGCGTCGTGGGCGAGTGGATGGTGGAAACAAAATCACGCGACAAAGTCATCCTTGCCACGAAGTTTCGGTTTCGGGTTGGCGAAGGTGCCAATGACACCGGGGCATCGCGATTTCGGATCATGCGCGCCGTCGAAGACAGTCTGCGTCGCTTGAAAACGGACCGCATCGACCTCTACCAAATTCACATGCAGGACATCGATACGCCCGAGGAGGAAACGCTTCGCGCGCTCGACGACCTGGTGAAGGCTGGAAAGGTGCTCTACCTTGGCGCGAGCAACTACGCCGCGTATCGCGTCGTGGACAGCCAATGGATCTCAAAGAGCGAGCATCTCCATCGGTTCGTATCGCTGCAGATGCAGTACAGTCTTCTGGTTCGTGACATCGAGCGCGAGCACGTGCCCGTCTGCAAGCAGTTCGGGTTGGGCGTCTTGCCGTGGTCGCCACTCGCTGGCGGGTTCCTCTCGGGCAAGTACGCGAAGAACCAACCACCTCCTGCGGGCGTTCGCCTCGAACGCTGGAAAGAACGTTTTGCGGAGTACTCGAACGATCGAGGGTGGCGCACGCTCGATCTCGTCCAAGCCATCGCCAAAGAGCACAGCACGACCGCATCGGCGGTTTCGCTAGCGTGGCTTCTCGCCAAGCCAACGGTGAGCTCGGTCGTCTTCGGAGCTCGCTCGATCGAGCAGCTCGAGGACAATCTCAAGGGTGCCGAGCTCAAGCTGTCGGCCGATCAAATCCTGAAGCTCGACGAAACGAGCGCAATGGACTTTGGCTATCCGTATAAGTTCATCGCGAACGTGCAGAAGCGCTGGTAGCGTTTCGCCCGCGGTTTCCGAACGCGGGGGCTGCTGCGATGACCTTGCGAATCATCAGCTCTGCCCCGCGTTCGTTGGGGTGCAAACCATCGATGAAATCCACATCCGTGATGCCGTGATCACGCAGATCCGTGGCGTCGACGAGCGGGACTCCGTGCTTTGAGCAGACCTCTTCGAGCTCGGCCGGCAGCGAGCGCAAGTACCCGTGCCGGTTGCTCCTTCCGAGCGCGTCGACAATGGTCGGTGCCAGCGGAGGGAGCACCGCCACGATGTTCCGGATCCCGCGTACGCGAACACGATCGAGGAACGAGTCCAGCGTCGCCAATCGCGCGGGGGAAACGACTGCGCCCGCCTCGAATCGTTGCGCACCGCGTTGGACTCGACTGAGTGTGTCGCGGAACTGATAGTCGGGGTGCGTCGGATGCAATACCGACTGCTCGTCTGCGGGATACACGTACGAACCGTCTGCGCGGAATCCCGATTGTTGCATTTGCGCGAGCAAACCGATTCCATCGCCGCGCCCGAGACTGGAAATGCGAATTTTTCCTGTGAGCAAGTCGTCGTACGAACGTGTGAGCGCCCGTTGAAGAACACCCAAGCTGTCGCCGCAGCCGCGTAGCGAGCTCGTGTACACGCCCATCGGACGTCCCCATGCGTCGTTAAAGAAATTGTGATCTAGCCCAACGAGCAAGCGCGTGGGGAGGGCCTGATCGGGCAACGAGTCGATGAAGGGCTCGAGCTCGCTAACAAGTCGGACCGCGCGCCCTGCGTTGTAAAACTCGGTGGCTCCTACTCCGAAGTGGGTCGGGCGAACCTGAAGCACTCGCGAGGTACCCAACACAAGGAGCTCCGCAGCCTTGGCGCGTGCCGCTTCTGCTTTATAAGGGACGTCGCATTCGCTGTACGCGATTCCGAACAGGCGGCTCGGCTTGGCTTGCTGAGCGCGAACGACCTCTCGGCTTTCGAGACCTGCGACCTCGCCGCTCGTTATCACGACGCACACCGGCCACGCCAAGACAAGCGCGGGCAAGAGCAAGAACAGGATCAGCTTGCGAAGGAACTCCATGTGAGAGCTAGAACTGGAAGTAGATGAACTGCTGTTCCCCGAACTTACCTGCGAAGAGCAGCAAAGCCAGGCTCGCGTAGTACAGAGCCCAGCGTGCGGGGCGAGGCATTGCCGCCAGGCGACCAGTCGTCATGCCGCGCTCGCTCGCAAGATCAAAGCAAAACAATCCCACGAAGCCCAGAATCGCGAGAATGAGAGATCCGTGAGACACCGGCGTTAGATCGCGAAGCTCCACGTAAAACCGGCGGGGCTGAACGAAGACCACCGCATCGCGCGCGATCCCCCCCAAAACGTGGAACGCGTGTCCGAGCGTCGGTGCACGAAAGAATACCCAGGTGAAACAGATCAACGCGAATGTCACCGCGATTTGCAGCGCGGCGTACGCCCGTGGCCAGCGCTCCGCACGAACCCATCGGCGCACTTTCTTACTCGCGGGCTCGAACACGTTCGCGGCGACGAGAAAGATTCCGTTGAGGCCGCCCCAAATCACGAAGGTCCAGTTCGCACCATGCCACAGACCGCTCGCCAAGAACGTGATCAGCAAGTTCACCTGCCAGCGCACTTTGCCGACTCGGCTTCCTCCGAGCGGCAGGTAAACGTAGTCACGGAACCAGGTCGAGAGCGAGATGTGCCATCGCCGCCAGAACTCGGAGATCGACTGCGCGACGTATGGGTGACGGAAGTTCGTCATCAAATCGAAACCCATCACGCGTGCTGCGCCGATCGCGATGTCGGAATATCCCGAGAAATCTGTGTAGATCTGAAACGCGAAACAGACGGTTGCGAACGCGAGCACGGACGCTGGGTATGACTGCGGGGACGTGTATACGGGGTCCACCACCATTGCGAGACGGTCGGCGATCACAATCTTCTTGATGTATCCGAGCAGCATCTGCCGCAGGCCATCGCGCGCGCGATCCGCGTCGAACTTGTGCTCCGCGTGAAACTGCGGGAGCAGATTCTGCGGTCGCTCGATCGGACCTGCGACGAGCTGAGGATAGAAGAGGACGTAGAGCGAGTAGATCCCGAAGTGCCGTTCCGCAGTTTGGGCGCCCCGGTAAACCTCGATGGTGTAGCTCATCGCTTGGAACGTGTGGAACGAAAGGCCGATCGGCAGAAGGATCTCGAGCACGGGTCCGGCGATAGGTGTTCCCCATAAGCCCGTGGCATCGCGCAATGTTTCGTTGAGGAAGTTGTAATACTTGAACACCGCGAGCACGGCGAGGTTCGCCACGATGCTCATGCCCAGGTACCAGCGACGCCGATTGCCCTGGGCGCCTTCGATCAGAATCCCCGCGAAGTAATCGACGACGATCGTGAACGCGAGAATGAGTATGTAGACG
>CAZWQH010000300.1:0-6308 GCA_964635815.1 uncultured Sandaracinaceae bacterium
GATGTCCAATCGGTACACGCCGTCGACGTCGGGACGAAAGGATGCGACTGCGCCCGACGAGTACTCGTACTCATGCCGGAACCCTTCCGCGATCATTCCGCTCGGGTTCCGAACGCCCACGGTCGAACCCGGTGGAGCGCTAAAGATCCGCCAGCTATACGTGTACGAAACACTCGCCGAACGGTCTGGCCCGGCGAGCGCGCTGTCCTGCGAACGGTTGATGAAGATCGGAAGACGAAACTCGCGCCCGGTCTCCAGAAGCAGCGCTGGCGAGTACGCGCGAAGACCTGCCCGCGGATCCAGGCAGTTCGCCTCGTCACCATTCACGGTGTAGCAGTAAGCGTTGTCACAAGCGTCGCCGCCAAACGCAGCAAGCGCAGGTGCATTCGCGGAATTGTTCGACCGGTCACGGTCGAGATTTGCCTGGTTTGCATTCGCGACGAGGCGGCAGTTGTCACGGATGTCGGCGATGCTGTCGTTGTCGTCGTCCGGGTCGCACGCATCTCCGATGCCGTCGTTGTCGATGTCGAGCTGATCGCTATCCGCAATCGTGGGGCACCTATCCGGGCGGGCGCGGTCGAATTCGCTGATCCCGTCACCGTCGCTGTCGGGGAAGCACGCGGCACCCGTTGCGGTCGGCGACGCGCTGAGCGGACACGTATCGGCGGCATTTGCTACGCGGTCACCGTCCACGTCGTCATCACAAGCGTCTCCCTGCGAATCGCCGTCCAGGTTTGGTTGTGTCCCAGCGACTGCGAAGTTGGATGCGCGCGGACAGTTGTCGACTGCGTTCAAGACCGCGTCGCCGTCCTGATCGGAGTCGCACGCGTCCCCGATGCCGTCCGCGTCGAGATCACCCTGCACGGTCGCAGCTCCGTTGTTGGGATCACCAGGGCAGTTGTCGCAAGGATCGCCAGCACCGTCGTCATCGCGGTCCGCTTGGGTCAGATTGGAGAATCGCGGGCAGTTGTCCAAGGTGTCGTCGACGCCATCGTTGTCGTAGTCATCCTCGATCTGATACTCGCGGAAGAGGTCTGTCTTTCCAGACAGCACGAGGGCTCCGCTCGGTGCGCCCGAGTTGCACCGCGACACGGATGAAGCGCACACGCCATACGAAGGGTCGCATTCACGACTCGGCTGCGCCACGGCGACTGAGTTCCAGGCGGCGAGGGTCAGTGTGAGAAACGCTGCGAAGTGCCGGCTCGAACTCATCGCGCACGCGATAGCAGGTTGCTGCCTCGCGCGGCAATCGGCGCTCATGGCTTTAAGGTTCCGCACAATGAAGTGCGCAGACGCGTTCGCGCGGCAGGCCGTCGTCGTCACCAGGCGTTGGAACTGATAGCGTCCCGACGTGACACCGGATGCCCTCGAGCGTGTGTTTCGGACATCGAGCCCGGCGCTCGTCGCGACGCTCACACGCGCGTTTGGACCTTCACGGCTCGATCTCGTTGAGTCCGTCGTGCAGGAGGCCTTTCTCCGCGCGATGACCGATTGGCGGGTCGAAGTCCCGCACAATCCAGGAGGATGGCTCCTCTCGGTTGCCCGCAATCTCGCTATCGATCAACTGCGCCGCGAGAAGCGCTTGCGTGAGCGAGAAGACGCCATAGGCCGCGCACTCGATGAGGCCGCTGTCGTGGCCGCCGCGTCGGATTTTCGTGCGGAGCCTGGTTTGCGAACCGAGCTCGACGACGACCAGTTGACGATGATTTTCGTGGCTTGCCATCCGTGCAACACACTCCCTTCCCAGGTTGCTCTGGCGCTTCGGACGCTGTGCTCGCTCGAGGACCCCGCGATCGCGCGAGCCCACTTCGCCAGCGAAGACGCGATCGAGAAGCGGCTCGTGCTGGCGCGGAAACGTCTGCGAGAAGCCAATGTGTCGTTCGAGCTCCCTGCGCCCGATGCGCTCGCGAGTCGCTTGGACGCCGTGCTGCGCGTTCTCTACTTGCTGTTCAACGAGGGATATTGGGGAACCGCGGGACCCGAGGTCGTACAGGAGGAATGCGCCGCGGAAGCGATTCGATTGGCAACGTTCCTCGCGCGCCACGAAGTGACCCGTCGACCCCGCGTGTTTGCTCTGCTCGCCCTGATGCATTTCCACGCGGCGCGGTTTGGAGCGCGCGTGGACGAGCGCGGCGCGCTGATCACTCTGCGAGACCAGGATCGCCGGCGGTGGGACCAAGCACAGATCGAGCTCGCGCTTCGGTACCTCTCAGAATCGGCTGAGGGAGACACCGCGAGCACGTATCACTTCGAGGCCGCCATCGCTGCCGCACACGCCACGAGTGCATCGTACGAATCGACCGACTGGGTACGCATTGTCTCCTTCTACGATTCGTTGATTCTGCTCGAACCTTCACCCGGCGCGAAGCTCAGCCGCGCCATCGCGATTGGGGCGTTTGATCCCGCGGCCGGTCTTGCGGAACTTTCCGCGCTTGCGACGGACGAAGTACTCAGCACGCAAGCGGCGTTTCATGCTGCTGAAGGCGAGGTCTGTGTCCGGCTCGGTGATGAGGCGCGCGCACGCGCGGCCTACGAACGCGCCGTTGCGTGTTCTACCAGCGAGCACGAGCGGAGCTTTCTCGAGCGCCGATTGGGCTGCGTCGCGTAGCGGTTCGGTTTCGACAGCGTCAAGGTCGGACCGGGAAAGGAGCGATCTCCCGAACTTCGACGGCGCCCCCGATGCCCACGATCGGACACTCTCCCGCCAGTCGTTCCGCCTCTTCCCTCGACGCTGCCTCCACGATGAACAGGCCAGTGACGAGCTCCTTCATCTCAGCGTATGGGCCGTCGACCACCATCACGTCTCGTTTTCTCCGGACGGTCGAACCACCACCGTCCATCAAGCTTTCCACACCGCGCAGAATGCCCTCCGACTTGAGTTGCTTGGTCCACACGACGAACCGTTCGAAGAGTGCTCGCTTGCTTTCGGGTTCCATCGCTCCGACGTCCACGCCATCCGATCGCAACAGGAACAGGTACTGGGTCATCGTCTATCCCTCCAAATATGCACGCAGCGGCTTCCAATAGCGTTCTTCCCATCCAGTTGAAAGGTGTTCTTCCGCGGCATCCGGAACGGCGACCTGCGTGAACGTCAATTTCGTTCCATCCGCTTCAGCGCTCAGGGCATAGGTAATGATCGTGAACACACCCTCCGGAAAGTTGGCGGGTCGCCATGCCTGGACAATGCGCGTGTCTTTCACGAGCTCGAGCTGAATGCCGGTCACCTTCCCGCCGAAGCACGAAACTGTACCCCCGACGAACCCCTCGATAGTTGCTGGCGCGCCGGTAAATGCCGAATGCTTCTCGGAGTTGGTCAACGCTTCGAATACCTGAGCGGGGGTTGCGCGAAAGGACACGGTCTGTTCGATGGTTTTCATGGGTCTTTCTCTCTTTCGAGATCAAGACGAACGAGTCCGCGCCCAGACGACACTTCAAATACGATTTTGTAGCCACCGGCGTCTACTGATGCCGCACAGGCGAAAATGGTTGGCGGGACAGGGATTGAACCAACTGTAAAATCGCGTGATTCGAATGCTCTCGCGGACCTAGCGGGAATCGAGGTCGAAGAGAGCTCGAAGCGAAGCCCCGATAAACCGCGGGTATCCGAGAACGTTTCTTCGACGGTTACGCGCGTCACCGAGTTGCGTGCGGAAGCCAGTCACGAGAGTGATCGCGTCGCGATGATCGTCGAGGTGCTGCGCGCTGCTGCCGATCAAGATCCGCGCGCGCTCGCGATGGCGATTCGTGTGCTGACGAAGATTGCGGAGGAAGAGATCGCGGCGATGCCCGCTCTCACCTCGCAGAGCGGAAGGAACGAGGCATGAACATGACTCACCAAGCGCGGAGACCGACAACGGCGCTACTTCTTTGGTTTCTTGTTCTTGAGTACACGCCATTCTTGGTCCTCAAACCATCGCACTTCGCTTTGGGTTACCCGCAGTATTAGGGGTGCCCGTTTTGAACGGACTGCGGAATCAATCGTTGCCCAGTGGCGGCGAAGGCACGCGGCTTCGTTCTTTCCGCTGAGACTGGCGACGGCCAAACACACGTAGCGCGCACCCGCTCGTTTCAGGATCTCGCGTTCGATTGGGTTACGTTGAATCTGACTGTCTTTTGTGAGTATCACCCACCCGCGTTCTGTGATCTCGGGTATCCACTCCGCGTCTGCGACCCCAGGACGGTCAGGATACGTCTCTCTGTACCGGCGGACTTCCGCGATTTCTTGCAGCTCGTCCACCAGAGTGTCGTGATCCAGGCACCTGTCTATCCAATAGACACTGCCCATCAGGCAGCTAGGTCAGCGAACCGGAGTGCTTCTTCTACGTCCGTTTCTGTGACGCCGAGATCTTTTGCGAGCTCCCGAACGGAATCTCCGGCTCGAAAGCGGCTAGCGATGGCATCTGTCTCAATGTCGCAGCTAGCTAGAACTGCTCGTCCAAATCGTCGCTGCGGATCGATCACGATGGCGCGAGAGTCGCTCCGAGTCGTAATCGGAAACAGCCGAGCTGCGAGTCCTTCCTGGTTGCGCTCGATGCGTTCCAATCGACTTTCGACGGCTTCTCGCAACACCCGTTGACTGAGAGACGCGTTCAGCAGCATGCCCATGTACTCGACGTACACGTCCACGCAATCTGTGTGCGTGTCCACGTCCGCCAGCGGATGTGATGTTTTCATCTGCTGGGAGATAAACTTGCGCGCTGTTCTGATCTTTTCGCATCGAACCTGCTTCCCACGCAAAACGCTCAGGACATGAAGCTCAACGAGATTTGCGAACGAAAGCCGCTTCGATGCCTTATCCGCGATTTCAATCAAGGGCATCCAAGTCTTCTCACCCGACTCGGTCGGATACCGTCGGCCCAACGACCACGCTCGAGCCGTCGCAGACGGCAGATTCAGAATACGTGCGGCGTCGGACACCGCGTATAGCGGCATCTCTCTCGCGGAGCGTCCACCGTAGATGTCAACACGCATTGCGATAACTGTTTACCGACTCCGACTACGTTGCAAGGGTTTCAGTCTTCGTCGCTCCACCCAATCCCCGGCCCGCTCCAGAATGCGCTCACTGAAGCGGCGATCACAGTTTTGTGTCTTGCGTCCGCGTGCGCATTGAATTCACCGAGATACTCCAGCGTGAGACGTCCGATATGAACGCTGAGTCGGCTCGAGTCGTCCAACACTTGCGTGAGAGTCGCACTCAATTCCTCGGACTCCAGTCGTCGGATGCCAACCAAGCCAGACCCGTGCGTGTTCCAGCAAAGCTCCGCGAACCGCTCCACATAGTACCGCTCCAGAGCCAGTTTGGGTTCGCGCTGATCTGCAGCTCGCGCATCGTCGCGCAAGCTTCGTTTCGTCCAGCGTTGACGCGGGTGCTCGCGGATACCCCAAAGCGCTTTTCGTCGGGCAATCACGATCTCGGCAGACTGCCGGAATGCTAGTCGCGCTTCCTGCAACGGAGACGGAGCGTTGTTTCCGTAGAAAGTCGCGACTTTCTCGGCTGTGTCGAGTTTCGCAGAGTCCTCCCAGAGCTCCATCATCGCGACCGGGAATGAGGTTCGTTCATGATGAAGTAGGGCTAGATCGACGCATATTTCGAAGAGAGCTCGGGCCCCTGCGGTCGCCGCTTGAACGTGTTCCGGCGACCGCAAGATCCTCAACGTTCTGGTCCACGCCAACGCTCGGGTGAAAAGTCCTATTACCGTCACTGTGTCTGCTGAGACGGCGCGATCTGCGATTGGCCGAACATCTTGCTCAAGGTACTCGCCGACGGCTTCGAGGTCTTGGAGACTCATCGCGAGCAACTGCTCTGGGGTGTACGCGCTTACCTGGCTCATTCGCGCCCTCTCGTCATACTGCGAAAGAAAGCGGCGCACCGAGGTTCAGTCGGCACGCCGCGAGGAGACAGAGCTAGTGTCCCCGAGGAAGCAAGTTGAGCCGAAGAGCGCGAAGCGCAAGCCATCCGCGAGGAAGCGAGCAGAAGCATCCGAAAGTGCGGCGCCGCTCCTCGCTCTTTTGCACGCGGCCCGTGACGCTAGCTGTCTGCGGGAGCACCGTGCACTTGCTCGGCGGTTTGCGTCGCGGGCAAGCGGGTTCCTTCTCGGAGCCTCGTACCCGCCGAAGCTGCGAGAGGTCTATCCAGGTGGCTTTGAGGCGACCTACCTCGTACGTCGGATCGAGAGCTCGACGCGTGGACTTGGGCTCGGCAACGAGGTCGCGCGCCTTGCGCAAATGAACTCCGAAGAGAGCGAGACAGTATCCACCGCCGCGCGTGACCTACACCTTTACGAGGTTGAGTGGGATTGGTACGTGGC
>CAZWQH010000301.1:0-6276 GCA_964635815.1 uncultured Sandaracinaceae bacterium
GGGAACTACCTTCTTCGTCGGGGCCTACACCGATCGCGGGATGAACATCCGCACGATGTTTCCAGAGCGCGGCGACGTCAAGGGCGGCGACCCGGCGGACGTGCCACGGCCCGCGGACAGCCGGCGCGTCATGACCGCGGTCGAGGGCGACACCGGCGCGTCGATCACGAGCTACCTCGCGAAGAACAGCGTGGACGGACTTGCGTCGTTCTATCGAGCCGGATTCGCTGCTCGGTCCTTCGAACGTTTGAGCTCGATCGACGAGACACAGATGCCTGGAGTGCGCGAACATGTTCGTACCCTGGTCTACATGCGCGGGGATCGAACGGTCGCCGTGACGATGGCTCCCTCGGAGCCAGACGAGAAGACCGGCGTTCGAGAGTCCATCGTGACGGTGGTTTCATCGGCGACGAAAACCCCTCCGCCATGAACTCGCGATACACGAGGGTGCTCGGCCTTCTTGCTGCAGGCGCGTGCGCGTCGTGCGATACGCCTCGACGCATCGACCCAGCCGCGGGCGTGGGACCGCGCGAGGAAGAACAGTCGGCACCAGTCCCCGAGCCCGCAACGGAACAGACCGCGCCCGTCTTGCCGTCTTTCTTCCGCGAAGAAGCAGCGGCGAGCGTCGACCTGGGCGGTGGTGGTGGTGGTGGTGGTGGCGGTGGTGGTGGCGGAGCCGCAAGCGACGAGGCTTCGATTTTCGATGAAGGCGGCGGCGCGAGCGGCTCCAGCGGAACCGGGCGTCTGCTAACCGACTCAATTCCCCAACAAATACGGTCGACGATGAGCACTTTGTCGAACGACGACTTGGAGACGATGACGAACGCTCGAGGGGCGGGCGCGACCGAGACGGACTGGTGCCGAAAAGCGCACGCCGAAGAGGTGCAGCTCGCAGTCGAAGATCTCGAAATTTCCCAACGGGAAGCGCGAGATGGAGCCCTGACGGACCTGTGCAACGCGGCCCCGCCCCGGGTTCAGCCCTGTTTTGTTGCGAGTTTTTACGCGCAAAACGTAGACGACTGTCGCCGAAGCCTCGATCGTTGGATGCGCCAAGCGATCGGAGACTCCTGACCTCGGCCTGGACTTCGGACTCCCCACGATCGCCACGGGCAGCGAGGGTCAGTACTCCCCGACCTCGCCTTAAAGTACATGTTTCTCGTCGGCACGGCTGTTGCATTACATCTGGCCATGGAAAGCCGCAAGACCAAGATCCTGATTCTCCTCGCCGCGATGATGGCGACCGTCGTCGGGTGCTCGAGCGCCCCGAAAGCTCCCGTTCAGTCCGAGTCCTCGGCGATTGTAGGTCTCCAAGTCGAGATCGAGTCTGGGGACATCGATATCGCTGCGGTGATGCCGCGAGCGTCGCGTTACATCCCGGCTGCTCAAAAGGGCCGCTCACTGCGCTACGAGTACGTCGACTCGCGTGGTCGTCGACTTGTGACTGGCCGAGTGATCGACCCCCGCCGCTTCGTAACGACGGGCGCGGACGGAATGGCCAAGGCGCACGGTACTGGCGTCGGCATCGCCGAGATTCAGGTTCCGCGCGTTTCCGGCACGCTCCGAGTTTTCTCGGGCGAGACCGCGAGCTCCGCGATTCTTGGTCAGACCAAGGTCGACATGGCTCAGGCGCTTCGCTCACAGGAAGCGGCGGCTGGACGTAGCTCGGCTCGACTCGTTACCGCAGGCTCGCTTCCTCGCAACGGCACGTGGCTCACGAGCAACCCACGGACACTTTGCGCAGGCAACGTCACGACGAACTGCTTTGACTCGAGCAAGTCCGGTCGCGTCGTCATCATCGGCGACGGTTTCACGACTCCCGCCGCAATCGCGAACTTCCAAAGCTTCGCGCGCGCGTTCGGTTCGGCGTTCCAGTCGGATGCCAAGTTCAAGAACTACGACCTCTGGCGAATGGACATCGACCCGTCCGTCTACGGTATCGGCGGCGTCGGCGGCCCGACTCGGACAGCCTTCGGCCTGAAGCGTAGCGGTGGGCAGATCAGCCTCTTGAACGCCTCTGCGTACGTGAGTCTCACTGCGCAAATCAAGCGCTCGCTGTCCGCGCAATACGTCATCATCATCGCGAACACCGGATACATCGAGAACGTCTCCACGACCCCGAGCGGCATCGCGTCGGCTCACTGGGAGGGTGACTCGATTATCATGAGCTACCAAGGCACGTCGGTCTCTGGCCACGTCGCTCTCGTGAAGAACTACTTCCAGAACCAGAAGATCACCACCAACCCGAACACCACGGGCGGAGCGACCTGCACCCCGGCTGCGATTGCCGCTGGAACGTGTCGCACCACATCAACACCGGGCGGCAGCATCCCCGGCGGCAGCCTCCCCGGCGGGACGCGACCGACGACACCCGGCGGCACGACGATCCCGGGCGGAAGCGGATTCCCGACGGTCAATGAAGACTGCTACGACGACAACGGGGACTACGACTCGACCATCGAAGGTTGCGAAGAATCCGAAGAAACCGAGGACTGCGACCCCGACACCGACGAAGACTGCGAGACCGAAGAAGAAGAAGAAGAGTGCATCGACAATGACGGCGAGCCCTGCCTCACACCGGACGTAGAAAGCACCATCTGCTTCCCCGAGCTCGAAGACTGCGACGACGATTCTCCTGAAGAGTGCGACCCCGATGTCGAGGACTGCAGCGATGGAGAAGGCGAAGACGGCGACGAGTGCATCGACAACTGGGGCGAGCCTTGCCTGGACGGAGAAGCAGAGAGCACGATTTGCTTCCCTGAGCTCGAAGACTGCGACGGAACCGACGACAGCAGCGAGTGTGACCCTGAGTTCCTCGATTGCGACGACACCGACGACAACGACGACGGTGGCGAGTACGACGACACTGGAGACTACTGCGACGCAGAAGGCTCAGGCGAAGACTGTTACGACTTCGACGGCGACGGCGACTCTGATGACGGCGAGTGGCTCGACGACGATGGAAGCTGGGACTACGACGACTACGGCGACGATGACTTCGGCGGCGACGACTACGGTTACGACGAGGAAGACTTCAGCGGCGACGAAGAGTACGACTGGGGAGACGAGGACTACGGCGACGACTACGGCGACGACTACGGCGACGACTACGGCGACGACGAAGACTTCTAGCCTCTAGTACAGACCACCCGAACCAAACACGAGAGCCGGCGATGCGAAAGCGTCGTCGGCTTTTTGCGTTCACCACGCGCGCGCAGGTGGGGCCAACAAATCCAGGCACACCAGTTGCAGAACCCAACACCGACGGAACAGAAGACCTCAAGCACCATCTTCACGCTTGTCGCGTTGATCGTCTCTTCGCGAGATCGATAGGCGATCGCTGGGGCCTACAGTCTCTGACACCCCGTAAGTATTGTTAGTTTTGGGCGGCATGCATGTTGCGTGTGCTCTGCGCATGGAAACACGTGGCACCGCCCGTTCAACCCTTCTTCGCCTCGCCGCTCTGTTGACCCTCGTCACCGGTTGCAGCGCGGCGCCCCGCCATCCGGACAACTCGGCGATGGGTCTGCTAGTAGAAATCGAAGGCAACGACATCGACGTGGCCGCGATTGTGGCACCGTCACGCTCGCTCGTCGCTGCAACCGAGCGCAACGCACTTCGCTACGAGTACGTCGCGAAGAACGGGACAAAGATTGCCACCGGCTTCATTGCGGACCCACGAAGCGGTTCGTCGCTCGGAGAGAATGGCGAGCCAGAGGCGTTCTGGGTCAACTACGGCGTGGCAGAAATCCAGGTTCCGAAGCGCGACGGAACGCTTCGGATCTTCGATCGCGACGGTGAGGTGCTCGGGCAGACCGCCGTCCGTGCGTCCACATCCCAGGCAGCGGCCGGTAGTTCGAAGGGCGCAGCTAGCATTCGTGATTGGGGCTCGGCATTCGTCGATGGACTGCGCGGATTGGTTCCCACGCCCGGCAGCGTCGCCTCCGGTGCGATCGGAGCAGCCACCGGTCGTCCTACTGGGCTCAATGCTGCGGTGGAGTGTCCCGAGAATCTTCGAGGTGCCTGCACGATGACGCAAATGGGCAACCGCCCTGCGCAGGTGCGCGGACGCATCATGTTCGTATCGGATGGCTTTGCCCCGACGCTTGCGGAGCGCGATCCCTACGGCCGCCGCCGCGACGCGTTTCTCTCGAAGGCTTCGAGCATCGTGACCGGACTGAGAGCCGCCGACTCACGCTTCGCCAACGTTTCATTCAGCTATGTGATCCGCGCGTCGAATGGAATCGTCACGAATCAGAAACAGCCCGAGAAAGCAGTTCTTTCGTATGCACCGTCCGCAGGGCTACTGACGTTTGCCAACTGGGCCGAAGGAACCGCACGCGTTGCAGCTTGGAAGCGGGCGAACAACGAGCAGCAGGACATTATCGTCGTGATCGCGAACTCGACGGTTGCTGGCATGGGCAAGCATACGGACTTCGTGATCGTCTCGGAGAACTACCAGCTCAACGTCGTGGCTGAGATCAAGAAAATCTTCGACACGATTTTCCGTCCCACTACGCCGGCCGCAACCCCGACCCGAATGCCGACCGCTACGAATTCGACGGGTGGACCTGCGAACCGGACAAATACCGGTGTCCCATCGGCCGCGCCTGGAACACTCGCGTCGAACACCAACGAAGACGACACAGACGACGAGACGGACTGTGACCCAGAGACAGACCCCGATTGCGAGCTTGACGAGGACCAGGACGGCAACGGCGCCGACTGCGAGTCGGAAGAAGACTGCTTGGGCACGGACGACACTGACGAGGAAGAAGAGGACTCGTCCGGTTATTGCTACGGCGAGGACGACGACTGCGAGTGCATCGACGAAGAGCTGTGTGCGTCCGATGGCCTCGAAGGCGACGACAGCGAGGACGAAGGCAACGAGGAACTCGATTTCGGGTACGGCGAGTGCGAGGAGTACGACGAGTGCTCGGATGACACTTCGGACGACTGGGATTCGTGGCTTGGTAACGGCGACGAGTTCGAAGACGGATACGACGACGATTCCGGCTATGACGACGACGATGGCTACGGCGGCGACGACTCCGGGTACGGAGAGGACGACGATTTCGGCGACGACGACAGCTACGGGGACGACTACGGAGACGATGGCGGTTACGGGGAAGACTACGAGTACTGAAGTCCCCCTCGAGAAGGAGCCGGCGCGGCTAGGACGCTGCCGGCTTCGGCAATTCGCCATGCAAGCTGATCCTCGCCATCCTGACCATATTTCTAGTAGGCTCCCGCAACGATGAACCGGGTAGCGCTGCTCGCAGCCGTTGTGGCTGCCGGAATCGGGGTCGCCCTTCTATTCCTGTATCTCAAACGCATCGAGAACGAGACTCGCGGTGGCGAGCCCGTCGAAGTGGTCGTCGCACTAGCGGATATCCCTTTGGGCAAGCAAATCAGCGGCAGCATGCTGACGACCCAGTCCATTCCTTCCGCGTATATCGAGAGTCGCCACATTCGTGCGGTCGACAAAGACTCGATCATCGGATTGCGCGTGCGCGTAGAGGTCAAAGGGAACGAAGCCGTCCTTTGGTCGAACCTCGCAACCTCGACCGGTGACCGCCGGGATCTTTCCTCGCTCGTTAGTCAGAACAGTCGCGGTTTCACGCTTCGTGCTCAATCCACCGCTTCGTTCGGTGGTTTGCTGCGGCCCGGTGACCGCGTCGACGTGGTTTGGGCGGCGCAACGCGAGGAACGTATCGCGACCGTAACGCTGCTTCAAAATCTTCTCGTGCTCGCGGTCGGCGGTTACACCGGCGGCGATCGAGAGACCGTCGGAGATGGGAACGGAGACGACACCGTCGTCACGCTGAGCACGACACCGCAGCAGGCAGAGTGGCTCGCGTTCGCAAACGAGAACGGCCGACTATCGTTGACTCTGCGCAATCCTGACGACACCAGTCCCCTTCAGCGACAGACCGAAACCACGTGGGAGAGCTTCCTCAGCCCCGTAACTCGCGCGGAAGTTCAGCGGCGAGAACCCGTGCGAGCGATCGTCGCCCCGACCGAGCCAGCGCAAGCGCCGATCCAGCAAACGGTTCCCACTCAAATCTTGCCTGCGGGCGCCGAATAGCGCCTCGCCTACGAACGCAACTCGCGCGTCAAATGAGATCTGCGACGGTTGCTCGCAGACCCAGCACAAAGACACACCATGCACCTACGACCCCATCGACTCTCGTTTCTCCGGGCTGCCACCGCGATTCTGCTCAGCGTGCTCGGCGCACGCACGGCTGTCGCGCAAGAGCGACGCGCGCTGACGTTCAA
>CAZWQH010000302.1:0-6225 GCA_964635815.1 uncultured Sandaracinaceae bacterium
GGCGGGCTGAACATTGGGAACACGCGCGAGCTCAACGGATATCGCGTCACCGCGGGCGCTTTCTCTTGGGGACTCCTCCCGTTTGGGCCTGCGTTTGCCTTTGCGGAGTTCGACACCGCACGAGCCATCATGCACGTCGAATCCGACCGACTTCACCATGTTCTGGTGCGAGTCGCACCGGGGCACTCCGTCGCGAGCGTTCAGTCCGCGCTCAAGTCCACCGTCCCGAATGTCACGATCATGACTCGTGAGGAGTTCAAGAGCTCCATCCTGGGCTACCTCCTCAAGAACACACAGATAGGAATTTCGATGGGGATGATGGCGTTGGTTGGTCTCATCGTCGGATTCGTGATCGTGTCGCTCATGATGTTCTCGTCAGTGATCGACAATATCCGTGAGTTCGGAACTCTGAAGGCGATCGGCGCCACGATGACCGAGCTGACGCTCTTGCTGCTTACGCAAGCAACACTCTACGCGTCGATTGGCACCATCATCGGACTCCGTCTCATCACACTGATGGCCGAGAAGGTTCGCTCACCACTCCTGCAGTGGGTTCTTCCTCCGCAGCTCTTTGTGGGGGTATTCGGTCTGATGCTTCTCGTGTGTTGCGTCGCCTCCGCGGTGGCGTTGGTGCGCGTCCGACGGGTCGAGCCCGGGATGGTGTTTCGATGAGCTTAGGTCCGATCACGCTCGAGGCGACGAACGTAACCAAAGTGTACGGCGCGGGGGCGCTCGCATTTCAAGCGCTGGCTGGCGTGGACTTCCACGCGCGCGAGGGCGAGTTCGTCATGCTGAACGGTCCCTCGGGGAGTGGCAAAACCACGCTCCTATCGATCATGGGATGCGTCCTAAAGGCGACGTCCGGGACCGTCCGTATCTTCGACGAAATGATCACGTCGATGAAGGAGTCGGACCTTCCCCGCATGCGGCTTGGTTACATCGGCTTCATCTTTCAGGGTCACAACCTGATCGGATCATTGACCGCACGCGACAACGTGGCGATGCCGATGCGCATGCGAGGGTACAGCGCTCGAGAGGCGAATCGACGAGCTGAAGAGTTGCTCGCGCGCGTTGGGATCGCCGACAAGCTAGACCGGAAGCCTCACGAGCTGTCCGGCGGGCAAAAGCAACGCGTCGCAATCGCGCGGGCAGTATCGGGGAGTCCGCCGATCATCCTCGCCGACGAGCCGACGGCGAGTCTCGATGCCGAGACCGGTGCCTCGGTTACCGAGCTGCTCAAGGAGATGTCGCGTGAAGGCCGACACACCGTTGTTGTCGTTACCCACGACAATCGCATTTTTCACCTCGCGGATCGCATCGTGAACATCGAAGACGGTTTGATGGTCCCGTCGCAATCATCGGCAGCGCACTCGTCCAAGGGTGTGCTGTTTCACCAAAGGAGCGAAGCGTGAGTGAATCGGGAAGAGCGTGGACGCGCTGGATGAGAAGCAACCTCGGAGTCATCGTGTTCGTCGGCGCGCTGGCGCTGATGCTCGCAGGCGTCATCCGGACGGCAACGGCAGACCCGCCCACGCGACCGCGCGCTGCGGAAGTTGCCAAGGCTGAACGCGTCGAGACGTCGGTCGGCGGGACCCCAGAGCTCGTCGTCGAACGCCCCGAGGGCGACTGGATTGCAGGGCTCGGTCTCGTCGAGCCGCGATCACCTGAGAATCGGCTCGCCCCTGCGGTCGCAGGCCGGATCGACGTCATTCACGTCAAGGAGGGTGACTTCGTCGAAGCGGGCGCGTTGATCTTGGAGCTCGAGTCTGCGCCCGAACGCGCTGCGCTCGCATCTGCTGAGGCGGAGGTGGGCGTTGCGAGTGCGTCGCTTGCGCGCTCTCGCCGCGGGCTCCGACAAGAGGATGTCGACGCTTTGACCTCCGACGCGCAAGCCGCGATGACGCGAGCAGCGTCGTCCCAGGCGTCGTTCGAACGCCTGCGTTCCGCGGCGTCGGGGGGCGGAATCAGTCGAGATGAGATGGAGCGCGCGGAGCGGCAGGCCGAATCGGACCGCTTGATCGCACAGACGGCATCTTCGCGTCAGCGCGCAGGTTTGCGCGGAAGACAGGAGGACGTCCTCGTCGCCGTTGCGCAGTTGAGAGCCGCCGAGGCGCGTCGAGAACAAGCTCGCGCAATGCTCGACCGACTTCGAATGCGTGCGCCCGTCGCCGGACGTGTGCTCGAGATTCACTACCGCGTTGGCGAGTACATCATGCCCGGCGGAATGAATGCCGAGCCGTTCATGCTCCTGGGCGACACCCGCGTTCTTCGCGCGCGACTCGACATCGACGAACGGGATACCGCGCACGCTCGCAACGGTGCGAAGGCGATGGTTGTCGCGGACGGCTTTCCGGGACAACGGTTCATGGGGCGAGTAGTCGAGATCGGTCAGCGCATGGGACGCAAGAACCTTCGGACCGACGATCCAGTAGAGCGAATAGACACCAAGATCCTCGAGGTCGTCGTGGAGTTGGAAGGCCAGACGCCTCTCGTTCCGGGTCTGCGGGTGCGTGGTTACGTCGAGCGATCGAAGTAGGGGGATCGCCCCACACGCGTGCCAGGAAAAAGCGCCGGTTACTAGCTACCGGTCCAACCAGCGAGTCAGCAGGCGGAGGGCGAGATTCCTTCGTGGTTAAGCGCTCATGGGCTGTCTCCGTGTTGGTTTCTCATCGGGCACGCAACTTGAGTACGTGCAGCCGAGGGTAAACATGTCCATCGGCAGCTTCTTTCGATCGCTTTTGATCTCTGTTCCTATCGGTTCGATGTTGGCGTGCGCCGCACCTGGCGCAGACGACAGCCTCGGCTTTCCCGATTTCAACGACTACGTCGAGCAGAAAAGCGACACGGGTTACGTGGGTAATCGTGCGTACGAGCTTGAAGCGACGTTCGCCGGCAAGGTTCAAGTGCTGGTTCCCGGTAAGACGGCGGCCGAGCTTCAGACCATCGCCACTCAGCTCAAAGCGAACCCGCAAGATTGGTCGCTCTCGAACATCACCGAGCAGGTAACCGAACAGATCAAGTACGCGCGCAATCAGCTCAAAGCGGAGAAGCTCAACCTCAACCTCGAAGGCGGCGACTCGGTCTTCAGCAACGTCTCGGTGATCGAAGGTGGTCTCGAGATCGAATACACGCTGCAGATCGAGTCTCTCGTGAAGCATAAGGACCTACAGACGCAGGGCATCACGCCAGCGGACCTGGTCGGCAAGACCGTCCAGGCGACGTTGCCTCTCAATCCGACCGACCTGCTCGCGCGAGTCGGTGGTGCCTGCTCCACAGATCCGGAAACGGGCAAAGATGTCCCGGCGGCCGACCTTCGAGCGGACAACTTTTTCTTCTATTGGAATCCAAAGAAGGCCGGATGTCCGCTCACGGCCGCGCAGCTCGCGACCGCGACCTATCGCGTGCAGTCGTCGTACGACGCTGCGGTGGTGTATCCAGAGTTCGACAAGCTCGTCGCAGATCGACGGATCGATATGACCGTCATCTTTGGGCAAATCGAGCATGGCGAGCTCAAGTCGCACGACTGGGGCTTCATCGGTTTCGAGGATGTGTCGAGTGCATGGAAGCGACAAGGCTTCCGAGTCGCCGAGCGATTCCCAGGTAACCGCGGTCACCGCCTCGAAAAGCGTTTTTCCAGCGGGCTCATCGTCAGCATCATCATGTATACGCCCGTCGATTTCGCAGACAATGTCGATCGCGAAATCTCGAACGCGAAGTTCAAAGACGCGGTGAAGAACAGCGAGATCCTCTACTACAACGGCCACGCGTTCTACGGGTCGCTGACTGTCCTGGACGACAAGGCGGCATACCCGACCGACAAGTATCAGATCCTCTTCATGGACGCGTGCTGGTCCTATGCGTACTACACCAAGCAGGTGTTCACGAATCGCGCGACGGAGGCGGACCCGACTGGGCACTCGCTAGTCGACGTCGTCAACAACACGGAGCCGGGCATCACCGGTAGCGAGCACACCGCGTTGATCCTCTGGAAGAACATCTTCGACGGTGCTGACGCCGTGTTGGGGCGACGCGCTGCAAAGAACTACAGCTGGAACAACCTCGTCAAGTACATGAATGACCACGCGGAGCGACGCGCGCGTCAACGAAGCACTCATCCCGATCCCGAAATCTACGGCGTCAGCGGCGTCCGCTCGAATCGATTCGCTCCAGCTCGCTGAAGACACCAGAGCATCCCCACGACGCCGATCGGCCTCTCGTTTTCACTTCGTTCGCTTGCCCCCGCGCAGTAACTGCGCGATAGCGAAAAGCGAGGTGGCGACATGAGGAAGATCGGCGTTCTTGGTTCCGGTGCGGTTGGCGAAGTTCTCGCGAGCGGCTTTCTAAAGCACGGCTACGCCGTTATGCGCGGCTCTCGGGATGTCGCGAAGCTCGCTGATTGGAAAACGTCAGCCGGCCCCAACGCTTCGGTCGGGACGTTCGCTGAAGCAGCTGCGTTTGGCGAAATCGTCGTGCTCGCCGTCAAAGGATCTGCCGCGGTAGAGATGGCCACGGCGATTGCCCCTCAGCTCGCGGGCAAACCTGTTCTCGACGCGACGAATCCGCTCGCCGACACCGCTCCCGAGAAGGGCGTTCTCTCGTTCACGGTAGGTCCCAACGAGTCGCTCATGGAGCGCTTGCAAGCGGCCGTCCCCGCCGCTCACTTCGTGAAAGCGTTTTCGTGCGTGGGAAACGCGAACATGGTGAATCCGCCGTTCGCGGGGACGAAGCCAACGATGTTCATCTGTGGAAACGAGGACGACGCGAAAGCTGAGGCCGTCGCCATCCTCGACAAATTTGGGTGGGAAGTCGAAGACATGGGGGCAGCGCTGGCCGCACGCGCGATTGAACCGCTGTGCATCCTATGGTGCATTCCTGGATTTCTTCGCAACCAGTGGACTCACGCGTTCAAGCTCTTGAAACGGTGAGCGCACTTGACCCGTCCGTGCGAGTGGCATCGATCATGACATTCTAACGTCGGTGCCTCGATATACAGTCAGAGTCGACTCCAAGTCCGGAACCGGGCTGAACTCTCTAGCCAAGTCCGTCGGTCCAGAGCACGCGAACGCGCGGCGAAAACGCGCGCCGCTCCGGCGCTGCGACCCGGCAGGAGTATGCGTTTACTGCGGTGCGACCGAAGACCTTCGCGACGAACACGTCGTCGCGGACGTATTCGCGGGAGACGTGCTTCTCCCCCAAGCGAGCTGCGTCCCTTGCGGCACGCTAACTTCCGGTTTCGAGCAACGTACCGCAGCGATGTTCGGCTCCTTGAGGGCGCGAGAGAACATCGTCGGTGCGCGCAATTCGCGAGGACACCAGCGAAAGCTCAAACGCCACATTGTGATCCCGGTCAAGACCGCTGAAGGCGTGTTCGCTGAGCAGGTTCCCGAATCCGCACTTCCTGCCACGATGCCGTGGTTTCACTTTCTTCCCCCAGGAATGTTACGCGGGGTATCCGCCGATGAGGGGACATGGGTCGGTGCTCGGCTTGAAGTGAAGGTGGACGCGCCGAGAACTGCTCCGGTGGATCATCCCCCGATACATCAATCGTTCGACATTGACTCATTCGCTCTGACCACCGCCAAGATTGCGCATTGCGTTGCGGTCGCGGAGTTCGGGGTCGACGCGTTCGAGCCGCTAGTCCCGAGTGCGTTGCGCGACCCGTCGCGCCTTCCGTTTATTGTGGGCGGCGTTCCCGAGAGTGATCTCGCACCGAACGTGCCGAAGGGAACCCCGGGACCGATACACGAGCTTCAGTGGAAAGTGGCGGACATTGCGGGCCGCTACTTCGTGCAAGTTATGCTTCGACTATTTGCTCCGCTAGGCGGCCCAACCCAGCACGTCATCGTCGGCGACGTTCTGCGCGTAGTGCGCGACAGCAAGGTGCAGCGTGCCAAAGACCTCGGGCGACACGGACGCCGCCTTGATCCACTGCACCAGCGACTTGACACGCTTGTTGGGCAGGGCCGGCAGCACGTACACTGCTTCACCGCGGTCTACCCCTTTCAGGCTCTGGATGATGCTTCGCTTGTGCACAAGCAGCACGGGCGTCGGTGTGTGCTGGCTCCCGTCCCCGTCGGTCCGCCTTCTCTTGCCAGTCTTTGCGCTAACAGCGTGATCGTCCTCTACGGCATCTCCTTCATCGGACCCAATGCCAAAGCGGCGGGCCACGGCATGCAGCACCGCCGGGAATGAGGCAGGGACGTCGTTGTCACACAGGTCGTGCCT
>CAZWQH010000303.1:0-6215 GCA_964635815.1 uncultured Sandaracinaceae bacterium
GCGGATCGGGAGTCCTGCCGTCGCAACCGACGTGATGGGTATCGAGCAAGCCGACGTTTTCGTGGCACTGCGGCCTCGCGGCGAATGGCGCCCTGGCTTGAGTCAGGAGGATCTGATTGCGAGCATCGAGACCGCGATTGCGCGTGACGCGCCAGGAGCCGACCTCGCATTCACACAGCCGATCCAGATGCGGTTCAACGAGCTCGTCGGGGGTGCGGTCACAGATGTTTCGCTGAGCATCTATGGACCGGAGCTACAAGAACTGAGTCGCCTCGCGGAGCAAGTCGCAGCAGAGCTGAGTGGCGTCGCCGGCGCTGTCGATGTCCGCGTTGTTTCACCACCGAACGTGAACCTGATCGAAGTACGACCACGCACTCTGTCCGCATCTCAAGCGGGCTTCGATGCCCGCGCCGTGCTTGACGTCGTCGGGGGAATGCGCACGGGCTTGCTCGCGGGGACGACCTGGGAGGGTCCGGTTGCGATTCCAATCCGTGTCCGCCTCGGGAGTGTTCCCAGCGCGTACACGGTCGACCACACCCTCGTCCCAACACTGAGCGGGAGTGCGCTACCCCTATCGCAGATCGCGGAGGTAAAACGCCTCGACTCGCCTTCACTCATCAGCCACGAGGGAGGAGCGCGGCGCATCGTCGTAGGGTTCAACGTGCGTGGACGCGACCTCGGCTCGGTCGTTCAAGACGCGGAAGCCCGAGTCACTGGACGCGTGAAACGTCCTACCGGTTACCGGTTTGTCTGGGGTGGCCAGTACGAGGGGCTGGCGCGCGCGCGGTCCCGGCTCGCGATCGTCGTGCCCGTCGTGTTGATCTCCGTCGTGCTACTTCTCCTTCAGCTCTTCCGTCGGATTCGGCCTACGTTGATTATCTTTCTCAACGTTCCGTTCGCCGCCGTTGGAGGCGTCGTTGCGATCGCGCTGCGGGGCATGCCCGTCTCGATCTCGGCCGCGATCGGGTTCATCGCGCTGTCCGGAATCGCAGTCCTCAATGGCGTTGTACTCGTCTCACGAATCCTCGAGGAGGAAGCTCGCGGTCTGCCGCCAGCAGAGGCAGCGGAGCGCGCAGCGCGTTCACGCTTGCGTCCGGTCATGATGACTGCGCTCGTCGCTGCCCTTGGGTTTGTGCCAATGATGCTCTCTCACGGCGTGGGCGCGGAAGTGCAGCGACCTCTTGCGACCGTCGTTGTCGGCGGACTGCTGACGAGTACGTTGCTGACCCTAATTGTTCTCCCTGTGCTTTATCCGTGGCTCTCCGGTCGCCGAAGGACTAACCCAGCTGCGTCAGGTACTGATCGATGAAGCTGCTCATAGTCGAAGATGAAGAAAAGCTCGCCAAACTGCTTGTCCGCGGCCTTCGTGAAGAAGGCCACCAAGTCGACCACTGCAGCTCAGGAAGCGATGCTCGCGAGCAAGCACGCGTGCTTGGCTACGACGTTGTCGTTCTCGACTGGATGCTCCCAGACACCGACGGCCTTGAGATCCTCCGCGCGTGGCGTAGGGATGGACTTCGAACACCCGTGCTGATGCTCACGGCTCGCGGACAAACAGCGGAACGCATCGCGGGACTTCGCGCCGGTGCCGATGACTACCTCGCAAAGCCGTTCGACTTCGACGAATTGCTTGCGCGGATCGAGGCACTTCACAGACGGAGCCAAGGAGCCGGTGAGTCGTGGCGCGTAGGAGAGGTGAACCTTGATGCCAAGAGACGAATGTTCACCTCGCCGAGCGGCGAAGTGCCTCTGTCGGCGCGCGAGTTCGCTCTCGCGGCGGAGCTATTTGCACACGCGGGAGACGTCGTTACGCGAGCTCGCCTTGTCAGCGCAGTGTGGGGGCATTCCTTTGAAGGCGACCCCAACATCCTCGACGTGTATGTCGGCTACCTGCGCGTGAAGCTGCTCAAGGTCGCAAACGCCGGCCATTCTTCTACAGCGATTCGCGCCGTACGAGGAGTGGGCTTTCGCGTGAGCCTTGAATCGGATCCCAGCGAATGAGCCTACGTGCACGTTTGGTGTTCTTCGGCGCGATTCTGCCAGCACTGCTCATGATGGCGTCCGTCGTTCTCGCGGGCCGGATCTTTGAGAAGCTGCTCCTCGACGCAGTCGACGAGTCCATGCGAACCCAAGCTGCAGTCGAAACGGTCTCGCTATTCGACTCGCCAGACCGTTCGCCACACGTCCATCTGACAACGTCTCCCCTGGCTGCGGAGATTGGTGACGCGGCGGCGCGCGTGGGTGTGTACGACTCGAGCGGTGGCCTGGTTGCGTTCTATCCCAGTCGCGCACGCGTGCCGGCCTGGTTGTCTCCCCGCGAAGCGTCTTCGCGACGCGCTCCAAGAACTGTGGAGAGCCAAGAGACTGGCCCGGTTAGGGAACTTACCCTCGTCGTGCAGAGTCCGACCGGCAAGCCATACGCCGTGTGGCTCGGCCGAGGCCTCACGCGGCACTACGCCACAATGGATGCGTATTGGCGTTCGACACTGCTGGTGCTTCTCGCACTTTCGGCACTCCTGTTCGTTGTTCAGCTGCGCCACGCAACAGAGATCAACCGCCGCGTACACGGACTCGCGGAACACATGAAGCGCCTTCGCGAAGGAAATTTTGCGGGCGCGCCACCGCCGGATACGCAACGCGATGTCATCGCGGAACTGCGCGAGTCGATCGCGAACGCGACCGAGAAGTTGCGCGCCGCGCGAACCGCACAGGACCGTCTGGTAGCGGATGCGGCGCATGAACTGCGGACTCCGCTAGCGACTATGCGCACGACCATTGACCTCACACTTCGCCGAGATCGCGGCGTCGATGAACTGCGCCAAGCACTGGAAAACGCGGGTGAGGAGGTGGACCGGCTGGCTCGACTCGCGACGGAGCTTCTCGACCTCGCTGCTCTGCGCGGAAGAGCGGTTACGAGTGAGCGAGTCGATCTTAGGAGTATCGTCGACGACGCGGTGCATGCGGTTGCATCCGTCGCAACGATGCGCGAGGTCGAGCTGCGCATCGCGGGCCCAGCACACGTTGAGCTCCACGGGCTACCGCATGAGTTACGGCAAGCCATCGACAACTTGCTCACAAACGCGCTTGCCGTCGCGCCCCCGCATAGTCGTATCGAGCTCTCACTTGAAGTGGACGGACCCGACCTAGCACGGTTGATCGTTCGCGACGCGGGCCCTGGGATTCCGCTCGAGCAGCGCGCGAGTGTATTTGAGCCGTTTCACCGAATCGATCGTGGTCGTTCGGGGGCGGGACTAGGGCTGGCGATCGTTCGCGACATCGCGGAGCGACACGGCGGTCGGGTCCATGTTCTCGACGAACCGAGACATGGCCTCGCTATCGCGCTCGAGCTGCGAGGCGCGCAGCACAATCTGAGCGTTCGCTGAACGGGCGCGCGCGTAGCGACTCGATCGCGAAGTGCTTCTCCTTCCCGAAGTCGAAGGGTTGACCGCTCATAGGTTGCGGAAGTAGTGCTTGGACTCAGCCAATAGGCAGTCAAGAGTCGGTTGCATCGCGCGCGTCTTTGGGTACGCGAGAGCGCAGCGCCTCTGCTCGGCGTCGCCGGCGAAGTCGCGCCCATCTCCACTACGTGCCCGAACGTACTCCCTTCTGTTTTCGAAGCATCTGGAGGGCGAGTTCGCCCAGCGTGTATGCAGGAAGTGGAGACGCACGTGGCGAACTGCACGCGCTGCCGCGCCGCGCGTGATTCACTCAGACAAACGCTCGCCTTTTGTCACGCGTCGGAGTCAATCGTAAAGGTCCCGCGAGCGTTCAAGCGTCAGTAAGTTCGGCTCTACGAAACGGTGCTCTCATGTGCCGTCGAGTTCAGTGCAAGAGCTGCGGGAACGTCAGCTTGAGCAAGCGCGCGCGCCCGCTCTCCGTGGACGTGTTGAGCATCGGCGAACTCGAGGTGCCTTCAGGTCGGGTGGACCGAGAAGGACTGCATTCCGGGTTGGTCGCGTGTGCATCTCGGCGTGATGACACCCACGGTCCTCTTCTCGTGGATCGCCTGTCGGTCTCGGAGACGCAGACGTCACGAAGTGGCTCACGCATCACCGTGATCAACGCGACTTCGGTGGCCGGAGTTCCCTTCGCGCGAAATCTTGAAGCCCGAGAAGGTGGCCAAGTGGTCCCGACTTGGCTTCGATCGTCCGGGCCCTCGACGCACGTGAGATCGTTCAGTTGCAGTACGTCACGTTGGTCAGACCATCGGACGTGATGCGACCACGGCTATCGTATGTGATGCGGATCCCATTGTTGGTGGTCAAGCGTCCGCGCGAGTCGTATCCGTATCGGGTTGTGACCGCAGGCGAGCTTGCAAGCGGACCCGTCGTGTAGCCGTGGGTCATGCTGGTGAGACGGCCGCAGCGATCGTACGAGTACGTCGTGAACTCACGCTGATTCGCGTTGTTGGTGGAGTTCCAAACCGAGTCGAGACGACGTGGCTGACCGTCGCTGTTGAGGGTCTTGACGTACGACGCAAACGCCCGTCCATTGCAGGTGGTTTCTGAACGTTCGACGGCGCGGCTGAAGGAGAAGCGCTGTTCGTAGCGCGAGCACGAAGCATCTTCGCTCGTCTCGAGGCCGTACGTCTGGCGTGCCTGTGCGTCGTACTCTTTGCGAGTGTTGCGCGTGAAGCCGTTCACAACGCGTGAACCGCGTTCGATGCGAAGGGTGCCTGCGCTGTCGTATTCGAAGCTACCCGACTCCGACAACGCAAGCGGGCTGGTTGCGCTGGCGCGCCTGCTTGTCGTGAACGTGAGGAGTTTTCCGTCCGCTCGCTTGGTTCGCGTGGTGCGATCCATGACGACGCCTGATTCGGTTCCTTGCTCGATCTCCGTAAGACCCGTGTACACCCAGGTGCGAACAGACGATTCGACGCTGAGGCTAGTTTGGCGGCCTTCTGTGTCGAACAGCTCCACCTGCTCCGGGCCACTGCCGAATGCCCAACCAAGCGTTCGACGGCTAAGGACCTTTCCATTGGTGCCGAACTCCGTGACGACCTGGTAGTCGATCGTTCCATCGATGGCGTTGTCGCGAGAGAGTCGCGTCAGCCGGCCCTGCGAGTCGTACGTGTACTCGGTCGTCCACGCTGACGGCTGTCCGTATGTAAGCGGTTCTTGCTCGTTGTGTTCAACGGTCGGGTTCTCGCGGAAGTCCGAAATGAGAACGTCTCCGCGGAAGCGCGAGATCGCGCGACCGACGACGACACCATCTTGAGTCGTCGTGATCGTCTCGATGCGCAGACCGCCTTCTCGTGTCACTCGAAGCTCGGAACGAGCTTCCCCAACTACGGAAGTCGTGCGACACACACCGCCGCCAACCGGCGGTGCAGTTGGAATCTGTGGCTCACCTCGAGATCCGAGGCACGCAGCGAGAGCGTTGGTCGCAGAATCAGCGGCTTCGGGAGCAGCGTCGCCGTCGGCGGTGTCTCCTTCGAGAGCGATGTCCTCGTTGGACTCGAGGGTCGGACCAGCGGTGACTGCAGTGCTGCAATTAGCAAGGGCTAGGAGGAGCGTGACGGAAATAAAAATTCGCATAGGAGATTAACCTCCCGCCAACAGTGCGCTGCCCGTGCCATAGCCGCCAAAAGCGAAAGTGCATCATTGCCATTGATGCTGGCTATGACGCTGCCAGGCCGTCACGTATTGCTGGTCTATTTCGGTGGCTAAGGCGCCCGAAGCAACGAGGCGGGCTGCCCCCATGTCGATTCTCCAGCGCATCACATCGACGGGCGTTCGGTGACGACGACCTGAACATCCCCCGCAGTGCGATTGCGCGCATGCGTAAACGACGCGAACTGGTCAGGCATGCCGCCCGTCTTGCGCCACTCGATGAGCTCCACTCCATCGAGATCGATCGTCGTTCCACGAGCGGTCGGCCCCACGAGGAAAGAGATCAGCGCCATGTTGGCGCGTTCGCCATCTCGCATCAGCGCGCTCTCGGGAATGTCGATGTTGATCGGAGCCCACACGGTCGAGAGCTCCGTTTGAAACACGCGTTCGTACCGGCCAACGGAAACGCTCTCAGGGTCCTCCGTCGGATTGGTGTCGTCGAAAGAGTAGAAATCGACGCGAGCCGTGAGCGATGCGCCGCCGTCTTTGCGTGCCGAGAAGCGAAACGTGTAGGTCGAATTCGAGTCGAGCGGAGTCACGGGATCCGTGTCCGAGTACACCCGATGCGAGGGAAGTGGTGCGCGTGCAACGGGGCGAGCAATC
>CAZWQH010000304.1:0-6197 GCA_964635815.1 uncultured Sandaracinaceae bacterium
GATGTGAAACACCGCAAGCTGTGTACCCGGCAAGTTGCAGAAAGAACAAAAGAGCTCGCGATACTGTGGACATTCACGTCAAACCGCAACGGTCATGCCCACACGCGCCTCGGGAATCGCACACGAATCGCGCCACGCCGGGCGGCACAACCCGGCACGGCGAGACATCGATGCCCTTTACTCCGTGCGCATGACGCGGTCGCCGGCCCGAGTCGTGATCCCGAACGAGCGTGTGGCGTCCTGGAAATGGTGGTCAAGGTGCGCACGCTTCATGCGGCGTCCGTATTGCGTACGCGGCGTGTAGCTGACGTGAGCAGCCACGTGCGTGATCTCGTAGACGATCATCCCTAGCGACAGCCCGAACGCGGTTGAGGTTGCCAGCACGACTCCAAACACGAGGTAAGTCATGTGCAACATCACGAGCAGCAGAACGAGATGCGCCCACCACGGCGTTACGGCAACCGACAGATCCGCCGGGTTCTCATGGTGAGCGACGTGCATGTCCGCCGTCACCCTCTTCAGCGCGAGCGCGACTACGCCCGTTCCGTGCAGCAGAAATCGATGGATAACGTACTCGAGGACTACCCAGGAGACCGCTCCGCACGCGAACGCAGCCGCGAATGGAAGGACGTCTGCCGGTCCACGCAACGTTGCCACTGCGGCACAGGAAGCCGCGCTGAACAACACGACGCTGTAACCAAGCAGCGCCCTGAACGACCGGACCCGCAGCGCAGCTAGACAGACCGAAATGAGCGTCATTGGACCTGGAACGTGAATGGACAGAGCCGTACCGAGTGTGAACCAGAAACATCAGTCTGAGTTAATCGGGCATCGTTTCCTCCACAAAACTTCGGCGCGCGGTTTGCAATCCGGCGCCACATGAAGCCTTTCTCGAAATCGCGGGCGTACTCGTTCTGCGTCATCGCCATCACTTCGTGTGCTCGCGCGTCCGATACGCAGATGGGGTTGGTTCTCGATTCCAGCGTGGATTCGTCCTCCGCCGACGCCTCTGTGCTCACGAGCGACCGCTCAGTCGTCGCAGGGGACGCCTCGAGCGACGTGTTGCGACTGGAGGACCAGTCGTCACCTCGTGTTGCCGATGCCCCAAGCGACGCGACGGCGGTCGTTCCGATCGACGTCCAAGCGCCTCCAGACCGCACGGCAACAGCCGACACCGGCTTCCCGCACACGTTCAACCCAAACGCGGTCGCACGCCCGTCGGCCGAGGGCTGGCGCGACCACGTAAGCAGCGAGTGCCGCGGAGGCGCCGTGGCGATCTATCGGGGCGCCGGACGTGACGTCGGGACGTACGTCGGCGCGTATTTCTATCGAGAGGTTCCTCAAGCGACGTGTGTCGTGCAGGCCGAAGGTGCGTGCTTCGTGGCTCGTTGCACCGAGGAGGGCAGATCGAATTTCTTCTACCACGGAGCGGTCCAGATCAACTCGAGCGCGCGCGACTATCTGATTTCGCGTGATCGTGACGGCTACTACAACGGCACGACCAACTCCGCCGTTCTGCCAGCGGCTGGTGTGGCGGTAAACGCGATCTTCTCGACGTCGGGACTCTCGGATTCGACACTCACGGTCAACACACCCGCATCCGTCGCGGTCGTCATACCGGGTAGCGCATCAATTCCTCGCGACGCGTTCGACGTCGCGTGGACGCGTTCGACGCCAGCGACACGAGAGACCGATCTAGTGGAAGTCGAGATCACGCAGCCCGTCGTGACCCAGAATGTCGCCAATCGCCTGTACTGTGTGGCCACGGCGAACTCCGGTTCGTTGCACGTTCCAGCCTCGCTGCTTGGCGACTTCACTCGCGAGTATCCGGTCAGCGTGCAAGTGCAGGGGCGCGCGTCTGCTTTCGGACGCCTTGGGGATGGCTGCCACGTGCAGCAATCCGTCGCGCGTATCGATCTCCCGAGTGACTCCTTCTACGAGGTCACCCTAGTCGACTAAGCTCCCCGTGTGCGTGCACCTGCCGTCCGAAAACAGTTCGCTCTCGAGCGCGGTCTTGTCTTCCTCAATCACGGTTCGTTTGGAGCCACTCCCAGAGTGGTTCTCGACTTCCAGACCGCGTTACGCGAACGGATGGAGGAGAACCCCGTTCGATTCCTAGCTCGCGACCTCGAGCCCGCGCTCGACGCAGCGCGGCGGGATGTAGCGAGGTTCGTGGGTGCGGCCACGCGGGATCTCGTGTTCGTGCGAAACGCCACCGAAGCGGTCAACGCAGTCGTGCGATCCCTCGCATTCAAACGCGGTGATGAGCTCTTGGTAACCGACCACGGGTACAACGCATGTACGAATGCACTCCGCTTCCGCGCGACAGAAACAGGGGCACGCGTGGTCACCGCCAAAGTTCCGTTTCCGTGCTCGAGTCCCGAAGCGATCACAGACGCCATTCTGTCTTCGGTCACGCGTCGCACGCGACTCGCGCTCATCGATCACATCACGAGCCCAACCGCTCTCGTGTTTCCCATCGCGAAGATCGTTCGTGAGCTAGAGGCCCGCGGCGTCATGACGTTGGTCGATGGGGCACACGCACCTGGGTCCGTCCCGCTCGACGTTCGCGCCATTGGGGCCGCGTTCTACACGGGCAACCTCCACAAATGGGTTTGCGCTCCCAAAGGCGCGGCGTTTCTTGCCGTGCGTCATGACTTACAGCGCACGGTCCGGCCCTCCGTCATCAGTCACGGAGCCAACGATCCGAGGAAGAACCGTGCACGCATGTTCGCAGAGTTCGATTGGACGGGGACCGCGGATCCAACGGCGATCCTGTCCGCGCCCTTTGCGATCAATCAGGTCCCGCAGCTGGCCGGTCTGCGATCGTGGAGCGAAGTCATGACGCGAAACCGCTCACTCGTGCTTCAAGGGCGTGACATCGTCGCCAACGCGCTCTTACGCGCAGAAGTGGGGGCGAACCCCGCGTCGCAGAAGAGGTGGCGCGGACTCGCAGCGATGCCGCTCGATTTGATCGCAAGCATGGCAGCGCTTCCGCTTCCTGCGCGAAAGGGCGTCGCTCCCAAGTCCCCTCTCCATATGGATCCGCTCCAAGACGCGCTGCTAGATCAGCATCGTATCGAGGTGCCGATTCCAACCTGGCCTCGCCATCCGAATCGTGTGATTCGGATCTCCGCTCACATCTACAACTCCATCGCGGACTACGAGTCCTTGGCCGACGCAGTGCGATGGCGGCTCGCTGATCGGAGCCCGTGAGCACTGTCCCAGCTACTCGTTTGAAGGGATCCGTGCTGGGGCGCGCGGATCGCGAAACTCAGGCCCCCAATGTGCGCCTGCACAGAAGAGCTGGCCGGTCGTCGACAGAGCGCAGTCGCCTGTAAACACACCCGAAGCCACAAACCCCGTGACGGCAAACGGGAACGGAATCAAACCCCGGGTGGTGTCAAAGGACTGGCCGAGCAGATTGCAGTGAACGACACCATCGAATGTGATGCCACACGGTTCACCGCCCGATTCCAACCGAGCAAATGTGAAGGAGGTGTCCGCCGTCCGGCGACTGGACCAGCACGTTGCCACGCCATCGGCTCGAAGCGCGCACACGGAGCCGCCACCTCCCGCGACAGCGCGAACGTTCTGCAGACCTGCAAGATCCAGACGCTGAGGAGACGCGACGACCTCACTCCTTGATCGGCGCGGGTCGACAAGTCCATGACTGTTCCCCCCGAACGTGTAGACGTTCCCGTCGGTCCCCAGCGCAATGGTCATGAGCTCTGTCGTCGCAACGTCCCGCACCGTCAGGCTTGGAATCACGCGCGGCGGCGTCACCGCGCGCGACCTCTCGCCCATGCCGAGCTGACCGAACGCGTTGTTTCCCCAGCACGCGAGCGAGCAGTCATCGAGAATTGCGCACGTGTGATGTCCGCCCAGCTCTGCGTCCCCGGCGGCGGAAGCGATTTTGATCGCGGGGCGGGGCAGCAGCGCTCGGACGGGCCGCGCGGTCTCCGTAAGAGCGTCGACACCGTCGCCCAGACGCCCAGCTTCTTGCGCGCCCCAACAATAGACGCTTCCGGAAGAACCCAGCGCGCATGCGTGGTACACGCTCACCGACACGTCGACGACCGGCTCGGGAAATCCCGTCATAACTTGCGGTGCAAGGAACGAAGCCCGTCGCGGACTCCCCAGCCCGCGAAAATCTAGATCTCCGCCACACATCACGGAGCCCCGCGCGGTGGTCGCACAAAACTGCGAGCCGATCGCGAGTTGTGAAACGGAACAGAACTCTCCGACGCATGGCCGGATCGAAACACCGCAAGCGTTTTCTTCGCCGGGGTGGCGGACGCGAGCCAAGGGAATCGCGCTGTCGACTCTTGGGGCATCGGGCGGCTGCGTTCCAGCATCGCGCGGCTCCGGCCGCCCGGCGTCGATCGCTCCGGCGTCCGTGCCGGTTTCGTGCACCGAAACAGAGAACGCGCCCGTTCGCATCTGGAGGTCTCGGGCGACGACGAGATAGACTCCAGGACTCACCACAGCTTGAAGGCGCGCATCCAGCGACCCAGCAAAATCGTCGTTCGACTGGATCGGCCTCGCTTCGCGCCAGGAGTTCCCTCGGCGCGGACCGTAGAGATGGGCGAAGGCATCGAGCCCCGGGCTACGGACATCAATGGTCAGGGTGGTTTCACGCGGGACCGAGATCTCGAATCCGACAAACACCGTGCGTTGGAATGTTGCCGACCGAGTTTCCCCGATGCGGACAACGCCGAGGATGGATGCACGGGTTGAGACCGCGTCGGCTGCACTTGAATCGAGATCTGGTTCGTCGAGTGTGACTTGCTTTTGTTGTTGGGCACAACTCGCTGCGGCAAAACAGACTACGCTTAGGATCACTCGGCGCATAAGACCTCGGGCGCTGAGGCGCAAGAAAAATGCCCGATGAGATCGACGCCAAGTTGCGGCGTGAGGCGCTGACAAAAGGAAGCGCGCCGCCCGCACACCTGACGACTGTCGTCGCTACGCGTGGGTTGCTACCCCTCCGAGTTTGTCCGAATCCAAAGGCACGCGGCTTCGCACAAAGGAAACTGAGCTCGCACCACATGCGTCTCGGCGCTCGCGAGTGCGAACCAAGCAGCTCGATCGACTTCCGGATAACTCTGCGTGCGCCCGGACTTCGGCGGCCACTCCAGCTCGAACTCGTTGCTTCGCACCAGGGACGGGTCTGCATCTCCACGCACAGCCCAGGCCTGAACGCGCTTCTGCCTTTGCTGGGCTTCGCCAAGAAAATGGTACGGAGGAGAAGGAGGGTCAAAGCCTGTCTCCTCCTTGAACTCACGCAGCGCGGCCGCGAGCGGTTCCTCGTCTGCCCCAACGATGCCCTTGGGGACGCTCCAAACGTTGGCGTCCTTGCCGCGAAAAAACGGTCCGCCGGGATGGACGAGAAGCACCTCGGGCTCATCGTCGATGAAACGAACGAGCAGTAGACCAGCACTGATAGGAAGATTCACGCGAGCTCGAGACCGCGTTCTAGCATTGAGCGGAGCCTCGTCCTTAACGTCATCGTCATTCGTCTCGGGCCGCGGATCGCCATTGGCCTTGTCGTTGTGGCTCATGGACCTGGTACGAAACTGTCTGCGAGCAGGTTATCTGCGACGAGCTCCCGGTCGGCGGGCGCGAATTGGAACCGGCACTGGAGGGGGGGTAATCGCTGCTTCGATTGCGTCTTTGGCGATGTTTGCCGCGTCGGTTGCTATCTCGGTCAACCACGCTTTCGCGCGGTCAAGGACCGACTTGTCTCTGGGTTCGTCTGCGGTTTGCTTCACCGGTTTCGACATCAACGTAAGTTCATATTCACGGTGTGGAAGGGGTCCGTCAACGCGCTTATCGCGTGATTGAACGATTGGTGCGCAAGTGTAGGAGCAGTTCGACGTGCGCCCGTGGCAACTGTTGGAGAACTCCATCGGCAGGAGTAGCCACCTCGCTCGCAGTGCTTCTGGGCTCGGGTCCGCAAGCGACCCTCAAAAGACTCCGACTGAAATGTGAAACGAGCCGACAGGCTCGCGAACATCGGCCCTTCGATCGAGCACGAACCCGTAATCGAGAGCAACCGGACCGACCGGAGTTGCAAACCGGATTCCAAGCCCGGCAGTTGGCCGAAGTCTGAGCAAGTCCAGGCGCGCTGGGTCGTTCCACAGGTTTCCGATGTCTGCGAAGACCGCGCCCTGCAGCGGTCCAAGCAAGGGGAA
>CAZWQH010000305.1:0-6191 GCA_964635815.1 uncultured Sandaracinaceae bacterium
AACTGTGTCGCCGCAATCCGCCAGGACGTTGCCCCACGGATCTACGATCATCGCGTGCCCGTAGGATGCTCGAGTCGCGCTGTGCTTGCCGACCTGCGCGGCAGCAAGCACGTACGACTGGGCTTCGATCGCTCGTGCGCGCAACAACACATGCCAGTGATCTTTTCCTGTCGTCAGCGTGAACGCGGCAGGAACGGTCAGGACGTTGGCACCTAGATCGACCAACTTTCGGTAGAGCTCGGGGAAGCGGACGTCGTAGCAGACCGTCAGGCCTAGCTTCCCCACACACGAGTCGGACACGATGGGTTCGACACCCGGCGAAACGGTCGCGGACTCGGTGAGATGCGTGCCGTCCGGAAGGTCGACATCGAAGAGGTGGATCTTTCGATACACTGCCCGAACCACTCCGTCGGGCCCGAGATGAACGGCCGCGTTGAAGACGTGCGTAGCGTCGGCTCCACGCTCCCAGAACCCGCCGAGAACGAGCTCTGCGCCGGTTTCCTCGGCCCAACGTGAGCATGCAGAAAGGATCGGTCCGGATTGTGTCGCTGCGCCGAGTGCGATCGTTTCTGCGATTCCGATCTTTTGCTTCTCATCGGTTCCCAAGAGCGCGAAGCACTCGGGAAGCACGATCAACTTGGCGCCGTCTTCGGCCGCGTCTCGGACCAGGGCCTCCGCGCTGGTCAGGTTACTTGCTACGTCCGCAGTGGACGTCATCTGCACGACCGCGGCCTTGACTCTAGGCATAAAGACCTTCTACGCGCGCCCTCTCGCGACTGCAACGTCGAGGTTGACGCGCTCCAGGTTCGCCGCTAGCAACGTCTCCCGTGAGCGCCCCTCATCCAGCGCAGACGTGCGAGTTCACACTCGGCGAGATCGGCAAAGCCTGCGACGGAACCGTGAGGCACGCCGACCCTGGTAGTCGTGTCCGAGGCGTGTTCACGGACTCGCGCTCCGTGCTGCCCGGCGCGCTGTTCATTGCACTCAAAGGGGAGCGTTTCGACGGACACCTCTACGCGGCCGACTCTGTGCGAGCGGGTGCCGCCGCGGTTTTGGTTCACACGGGGTTCTCAACGCCATCGGGTGAAACCGTTGCGCGAGTGGAAGTTGCAGATACCACCATCGCACTGGGCTCTCTTGCGCGGTTTCACTCTGCTCGTTTGCGCGCGGACGCGCTCAAGACGGTGGTCGCGATTGGAGGCTCCGCCGGCAAGACCACGACGAAGGAGCTCACCGCGGCCGTCCTTCGAAGCCTCCACACGGACGTGCACGCGACCGAAGCCAATCACAACAACTTCGTTGGCGTCTCGAGCACGCTCCTTCGTCTGGACGCCCGGCACCGCGCGGCGGTCATCGAATGCGGGACGAATCACCCCGGCGAGGTTGCCGCCCTCGGAGCGATCGTCGAACCAGACGTAGCCGTCGTGTTGAACGTCGACGTCGAGCACACGGAATTCTTGGGAACACTCGATGACATTGCAGACGAAGAGTGCGCCCTCTTCTTGCACGCGCAGAGAAGCATTGTTGCCAATGCAGCCGATGTTCGCGTCGCCAGTCGCGCGCATCGCGCAGGCGTGCCCGTCACGACGTTTTCTTCGCTCGATGGACCAAGCGCAAACATCAAACCAGCTGGGATGCACACGACTGCACGCGGAACCACGTACTCGTTTACGTTGGACCCAACGATCGCAGCACTGCCGACCTGGAAGGTAGAGACGCGCCTCTTTGGCGCAGTCGTCGCAGAGAACATCGGTGCCGCGCTTGCCTGTGCGCGGGCATCCATAGAGCACCCGCTTGCTGCTGAGGACCTAGACCGGATCGCGGTTGCGCTCGCAGCCGTGACTCCAGCGCCGAGGCGATTCGTTCTTCACGAAGTCGGCGGCAGGTGCGTGATCGACGACAGCTACAACGCCAACCCCCGCTCCATGCGAGCCGGAATCCGTACCGCGAAAGAGATCGCGTCGATCCGCGGCGTTGACCTCACGCTAGTTCTTGGCGACATGCGCGAGCTCGGGAGCGCATCGGACCACTCACACGACGAGGTCCTCTCGGAGGCGAATGCGGTAGGAGCCAACCGGATCGTGCTCGTCGGTCCCGAGATGGCATCCGCTAGCGCCCGCACACGGGTCCACCCGTCGCCGGAGCGCGTGAGTTCGGAGGCAGATGTTGACCTGGGAGGAGCCCGCCCCGAAGTCGTCCTCGTCAAAGCATCGCGCGGGACCCGTCTCGATATTCTCGTCGATCGGCTCGTCGGCGCGTCGCAAGCGTCTAGTTTCCACTAGCCTTTGCACACTCAGCAGACTAGTTTCGCCGGATGCCACGTCGGGGACGCGCGCAAGTACGTTCGACCGAATCGCATCCAATCGTTGGCGTGCTCATGGGCTCGCAGACCGACTGGGAAACGATGGAGCACGCATCGCGGACTCTGACCACCCTCGGGATTCCTCACGAGACAAAGATTGTATCCGCGCACCGGACGCCTGACCGCTTGTTCGCGTACGCAGAGAGCGCTGCCAAGCGGGGCATCGAAGCGATCATCGCCGGCGCAGGCGGTGCGGCGCACTTACCCGGCATGCTCGCCTCGAAGACGTGGCTTCCCGTGTTCGGAGTTCCCGTCGAGTCGCACATTTTGCGTGGCGTAGACTCATTGCTTTCAATCGTTCAGATGCCAGCGGGGATTCCCGTGGGAACTCTCGCGATTGGCAAGAGTGGTGCAATCAACGCGGCGCTTCTCGTGGCCGCGAACCTCGGTGTGCATCGACCGGATGTCCGAGCCGCGTTGATCGCGTTTCGTCGCGAGCAGACGGAATCGGTGCGCGAAGTCCCCGCGTCTGCTTCCTCTCCAAGCCGATGACCAGCGTTTCGGGAACCTCTCTCGGTATCCTCGGCGGCGGACAGCTCGCGATGATGCTCGCCGAAGCAGCGGCTGGCCTGGGAGTGAAGGTCATGGTGGTCGAACCCTCGCGCACGCCACCGTCAGCGCGGGTCGCCGAGGTCATCCCGGCGGAGTACGACGACATGGCCGCGCTCGAAAAACTGGCTTCGACATGTTCCGCGGTGACCTACGAGTTCGAGAACGTGCCTGCGAACGCGACCGCGTATCTCGCTTCCAAAGGGCTGGCGGTCTTTCCGCCTCCAAAAGCACTCGAAGTCGCACAGGACCGACTTAGCGAGAAGAAAGCATTTCGAGCTCTAGGCATCGACACTGCACTCTTCGTTCCGGTCGCTTCCGAAGACGAGCTTCACAAAGCGCTCGACGAGACCGGGGTCCCGGCGGTTCTCAAGACTCGCCGGTTTGGGTACGACGGCCGCGGCCAGTTCGTGTTGCGATCCACCGCAGACGTGACGCGGGCATTTCGCGGTATTGGAAGCGTTCCCGCGATTCTCGAGCCGATGATTCCGTTCATTCGCGAGCTCTCCGTTGTGGGTGCACGAGCCGCTGATGGCTCCGTGGTGTTCTATCCGCTCGTCGAGAACCAACACGCACAGGGAATCCTTCGTCGCACCGACGCTCCCGCCGAACGAGTCACCCGCGAGATGCAGTCGCAGGCCGAGTCGTTCCTGCGGGTCTTCTTCGAGTACACGAGCTATGTCGGAGTGGGCTGTCTCGAGCTTTTCGAGCTCGCAGGTGGTCGCCTGATCGCAAACGAAGTGGCTCCGCGCGTACACAACAGTGGTCATTGGTCGATCGAGGGAGCCGAGACGAGTCAGTTCGAGAACCATGTTCGAGCAGTGCTCGGGTTGCCGCTAACCTCGACCGCTGCACGCGCGCGCTCGACCATGCTCAACCTTATCGGTCACGAAATCGACGCGACGCAGCTTGCGACATCTCCTGTCGCGCACGTCCACAACTACGGCAAAGAGCCGCGACCCAACCGCAAGATGGGTCACATCACGTTCGTCGAAGAAGGTGGCGACCGCGAGGCCTTCGACCTCGCGATTCAGCAAGCAGCGACTCTGATCATCCCAGGAAGCGGCGCGCCCATTTGAACTTTTCGGCGTTGTAGGGCGCATAGCGAACCGACGGATCCACGATGGTGGCCTTGGACAGCACACCCTTGCGATGTGAGAACGTCTCGAAACCCCAGCGGCCGTGATACGCGCCGTTCCCGCTGTCTCCGACACCGCCGAACGGCAGATCCGGTACACCGAAGTGCGCGACTGCATCGTTGATGCACATGCCACCCGCGGAGGTTTCATCGGTTACGCGGCGCTTGGTTTCGGCGTCTTCGCTGAAGAGGTACAGGGCGAGCGGCTTGGGACGCGCGCGTACGAATCGGATGGCTTCACTGACGTCGCGCACGCGTCGGATGGGAAGGATCGGTCCGAAGATTTCCTCCGTCATCACCGGCGCATCGTCCGATGTGTTCTTGAGAAGCGTCGGTGCGATGTAGCGAGTTTCGGGGTTGGTCTGTCCGCCAACCACGATGTCTCCATCCTTTAGGTAGCCAGACAGGCGTTGAAAATGGCGATCGTTGATGATTCGACCGAGGTCGCCGCTGCTCTGCGGATCGGCTCCCCAAAACCGTGAGATGTATTTGGTCAGCTTTGCCGTGAGAGCCTCCTCGATGCTCTCGTCGACCAGCACGTAGTCGGGTGCCACGCAGGTCTGTCCGGCATTCGTGAACTTGGCCCAGAGAATGCGACGAGCCGCGACGTCGAGATTCGCCGAGCGGTCGACGATGCACGGCGACTTACCGCCGAGCTCGAGCGTCACCGGGGTCAGATGCTTTGCCGCTGCACCCATGACGATGCGACCGATATTCGTGCCGCCGGTGAAGAAGATGTGGTCGAACTTCTCTTCGAGCAGGGCCTGTGTTTCGCGAATGCCGCCGGTCACTACGCGAATAGCTTCCTGGTCCATGTACTTGGGGACGAGTGTTGCGACGAGCTCGCTCGTGTGCGGCGCGAGCTCAGACGGCTTGAGCAGGAGACAGTTGCCTGCCGCGATCGCGGCCGCAGCGGGTGCGAACACCAAATTGAACGGATAGTTCCACGGGGCGATGATAAGCACGACTCCGAGCGGTTCGCGGATGATGGTGCTCTTGCCGAGTTGGTTCGCGACGTTCGTCGCAACCTTCTCGGGTGCGGCCCAATCCTCGAAGTTGTGGAGCACGTGCTTCGCGTCGTACGCCACGTATCCGATCTCGGTCAGATAGGCTTCGTAGGCGGACTTTCCCAGGTCCTTGCGGAGAGCTTCCGCGATCTCGGTCTCACGTTCCTTGCACATCGCTACGAGCGCGCGGAGCTGTTCGCGGCGCCACGACATGGTGCGCGTCCGGCCGCGTTCGAACGTCTGCCGAAGCGACTCGACCACTTGATGGAGCCCCGCATCGGAGCGACTTGGCTCCGTGTGGGAATGACCGTTCGTGCCGAGAGCCGCGTTTCCGTTGGTTGCCATAGGAGCCTGAATCCTCGCGCGGACGGCCCGCGGTTTCAAGGCGACCCAGCCTTTGACGCGACCGCTGCTTAATCCTCAGCGCATGGTAGGTTCGCTCCGTGATTGACGTCACAGCCGTGCGACTCGCGCTCGCGCCGAGGGTCGTCGAGGAGTTTCTCGACGGCGTGGTCGTTCGTGCGGATGCGGGCAGCGTGTATGTCGTCACCGATAACGTTCTCGACAAGCTGCCGGTAGGGCTTCTCGCGAGCCGGGCCGCGGCCGCGGTGATCCTGAGCACGCGCGGCGGAGTTCCAGAAGTTCCAAGCGGAGCTCTCGTGGGATTTGCCGCGAACGCCGCGCAGCTGCCTGTCGTCGCCATTGCAATGGAAGAGAGTCTCGTTGCGGAACGCGGCCGTGCAGACGCAGACCGTGCACTTTCACGCGCACGCTATGAGCTCGACGAGATGCTCGCGATCGCGCGCGCGATTACCCAGGAGCGCGACATCGACCGCCTGCTCGCGCTCGTGCTCGAGAAGAGCCGATACGTGACGGGAGCCGATGCCGGGAGCATCTATGTTGCGGAGACGACTCCTTCCGGCGAAGCACATCGTCTGCGGTTCAAGCTTTCGCAGAACGACTCGATCGAATTCGAGTCGAAAGAGTTCGTCGTTCCCGTGTCGATGCGTTCGATCGCCGGTGCCAGCGTCATGACGCGCCGTCCGATCAACTTGGCTGACGTCTACGATTTGCCTGAGGACGCCCCGTACGGATTCGACCGACGGTTCGATCAGCGTGTGAAGTATCGAACCCG
>CAZWQH010000306.1:0-6183 GCA_964635815.1 uncultured Sandaracinaceae bacterium
GGCTATCCGGGCCGCGAAGAAGAGCGTCGCATCATGGAACGCGTTTCCGATTCGATCCTGAATCTCCCGCGAGACGGAGAAGCCCGACCGAGTGCTTCGCAGATCACCCCGCAGATCACCCCAGCGCAGGTCCTCGAGGCGCGTCGAGTGGTCGGCCAGGTGTACGTCGACGACAAGGTCAAGGACTACATCGTCGATGTGGTCTCCGCGACGCGTGACCCGCGACGCGTTGGTCTGCGCGACATGGCGGACATGATTGCGCACGGTGCGTCTCCTCGCGCGAGCATCGCGCTCAATCTCGCCGCACGAGCACACGCGTTCCTCAAGAAACGCGGTTACGTGCGTCCCGAAGACGTGAAAGCGATCGGGCCCGACGTCCTGCGGCATCGAATCATCCGCACGTACGAAGCCGAGGCGGAAGAGATCACAAGCGACCGAATCGTGTCGCGCATCTTCGAAGCCGTCGAAGTTCCGTAGTAGCCCCGCCGACACACGAAAACCAAGAAATGCTCGCTCGCGAAGTTCTCAAGAAACTCCGAAAGATCGAGATCCTCACGGCTCGGCTCGCAAACGAGCAGCTCGCGGGCGGGTACCACTCCGTCTTCAAGGGCCGGGGTATGGCGTTCAGCGAAGTGCGTGAGTACCAGCCCGGCGATGACGTGCGGTTCATCGACTGGAACGTGAGCGCTCGGATGAGCGAGACGTACGTGAAGGTCTTCACCGAAGAGCGCGAGATGACCGTGATGCTGCTTGTGGACCTTTCCGCGAGCGGGCAGTTCGGGCTCGGCGGTCGCCGAAAGATCGAGACAGCGGCAGAAGTTGCGGCGCTCATCGCCTTCAGCGCGATCAAGAACAACGACCGTGTGGGCCTGATCTTGTTCACGGATCGAATCGAGAGATTCGTTCCACCCAAGAAGGGCAAAGGACACGTCATGCGTGTCATCTCGGAGATCCTCAACGCTCGACCCGAGGGAACTGGAACCAATCTAACCGCCGCGTTGGACATGCTTGGAAGCATCGCGAAGCGACGCGCGACGGCATTCGTAATCAGCGACTTCATCACGCGCGACTACGAGCCACGGCTCCGCGTCATGGCTCGCAAACACGACGTCATCCCCATTCAGGTGAGCGACCCGATGGAGAACGAGCTGCCGAATGTCGGGCTTGCACTCATGCGCGACTTAGAGACCGGCGCGCTGCTGGAAGTCGACACATCGGACAAGCGTGTTCGGAACGAATACGCGCTCGCTGTTTCGCGCGAAGCCGCGCAACGTGACCTCATGTTCAGGCGCTTGCGCCTCGATTCAGTCCCGATCGAAACGAACAAGGACTACGTGCGCCCGTTGGTCGAGCTATTCCGTCGTCGCCAAAAGCGGCAGGGAGGCTTTCGATGACCTCCGCGCGTTGCGTATCGGCACTCATTTCGCTCGCATGTCTCTGCGCGGTTGGCACGGCGTCGACAACCGCGGCGCAGAGCGCGGATGCGGGTCCACGCCTCCGGCTCTTCTTTGCAGACGGAGGACTGCCTTCGACGGACGCGGGCGTCGTGTCCCCAACGGTCTCTGCTCCCCCCGCGCAGCTGGTTCCTCCGCCGGTGGGCCACGAGCCGGTGGTGAGCGCGAAGCTCAGCCGTCCGTCTGTGACGCTGGGTGAAATCACCACGTTCGAGCTCACCGTGAAGACACGTAGCTCAAGTGACCGCGTGTCTCTCCCCACGAGCATCTTCGGAACGCTCGTCGAAGGATCGATGTCCCCGTTCGACGTCACGGAGCGCCGAAGCGCAGACCCCGGGCAGCCCATGCGAAACGTCCCCGGTGACAAACCCACGGACGCGTATCGCTTCCAAATCGACCTTCTCGCGTTGGCCAACGGCGAACACACCCTCGAAGCAATTCCTATCCAGATCGTAACCGCGGACGGGCAAGTAGGAACGGTGCTCAGTCCCTCGATACGAGCAGAGGTTAAGTCCGCCGTCGGGAACGTCCCCAACGCAGAGCCGAAAGGCGCCACCAAGCCGGTCGTCGTGATGGAGGACGACTACACGCTCGCCTGGATTGGAGGCACGATCGGCGTGTTGCTCCTTGGAGGGATGCTTGGCGCGCTCGTCGCACGTTGGTGGAAAAAGCGACCCAAGCCGCTGCCGCCCCCGCCGCCTGCTCGCCCCGCGTGGGAGATCGCACTCGAGAAACTCGCAGCTCTCCGCGCAAGTGCGACGCACCGAATCGCGACAGGACGCACCAACGAGCTCGTCGATGGAGTCAGCGACACGATTCGCGAGTACCTCGGAGGGAGATACGGGTTCGTCGGTCTCGAGAGCACAACCGATGAGGTGCTTCGACACCTAAAGACGGCGAAGCTAGGAGCGATCAGCCTCGATGAGGTTGCGCTACTTCTCGGCGATTGCGACCTCGTGAAGTTCGCGAAAGCGGTTCCTGAAGCGCAACAAGTTAGCCTGATGATTGATACCGCGGTGCGTATTGTCCGCGCGACGAGCCCAGGCACCGCACCCGCAACACCTGTGACTGCGCCACCAGCGTTGAGCGGAGGCACAGCGTGACCGCTTCCACTTCAGGCGCACAAACGGGAAGCCCTATCGGACGGCTGCCTATCGTAGGCCGAACGTCTGCAACCGCGGCAACGCCTGCTGCGAACACCGGGTTTGCGCGAAGCGCGTGGCTCGTGCGTCTACTCCCGTGGGTTTGCTTCCTTGGCCTGACGTGGGCCGCCGCGCTCATTGCGCTTGCGATCGCATCTGACGAGTACGGTCTCTCGACGGAGAACCATGACATCGAGCTTGCTCGCCCGTGGGCTGCTCTCCTCGTGCCGTGCGCCGTAATCGCGCTCGCGGTCAGGGCGTACGGGTTCAGGAAGCGTTCACCCCAACTACTCGTATCCCGCGCGGAACAGGTGCTTGCCGGTCGCAGAGGCTGGCGTGCGTGGCTAAGGCCGCTCGTCGACGCGATGCGCGCGACCGCATTGTTGTTCTTGGCCGTTGCGCTCACCGGCCCCCAGAGTGTCGAGGCAAAGTCCCGTACCGAAGTCGAGGGGATCGACATCATGCTTGTGCTCGACTTGTCCGGCTCGATGGAAGCCAGCGATATCGAACCGAACCGCCATCGAGCGATGCTCGCCGTGGTCGAAGAGTTCGTCGATCGACGACCCAACGATCGAATCGGGATCGTAGGATTCGCAAAAGACGCCTACACCGTCCTGCCACTCACGACGGATCACGACGCGATCACGGGCACGGTGCGAGAGCTGGAGCTCGGCGTCATCGACAGCGAAGGAACAGCGATTGGAAACGCGCTCGGTGTCGCGATCAATCGTCTTCACCCAGAGCTCCGAGACCACAAGGTCTCTCCTGATCGGACGAAGACCAAGATCATCATTCTTCTGACGGACGGCGACTCGAACGCTGGAAACGTGAGCCCGGATGGCGCCGCGAGCTGGGCGGAGGCCCTCGGGACGAAGATCTTCACGGTGCTGATGGGTGAGTCCGCAAGCACACGGAAGTCGAGTGGGTTGGATCAGTTTGGCCGGGCAATCTGGGGAGGCGCAAACCACCCGATCAATCCAGAGCTGCTCAAGCGAATCGCCGAGCGTTCCAAAGGCGAAGCCTTCAGCGCCACCGATCGCCGATCTCTCCACGAGAGCTTCCATCAGATTCTGAATCGCCTCGAGAAGAGCGTGATCTCCGATGCGGGTCGCGTGCACACGGATCTGTTCGCGGCGTTTGCATGGCCCGGTCTGATCCTGCTGATCATCGAGCTCCTTCTTGGAACCCTCGTGCTGCGGAGGTGGCCATGAGCGGATTGGTTTGGGGCGCGCCCCACGTGCTCTGGTTCTCGTTGCTCGCGCCGACTGCGATTGGCTTGGCCATCTATGGCTGGTGGCGCCGCACGCGAATCGAGAGCGGTCTCTTCTATCGGGCCAAGGAGATGGGTCTGGTGGTAGGTGACGCTGCAAAGTGGCGCGTCGTTCGCGTCGCTACGCTGACCATTGGACTGTCGTGTCTAGTGCTCGCGCTCGCCCGCCCGCAGTACGGGAGCCGAGTACGCACGATTCGAAAGCGTGGCGTCGACATCGTGCTCTGCGTCGACTTCTCGAAGAGCATGAACGCGCGCGACGTGCGGCCGAGTCGTATCGACCGCGCGAAGGCGGAGGTAGCGCGTTTTGCATCGCACCTCGCGGGCGACCGCGTGGCGGTCATCGCATTCGCTGGGGAGCCCATCGAGTTCCCCCTAACGACCGACCCCGCGGCGGTGTCACTCTTCTTGCGCGATCTTCGCCCAGACGACATGCACGTCGGCGGAACCGCTATCGGACGGGCACTCTCTGCGGCGAAGAACGTTTTCGTCCGAACGAACAACCAAGCCCACGCTGTCGAAGGCGAGGACCCCACCGCCCAACGCGCGCGAGTGGTCGTGCTCTTGACCGACGGCGAGGACCACGAGGGTGATCCGCTCCAAGCGGCCAAAGAGCTCAAGGAGATTGGTGCACGTCTCTACACAGTTGGAATCGGCTCGCGCACTGGCGAGCCCGTCCCGACATATGCACCCGACGGAACCATGACAGGTTACCTTCGCGACGAAGACGGGAATCCCGTGACCACCGCGCTCACGGAGGCTGGCGAGAGCAAACTCCGGGAAATCGCGCAGGCTGCGGACGGAAAATACTTTCACGCACCGCGTGGCGGAGTCGGCCTCGAAAGCGTCGAGAAAGAGATACGTCGCATGAAGCAGACCGAGCTACGGGCGCGGCGCGTCACAGTCCACGAGGAACGGTACAGCTTGTTGCTACTCCCTGCGCTCCTCTTCCTTTTGCTCGAGTCACTCCTGCCCGATGCGTTGTTCGGTGCAGCGTTGTTTGGTCGAAAGAAACAGCTCGTGAGCGCCGCGACCGTCCTCCTTCTGTGTGCGGGGCTCCCCCTGCGAGCTCGCGCCCAGCAAACCGAGCCAAGCTCGGGAACAGCGCGCTCGGGGATGATCGAGTCGATGCGCGCGCGGTTGTTTCGCCGCGCGAACCCTGAGGTCGAACGGGGCAACGCACGTCTCGCGGCCAACGATACGCAAGGCGCTCTTTCCGCGTACGACACCGCCGCCCGGACGCTCCCCTCCGAAGCGGGAGTGCATCTGAATCGCGGATTGGCACTCGCACAGGCCAACGATCAGACGCGCGCACGGCAAGCATTCGTGACTGCCGCGCAGCCGAATGCGCCGCGAGAAGTGCTCGGCGCCGCGTACTACAACCTGGGACGCAGCTTCTTTGCCGAGGCGGACGCGCGCGCCGGCGAAGAAAAACACGACGAAGCGCAGCGATTGTTTCGCGAGGCGCTCGACGCATACCGCCGCTCGCTACGGGCTCTGCCGGGAAACCGCGATACCGCCCACAACCTCGAGGTCACGCTTCGCCGGATTCGCGAGGAAGAGGAGAAGCAGCGACAGAAGGAGGAGCAAGACAAACAGAAGCAGGATCAAGAGCAGCAAGATCAACAGAATCAACAGCAGCAAGACCAGCAGCAGCAAGGTCAACAGAACCCGCAGGACCAGCAGCAGAACCCGGACCAGAATCCTCCGTCGCAGAATCAGGATCCGCAGCAAAACCAGCAGCAACAGCAGCAGAATCCGGATCAACAGCAGCAACAGAATCAACAGCCCGAGCAGCAGCCACAGCCAGCACCACAACAAGGCAACGCGAACGCGCAGGAGCAGCAGCAGCAGCAGAGTCCTGAGCAGGCGCAAGAAGCAGCCCCACTGAGTCAGGAAGCGCTACAAGCGCTCGACGCACTGCGCGAAGGCGAGCGGCCCTACCAAACCGAACGCGCGCGCTCGATGGGCCGCCGCTCACAGCGCAGACCGACGAAGGACTGGTAGGGTGCGCGCGCTCGACACATCGACGAAGTGGTGGTGGGCGGCGATTGCCATCGTTACCCTGATGTTTCCTGTCGCCACAGACGCTCAGCGCCCGGCGATCCGCATTTCCGCGAGCCCCACGCGCGTGCAGGTGGGGGAGCAAATCAACGTGAGCGTCGAGTCCGATGATCCCGGTCTTGCAGGACGACTCCCGGCGCCGCCGATGACAGGACTTCAAGTCGTCGGCCAGCACACGCAGGTCACCGTGACCAACATGCAGATGTCGCAGACCCGCTCGTACACGGTGATTGCGGGTCAGAGTGGCACGTAC
>CAZWQH010000307.1:0-6176 GCA_964635815.1 uncultured Sandaracinaceae bacterium
TACGCAGCGGAGCTTTGGTATGCCGAAGTCGAGCTCGCGCGATTGATCGCTCGATTCGCGCAACCGCGACCGCTTTCGACCAGAGACAGCAATGCCGAACGTGCAGCCGCGCGGCTCATCGACGCAGCCGAGCTTTCCGACGAACAGAAGGGCGCGGTCAAGACCTCGCTCACGACCGGTCTCATGGTCCTCACCGGTGGACCCGGCACAGGAAAGACGACCACCGTCCGAACGTTGCTCAAAGCCCACCAGGCGTGCGACCACCGCGTGCTTCTTGCCGCGCCGACGGGCCGCGCGGCGAAACGGCTGACGGAAACTACGGGGCACGTTGCTTCGACCATTCATCGATTGCTCGCCTGGAGCCCGAATACCGGGGGGTTCGAACGAAACGAGGAAAAACCGCTCGAAGCCGAGCTCGTTCTCGTGGATGAAGCATCGATGCTCGATACGCCGCTCGCGCTTGCGTTGATGCGCGCGATTCCGCAGACCGCGCGTGTCGTCTTCGTCGGCGATGTTGATCAGCTACCTCCCGTGGGCCCTGGACCTGTGCTTCAGGAGATCATCGCGAGTACCGCGGCTCAGGTCGTTCGGCTAAGCCACGTGTTCCGGCAAGCGCAGCAGAGCGATATCGTTCGCGCCGCACACTCGGTTCGACGCGCAGAGGTTCCGGAGCCCACGGCTCGAGGCGCGCGCACGGACGGGGACGTGTTCTATATCGAATGCGCGGACCCCGAAGCGCTTCCTGCAAAACTGGTGGAAGCGGTTAAGAGAGTGAAGCCGGGTTACGGCCTCGACCCGCGACGAGACGTTCAAGTCCTGACCCCAATGCGCCGCGGCCCGGTCGGGACGGAGCTCCTGAACCGCGCCCTCCAAGCAGCGCTCAACCCTCCGCGCGACAATGCTCTGCCACCAAAACCGCCGGTCGTGAGCGACAAAGCTGGAAGCGATGTACGTCCGACGCTTCGTGTCGGCGACAAAGTCATGCAGCTTCGCAACGACTACGACCGCGACGTCTACAACGGGGATCTTGGCGAAGTCCGACACATCGAAGCGGGTGTGCACTACATCGTGTTCGACGAGCGAGAGGTGAAGTACGGAACCGACGATCTAGATGACGTCGCTCTCGCGTATGCGACCACGGTTCACAAGGCTCAGGGGAGCGAGTTCCCCGCCGTCGTGATCGTCCTGCACACGAGCCAGTACATCATGTTGAACCGAGCCCTTCTCTACACCGCGTTGACTCGGGCACGGAAGCTAGCCGTTATCATCGGCGACCGGCGCGCCCTCGTGCGAGCCGTCCGCGAGAACGAGTCCCGTGAACGGTGCACTCGCCTAGCGGTCCGAATCGCGCGGGCGGCATCGCAAGATTGATCCAGTTCGCTCAGGGGGGGCGCCTTCGCAGTCGTGCTGGCGCGTCCGACACTCAAGCGGTACCGTCCCGCGACCATGGACAATCGCCCCGTTCGCCCGCCCGCCAATGCGCCCGCGTTCACCATCAAGGTCGATGACGAGGTTGCCAAGGGTCGCTTTGCAAACCTCGCGCAGGTCGCGAGCACCAACGACGCGTTCATGGTGGACTTTGCATTTGTTCAGGGCAATGCTGGGTGGCTCCTAGCCCGGATGCTCCTCTCGCCTCAGCATGCGAAGCGTTTTCACGCGGTTCTGGGCGAAACGCTCGCTCGGCACGAAGAAGCGTACGGGCCTATCGACCTCGGGCCCCCTCTTCAGTAATCTCGGCTATCATCCGAAGTCATTCTGCAGTTTTCACCGAGCGAAGTAGTTTCCACAAGAGACAGGGAACTCGAAACCATGGCCTACACGGGCGCAACCAGCGCGAAGAATGCACGAGAAGCTCTTGGGAACGCCCTTGGCGAGCTCCAGAGGCACAAGGACGTCCCCGAAGACGTGATGTCCGTGGCGTCGAATCTCGCGCAAGCGGTCGGTGCGCTGTTCGAGGCCGAGAAGGCTTCGTCCGACGTTGACGGCAAGGCCGCTGTTAAAGCGGCCCTGGGCACACTCAGCCAGACGCTCGCATTGCTTCAGGACGTCAAAAGTAGCCATCCCGGAATCGAGCCGACTGCCCGCAGCATCGCGGACACCATGTCGGTGTTGTTCCCCCTCTCGACCGTTCCAACCAAACGCCCTACGGCAAACGACTTGGCAGCGGCCGCGGCAGCGGCTGTGGAAGTGCCCAAGGCCGCCGCTGTTCCGCAAATTGGACAAGGCGGCGCGCCGCGCCAATCGTTTGCGCAGCCGGCGAAAGCCCCCGCCCCCGCGCCGAAGAGCGGAGCAACTGGCGCCCAGCCCGCCGTCAAAGTTGCCGACCCGGTCGCGGGAACAGGGCCGCGAATGTCTTCGCGACCCGCGCCGCCGGTTTTTGCGGCAGGCACCAAGCGCAATCAACTCGAAGCCAACATTGGCGCGACGACAGAGTCGAACTTCTTCGTGGGTTTCAGCGGTGAGATCTCAGACGGAGGCGTCTTCATCGCGACCTATAACGTGCTTCCCAAGAACTCCGCGGTCGCCGTGCTCGTGACACTTCCGGGCGGATTCGAGACCACGGTAAACGGGTACGTTCGCTTCGTTCGCGACCCCATGGATTTCTCTGCGGAGTCCGAGCCTGGGATCGGCGTTCAGTTCGAGTCGCTCGATCCGAACGCGCGCGAGCTGATCCTTCGCTTCATCCGCAAGCGAGCACCGCTGTTCTACGAGGATTGATCGGTTGTTTCTTCAACGCGCGGCACTTCGCCCGATTCCGCCACACGCGGTAATCAGTGACGAGACGATGGCGAGCATCGAGGACGCCCTCGCAGAGGAGTCGAGCCTCGAGTCCACGCTGGAGGTCGGCTATCAAGATCTCGACGAAACGCAGCCCGCGCTCGCCGAGTTTCTCAGCACCGAGCTCGGCGCTCGAAAAGACGAGCTCGCGCAGTCGCTCGGCTACTTCCTGATCGTCTCCACGTACCTGGCGTTCAAGTACGCGTTCGCGGAGCGCGTAGGCACCATCGACCAGCAAGGGCTGAACGCAGCCAGAGAAACGCTCGAAACGGACGAAGAGCTTCGCCGGGGTGACCCTGACGAAGTCATGGAAAGCGACGATGTCCTGGCGATGGGACAACCGGCGTTGCTCGAGTTCATCCAGACCCACGTAGGCGACGCCGTGAACATGGAAGGCGAGAGCGTCGACCTAGAAGAGCTCGATCACGTGTACCGCGTGCTCCTCGTAGAGGTGATTGCGCTAAGCCACGCGATTCAAGCCCCCGACGGACCTCCAAGCTCGGAGCTTCCCGGAAGCGAAGTCCTTGCATGAGCATGCAGGCGGTGGTGTTGCGCGAGCACGGCGGACCGGAGGTGCTGCGCGAAGAGCAGCTCCCCATTCCGCAACCGGGGCCTGGCGAAGTCCTAGTCCGCGTGCGCGCAGTGGCATTGAATCACATGGACCTTTGGGTTCGCAAAGGCGGACCTGCGTTCAAGCTCGAGTACCCACATCGACTTGGATGCGACATGGCCGGAGAGATCGCGGGCGCAGGCCCCTCGGCGAACATACCGACCGACCTTTCAATTGGTACCCGCGTGATGGTGTATCCAGGCATCTCGTGCGGGAACTGCGCTGCATGCCTGTCCGGACGGGACAACTTCTGCCGCCTCTACCGCTTGATGGGAGAAAACGCTCAGGGAGGCTACTCGGAGTATCACGTCGTCCCGCGTACGAACGTCCTTCCCATTCCGAGCACGCTGAGCTTCGCAAACGCAGCCGCCGTTCCGCTGACCTTCGTCACCGCGTGGCAGATGCTCGTTCGCCGTGCGGACGTGAAGCTCGACGAGTGGGTGCTCGTACATGGCGCCGGGAGCGGCGTCGGAGTTGCCGCGATCCAAATCGCGAAGCTGTTCGGTGCACGGGTTATCGCGACGGCGAGCACGGACGCGAAGCTTGCACGGGCACGTGCGCTCGGGGCAGACGAGACCATTAACTACGCGACGGAAGACTTCGTGCCGAGGGTGAAAGCAATCACGGAGAAACGCGGTGCGGACGTCGTGATCGAGCACGTAGGTGGGGAGAACTTTGCCAAGAGTATTCTGGCTACTCGCCACGGTGGCCGAATCGTCACGTGCGGAGCGACGAGCGCGTTCTTCTCCAACATCGACCTCCGACACGTCTTCTTTCGCCAGCTCTCGCTCTTGGGTTCCACCATGGGCAGCAAAGCCGATCTTCATGCGATTCTTCCACACGTTCTCAGCGGTCGCCTGAAGCCAGTCGTCGACAGAGAGCTACCGCTTTCGCAAGCGCAGGAGGCCCATCGAGCACTCGAAGCGCGCGAGGCCTTTGGCAAGATTGTCCTGTTGCCCGGGACCTAGCATGGGCTACGAAGCCGGTCCGTGAGCTCTCCCGACGGCCTCTCGGATAACGCATCTGCAGTTCCACCCCCTGCCCCGGATGCGCCTGTCGAAGAACACGAGCGCCACTGGATCCAACACGTCTATCGGCAAGACGTTCCGCAGCTGACGCCGCGCGCGATCGTCGCCGGTATGTTTCTCGGCGGCGTCATGAGCCTCTCGAACCTCTACGTCGGCTTGAAGGTGGGCTGGAGCTTCGGAATGGCGATCACCTCGACCATTCTCGCATTCGGATTGTTCAAGACGCTCGAGAAGACGCGCGCAGTACGCGGCCTCTCGGAGCTCGAGAACACGACGGTCGCGAGCGCAGGCAGCGCGGCAGGGTACTTCTCCTCCGCGGGCATGGTCTCCGCCATTCCCGCGCTGTACTTGCTCGAGCAGCGACAGCTTTCCGCCTGGCAGATAGCCATCTGGATGAGCCTCGTTTCCTTTCTGGGGGTCGTCATCGCCATCCCCATGCAGCGGCAGTTGATTCGTGTGGAACGTCTGAAATTTCCGTCTGGCGTCGCAGCCGCTGCGACTATTCGCGCCATGCACAGCGGTGCGTCGAGCGGAGCTGCGCAGGTGCTCTTCATCGGCATGCTCGTCGGAGCACTCCTGGAGTTCCCGCTGCAAGTAGGAGGCCTCAAGGGCGCAATCGCCGGCCACTCCTTCGACATTCGCAACGCGCTGGCGCTCACGAAGGATCAGATCCTTATCCCCGTGCTGCTCTTCGGCGCGCCGCTCAGCGCGTACACGATCGGCATCAATATTTCGCCGCTCCTCTACGCCGGTGGCGGACTCATGGGACTTCGCGCAGGCCTTTCTCTCGGGGTGAGTGCCCTGGCCCTCTACCTCGTCGTCGCGCCCTGGCTCGCGAGCCACGGCATCGTCACCATTTCCGAGGGTCTGACTTTCCGCTCGGTCATGAGCTGGTCCATCTGGCCAGCCGTTACGGGCGCGCTCGTTGCAACGCTCTTCAAGCTCGCGCTCGGTTGGCGCAACTTCGTGCGCGCGTTTCAATCTCTCACTGCCATAGCGACATCCAAGCGAACGCCGGAAACCGCTGAGTTCGACAAACTGAAAGACGAGCTCGCCAAAACGGAAGTGCCCATGACGTGGTTCGGGAGCGGCCTCGTGCTCTCGTCGATCGCGATCTCCATCGCTGCTCTCGTCATGTTCGACATTCCTGTGTACATGACCGTGATCGCTATCGCTCTGAGCTTTGGTCTTGCGATGGTTGGATGTCGCGCTGTCGGCGAGACCGACGTCAATCCGATCGGACCGCTCGGTAAGATCACGCAGCTCACGTTCGCGCTGCTTCGCCCAGGCCACTACGCAACCAATCTGATGACCGCGACGGTCACAGCAGGCGCCGTGTCACACGCCGGTGATCTGCTCATGGACCAGAAAACTGGCTACATCCTCGGTGCCTCTTCGCGCAAGCTGTTCATCGCGCAGTTCTTTGGAATCGTCGCTGGTGCGTTCTTTTGCGCGCCGGCGTACGCCATCATCGCGAGGCCGGAGAAGCTGGGGACCGCCGAGCTTCCGGCCCCCGCCGCACAGAGTTGGGCAGCCGTTGCGGAGCTTCTGGGGCGCGGGGTTTCGATCGCGGACCGCGGCCCCGCGAACGTTCGCCGAGCGGAGATTCAGGTCGTCGCCCTCGCCCCCAAACCCGCCGGAACGAAAGAAGGCGACAGCCTCATCATCGAATCCGGCGCTGCCGCGGGCTCCTACCGCGTGCTCGGGACGACGCGCGGTGGGGTAGTACTCGATCGCGACATCGCGCCCTCGGTAGCCGG
>CAZWQH010000308.1:0-6121 GCA_964635815.1 uncultured Sandaracinaceae bacterium
GACGCTCGCGCAGCGACGAGGTCTCAAGTACGTCGGCATCAACGCGTACGGTCGAAGCTGCGAAGACATCATCAGCAGGGGGTTGGCATGGATGAACCCCCTGCTTCCGTGTTTCTGGTTCGAGCAGACCGCGCGCCTCACGCGAACGCGCGACCTGATGGATCGGCCGCTGGTCTACGATCTTGCGAACGGTGCCAGCCTGACGGATGCGATGTTCGTGGACACGCTAGTCGGCGCGCTCGAGAAGCTCGTCACCGAGGTGCCGTTCGACGTCGACTCTGTGTCCCGTGACGACTTGACGGACGAAGAGGGAATCGATGCGACGCGCTTCATCGAGGCGGTCATACCTGCGTGCAATGCGACACCGCCGGTCATGCCGTGCTGGACTCCTCCTGCGCGAATCACACGTCCCGAAGATGCGGTACGTGCGACTACCGCCACGACGTTCGAGCGAGTCGTTCCCGGCACCGCAGTGAAGTTCCGCGTTCGATTCCGAAACACGTTCTATCGAAGCAGTGCCACTCAGCTGTTCATCGCGTTCATCGATATCCGCGCCGATCAAGCGACGGTGCTCGACACCCGCCAGGTCATCATCGTCGTTACAGCAGATTCCGGAGAATAACAATTAGCATTCGCGTCGTGCCTGCGCTCGTTCTCGTCATGTTTGCACTCAGCTGTGGAGCCCGCCCAAGCGTCAACCCAGGCGATGGTGGCTTCCAGACATCCGACACAAACGAACGAGCGGACAGGCCGCTTGCTCCGTGCGATCCGCGCAACGCTGCGGATGCGGACGGAGACGGCATTGCCGACTCCCGTGAAGGCACGGAGGACGTGGATGAAGATGGCATGCCGAACTTCACGGACACCGATGCGGACGGCGACGGAATCGGAGACCGTGACGAACGCGGCTCTATGAATCCGTGCATCACCATCGACAACGATCAGGACGGCCTTCCCGATTTTCTCGACACCGATGCGGACAACGACGGGCTTTCGGATGTTGATGAGCGTGCAGCAGGCTCGAACCCAGCCGTTGCGGATTCCGATGGTGATTCGATTCCGGATCTCGTCGAGGTGCGCGGAAGCCGCACGAGTCCGATTGATGCTCTCTCCCGGATTGACCCGAAGGATTTCTACGTCGTTCTCCGGTATCAAGACCGCGAGCAGCTTCGGGACCTCGAGTTCGGAACTCGCCTGCGCGTTGCCGATGTTTACTTCCTCGTCGACGCGACGACCTCGATGGGTCGTGTCATCGCGAACGTGCGTGACTCGCTTGGTCGACTCGCTACGGAAATCCGTCTGCGCATTCCAGACGCGCAGCTTGGTGCGGGTCGGTTCGAGGACTTCCCGACCGAGGGCGGCCCCGATGGCCACGGGGAGCGAGGGAATCTCGCATACCGAAACATGCAAGACATCACCGCAGACGTCGAAGCTGTGCGAACCCAGATTGCTGCGATTACAGAGAAGGGCGGCGGCGATGCGCCTGAGTCTTCGCTTGAGGCGCTCTACCAGACAGTGACTGGCGAGGGGGGGGACTGGACCTTCACGACAGGCGCCACCGGTCTCTTCATCCGTCAGCGCGTTTGCCCCGTCCTTCCTGACGAGTTCGGTGCGCGTCGCGGGTATCCGTGTTTCCGCTCAGGCGCACTGCCCATCGTCGTGATGGTCGGTGACGCCGCGTGGCACAACGGTCCGGCGGGCGCTGAGTTCCCCTATGCCGGGATTTCGCCGGCACCACACACGATGGCCCAAGCCATCGAAGCGACGCAGGCGATCGGCGCTCGTTTCATTGGCGTTAGCGTCATAGGAAGTGGCCGCCCGGAAACTGGCGCCTATGCGCGGGCTGCTCGTCGCGCAGGACCTGAAGCCGTCGCGCGCATGACCGGCACTGTCGACTTGTCGGGCAATCCGCTCGTGTACGACGCCCTCGATGGCGATGTCTCGGATCGAGTCATCGATGGGATCGAACAGCTCGCGAGCGGCGTCGCACAGGACGTGACCACGACCCGGCGAAACGTTCCGGGCAATCCCGACGAGTTCGACGCCACGACATTCATCACCCGGATCGTCACCGTCGAGGGTACGAATGGAACCGTCACTGGCCCGTCTGCGGGCGTCACCTATACGAGCAAGGACGACAACACGTTCTTCAACGTCATTCCCGGAACCCGCGTCACGTTCCGCGTAACGTTCAAGAACGACGTCCGCATGTCGCAGCGTGAGGCGCAGGTCTTCCGTGCACAGATCGCGGTCGTTGGTAACGGCGTTTCGATCCTCGAGATTCGACAAGTCTTTATTCTCGTGCCTCCCAAGACAGAGCCGTTCCACATCATCTGACAGAGCGCTGTCATTTGGCGCCAGCCTGGCTTTCGTCCTCACTCGAATCGGTCATTTACCAAAGCGTAAACTCCCTCATCTCGCTCCGGGCGCGTCCAGGCTCGACACCAAAGCACAGCACTCTGTCCACGGGCAGTGCCAACTCTTCCACTCGCCGTTTGACGTAGGGGGCGCTCGGCGGTAACTGCCGAAAATGTACAAGACACTTCTTATCGGCGCGTTCGTGATGCTTGGTGGTTGTGCGGCCGCCGGGACGGCTCCTGCGATTTCGAATCTGACGATTACCCCGCAAACGATCCCAGCGGGATCAGCTCAGCGCGTCGATGCGACGCTGTCCTTCACGGACCCCGATGCGGACGTGATCGAGGCAATCGTCGCGTTGACGGGGCCATTGACCAACGTTCAGACGGCCATTCCCGTGATGGGGAGCGGGACGGCTGCCACGGCTGGAACAGCATCGCTCATGTTGACGGTCACGATTCCGGCGGCCGGAGTCGTCACGACGACGGTTCGTCTGCGCGATTCGAAGGGTAATCTTTCGAACACGCTCTCGCAGACGTTCACAGCTCAGTAGTCTCGATCCGCTCGAGCCCGCAAGCGACCCTCGTACTTATTTGCTCGGGTCCGCGAGCGACCCTCGCCCTGGCTATTCGCTCGTCCCGCGCGCATGAACGCTACGACAAGAACTGCGTGACGTCGGCGAAGTGATTGACGGGTGAAATGCCACCGCCGATGGCCCGAGCGCTTGCGAGCGCTTCGGTCAGCCAGGCCTTGGCTATCGCGACGGACGTCTCGAGATCTTTGCCTCGCGCCAAGCACGCCGTGATGGCGGCGGAGAGGGTGCATCCCGTTCCGTGGGTGTGCTTCACATCGAGACGCGGTGCTCCGAACACATGCGCTGCGTCCGGCGTGACGAGCGCATCCAAGGCGTCTGCGCCAGTGAGGTGTCCGCCCTTAGCCAGGACGCCTTTCGCACCGCGTTTGCAGAGCTCAGCGGCCGCGCGCGTTGCACTAGCGAAATCGTCGATCGCCATTCCGGTCAACGCCGTGAGCTCATGTGTATTGGGTGTCACGAGCGTCGCGAGTGGAAGCAGCTCCGCAAGGAACGTCGATCGCGCGGACTCGTCCATCAGCGATGCTCCGTGTTTGCTGATCATGACGGGGTCGACGACGAGGTACGCGGGCGGGTGCTTTCGCAGCGCCGCTGCCACGGCTCGGATGATATCGGCGTTCCCGAGCGCGCCTGTCTTTGTGGCGTGTACCGGCAAGTCCGAAAGCACTGCGGTGATCTGAGCTGCGACGTGATCAGCGGGTAAGACGTGCACTGCCTCCACACCGCGAGTGTTCTGCACCGTCGTCAGAGTGATGGCAGCGGCTCCAAACACTCCAAACTGGTGGAAGGTTTTGAGGTCCGCTTGAATGCCCGCGCCGCCGCTTGGATCGGACCCCGCAATTGAGAGCGCAATAGGTATATTGGCTTCGACCCGCAAGCGGTCGTGCGCAACTGGCAGATGCATTCGCGAATGGTTGACGCGAGAGTTGCGCGTGGCAAGCCGTCTGGGTCGTGAAGCAATTGGTTTTGCTGCTCTTCGCTGTCGTCTTGACGGCGCGTTGCGATACGCCGTCCGAGGACGAATCGTCTGCAAATGGGGCGAGCGACCATCACGACGAGCGACCGAAGCCGTCTTCGGCCAGTGAATCGCCGGCTCCGCTCGAGGCGGGTCTCGTCCACGAAGTAGTCGCGGGAGACACGGTCTATGACCTGGCCGAGCGCTATCAAGTCACGACAAGATCCATCATTGATGGAAACGCGCTGACCCCTGCGACGAATCCAATCCTGCGAATCGGACAGCGTTTGCGAATCGTGGGCGGCGTCGAGCGTCCGCCACTTCCCGCACGCGCGCCCACTACGCCGCCGGGCCGCAACGAACGCGTCCATGCGCTAGAGCCTGGGGAGACGGTGTGGGACGTCGCTCGCGCATACGATCTCGGTCTTGCGGACCTTCTTGACCGCAACAACTTGGATGACGATCACGCGCGACGGCTAGGTCCCGGGAGTCCGCTGATCATTCCCGGAGGCCGCGCCGTGGCAAAAGTTACGCGCGCCACCGGAACACATCACACGATTTCGAGCGGCGATTCGATTTGGACCATTGCGGAGCTCTACGGCGCGTCCGTCGGCGAGATCATGGCGGCGAACAGTCTCACGGAGCAGGGCGCGCTTTCCCTGCGCGTCGGCGGTCGCCTTTACATACCTGGAGTTGGGGTTGTGGGCGCGACTTCTCCGCGGACTCCCCCACGGGATCGCGCGCCAGGAGTTGGCGACGCGGTTGCGGTTGCGCGACGCTTGCGTCTCGGTACGCGAGCAGTCGCCAGCGAGCTCCTGCAAGGAAAGGTTATGCCTGCGTGGATCCGGGCGGCGGGAGGATCGAGGCCACCTGGAACGCTGATGTGGCCGGTGCCAGGTGGCTGGTTCGTGCGTGGATACGGAAGCGGACTCGGTTCCTATCATCAGGCCATCGACGTTGCGGGTCGCCTCGGCTGGAACGTGCGCGCTTCCGCACCCGGCATCGTCGCCTATGCCGGCAACGAGGTTCACGGCTATGGAAACATGGTCATGATCATCCACCCCGGTGGATGGGTCACTATGTACGCGCACAACTCCGTCAACTTCGTCGTGGCAGGGCAACGCGTCAAGACCGGCTCCGTGATCGCGGAAGTCGGAAGCACCGGTATCAGTCGTGGACCGCACGTACACTACGAGCTCTTTCACGGCGGCAAGAACTGTGATCCTGCGCCTCTGCTGCGCGGCGGAATGCGGCAGCACAACGGCCGACCCGTCCGCGTCCCACAAGTTCGATGGACTGACGCACGCGCGCGACCCGAGGAGGTCGTGTGCCACAAGCGCCGCCGCTACCCCAACCACGTGACGGACGAGAATCCCACGCGCGACGAAGAACCGCTTCCCTAGCTCTTGGAGGCGTGACCCGTCGAGTGCAGCGTGAGGACCTCGCTGACCCGTCGCGGCGAGACGTCCAGCTCCACTCGCTTGTTGCGTGTCGTATGCCCGCCGATGATGCGTACGCTCCGCTTCGGAACGTCAAAGAGCTCGCATAGGAACGCGACCAACGCCTCGTTTGCAGCGCCATCAACCGGCGGTGCGTTTACACCGATCCTCAGGACACCATCGACGACTCCGAGGATAGCTTCGCGCTTTGCTCGCGGCGTCAGTCGCACGGTGATAGTCGAGGTCTCCGCTTTCACGCGCCGTCGAGTGTGCCGCAAGCTAGACCGATTTCCACCAAGCGGTTACGACCATCTCTCCTGTTTTGAGATACTCTGCACACCCTTATGGGCGACCAAGTCGTGGATACATACGAGCCGGGGACGTTCGAGTCGAAGTGGCAGGAGTACTGGGCGAAGAACAACACGTTCCGCGCGGAACGCCACCCGGGGAAGCCCAAGTACTACGTCCTCGACATGTTTCCGTATCCCTCAGGCGCCGGGCTCCATGTGGGACATCCAGAGGGCTACACCGCGACTGACATCGTCGCGCGATACAAGCGCATGCGCGGATTCGACGTCATGCATCCGATGGGTTTCGATGCGTACGGTCTTCCCGCGGAACAGCACGCGATCGCGACAGGCACTCACCCGGAAGTCACGACGAAGCAGAACATCGAGAACTTTCGAAAGCAGCTCCGGAGTCTCGGTTTCGCTTACGACTGGGACCGCGAGGTCATCACCACGTCGCCCGAGTACTACAAGTGGACGCAGTGGATCT
>CAZWQH010000309.1:0-6105 GCA_964635815.1 uncultured Sandaracinaceae bacterium
GACCGGTACCTGCACGAACGGAACGTGCTCGAATGCGTTCGCAAACGGGACCAGCTGCAACGACAGCGACATGTGCACGGAGAACGATTCGTGCCAGGCAGGGACGTGCCGCGGGACGTTGCGAGCGTGCAACACACCGCCCGCGACTACGTGCGCGAACACGAGCACACTCCGAACGTTCGCTGCGATTGGATCGTGCACTGCGAACTCGTGCGCCTACGCGCAGCAAGACACTCCGTGCGCGAATGGGTGCGCGGGCAGTCAGTGCATCGCGACGGTTGACCCGTGTGCTGGGATCACGTGCACAACGCCGCCTAGCATTTGCTACGGGGCCGCAGGAACATGTTCGAACGGGATGTGTACGTATCCGTACGCGAACGGCACGGCCTGCAATGACAACAACGCATGCACGATGAACGACATGTGCAACTCCGGCGATTGTGGGGGTTCGCAGATCGCGTGCACGACACCGCCCGCCTCGATGTGCATGAATGCGAACCTGCTCGTTACGTACGCGGCATCCGGAACGTGCTCAGCGAATTCCTGTATGTACGCGCCGCAGCAAACTGCGTGTCCGAATGGATGCGCTGCCGGCGCATGCAATCCGCCGCCGGACCTGTGCGCGAGCGTCGTCTGCAACACGCCGACCAGCGGGTGTTACGCCTCGACCGGCACGTGTTCCGGGGGACTCTGCTCGTATCCGTACGCGAACGGCACGTCGTGTAACGATGGCAATGCGTGCACGGTGGGCGAGACGTGCATGAACGGTGGCTGCGCGGGGGGAACGACGCCGGCCTGTACGACACCACCTCCCCCTACCTGCCAGAGCTCGACTGTGCTGCGAACGTATGCCGTGTCTGGTTCGTGCAGCGGAGACGGGTGTTCGTATCCATCCAACGACACGACGTGCCCCTCGGGCTGCGCGGCAGGAGCATGCAACTCGTCGCCCTCAAACGCCGTGCAAGTCGCGTATCTGAAGTCGACTGGCAATCATCAGCACGCCCGGTTTGGTGGGTCGGTGGCCATCTCCCGCTTCGGAGACACGGTCGCGGTCGGCGTTCCGAATGACGAGGGAACGGTGCTCGGCGGCGGACCCGGAGCGGTCTACATATTCCGGCGCATGGGAAACCGATGGCGCCAGGAGGCGCGCATCGTTGCCACGCACCGCGATGGCTGGGATGAGTTCGGCGCCTCAGTGGCGCTATCCGCAGATGGCTCGACTCTCGCAGTCGGAGCGCCGGGAGAAGACAGCAGGTTCTCGGGCATCGACGGAGATGCGACAGACAACTCGTCGAGCAACTCGGGCGCCGCGTATCTCTTCAAGCGAACGGGTACCGCATGGGCGCAGACGACCTACATAAAGACACCGACCGCGATCGCAGAGCAGAGGTTTGGAACGTCTATCTCCCTCGCGGATGATGCGCTCACGATTGCTGTCGGCGCACCGATGGATGCGAGCGACCAGAGGGGGACTAGCGGCTCTGAAACGAGCACGGCAGCGCCCGGTGCCGGCGCGGTGCATATCTTCCGCAAGAGCGGATCGGTCTGGCTGCGAACACTCTACATAAAGGCGAACAACACCGATGCGCACGATGCTTTTGGAACGTCGGTCGACTTTTCAGCAAGTGGCAGGATCCTCGTGATTGGAGCACCAGGCGAAGACAGCGCAGGTGTAGGCGTCGATGGAGACAACGAAAGCAACGCGGCGAGGAACTCCGGCGCGGCGTACATCTTCGAGGTCAACGGCGGATCTCTGAACCGCCTCGCATATTTGAAAGCGTTCAACACGGGAGCCAACGACGACTTCGGGCGTGCAGTCACGATCTCTGGCGACGGAACGCAAGTCGCTGTGGGAGCACCGTTCGAAGATAGCGCGGCACGCGGAATCGGTGGCTCGCAGTCCGATGAGTCGGCGATCAACGCGGGGGCGGTCTACACGTTCTGGTTTTCGGGAACCTGGCGCACGGACTCGTACATCAAGTCCACCAGTATCCTGGCGGCGGATGTCACCGAGCTGCTCTTTGGCCAAAGCGTGGATCTCACCGGAGATGGTCGGCGCTTGATGGTCGGCGGCCCGGGAGATGACAGCAGCGCGACCGGGGTGAACGGAGATCAAAGCATGCAGACCGCGGCGAGTAGCGGGGCCGCGTACACGTTTGACAAGGTCGGGGGGGTCGCGTGGACGGCGCGCGCGTATCTCAAGGCATCGAACACCGAGGCCAACGACGCGTTCGGAAACGCTGTGTGTATCTCCGATGACGGCTCCGTTCTGGTGGCGGCGGCTCTTCGCGAGAGCAGCAACGCAAACGTCGTCGATGGCTCACAGAGCAACAACGGAGCGCTCAACAGCGGCGCCGCATATGTTTTTTCAGATGACACGGACTGAAGGGAGTGACGTGAACCGCGCTTTTCTTTTCTCAATCATCGCAACGGTCGCCGCCTGTGCTTCCAGCACAGGCCCAACACGAATCGCGGTCGAGGTGTCCTACGACGCGAATTTCGCGCCGTCTGAACTCGAGATCGCGTTGGGCAGCGGGTCGGCGGCGAAGACGCGCAAGGTCGGCGTCGCTGCTCGAGTGACGCTCTTGGTAAGCGATTCGCTCGCAGGTACTGCGCAGAACCTGTCCGTGCTCGGTTTTCGAGGTGCAGCGCGCATTGCGACCGGACGTGCCCAGGTGACACCAAAGCTCGGTGAAGAGGTTGTTGTGCGTGTGACTCTCGCACGTGTTGCTTGTGGCGACTGGTGCGTCGCAGGAGCAACGGAGTGTCGCTCGACGGGCACGGGACCTGGCGCGACGACGAGCGTGGTGGTGTGTGAACAACGCGATGAAGACTCGTGCATGGAATGGGGAGACCCGATCGCGTGTGCGGGGACGCTCTCGCAATGCGCGCTGGGAACGTGCGTTGCGATGTGCGCGAACGAGTGCGCCGAAGGCGATGTGCAATGCGCGGGGGGAGAAGGACTGCGAAGGTGCGGCCAAGCGGATAGCGATTCGTGCTTCGAGTGGTTGCCCGCGATTGCGTGCAACGGAAGCGAGCGATGCTCGTCGGGCGCGTGTCGCGCGACGTGCGAGCACGAGTGCGTAGACGGAGCAGCGCGATGTGTAGGCGGTGGACGGTCGGAGTGTGGCGACCGCGACGGCGATGGTTGCCGCGAGTGGAGCCCAACGATCCCGTGTGGAGCGACCGAGGCTTGCGCGGCAGGTGTGACGGGCGGGCTGACGACGGCGGCGTGCATGACGCGGCCAGCAACGTGTAGCGACGAGTGCACGGAGAGCGTCTGCGATGGGATGACGTTCCGGCAGTGCGGGAACTTCGATCTCGATTCGTGTCGAGAGCTGAGCAATGGAGTGAGCTGTGTGCCAGCAGATGGATGTCTCGAGGGCATGTGTCGCGTGACCGGGTGTGCGACGACTGCGAAGCGATGCAGTGAACCGCCGGGCGCGACGTGCACGAACGCGACCACGTTGAAGACGTTCGATTCCGTGGGGCTGTGCTCCAGTGGCGCGTGCGCATACAACTCGACGGACCGTACGTGCGCGAATGGTTGCGAAGCCGGTCGCTGCAAGGACATGCCGGACCCGTGTGCGGGCGTGACGTGTCAGTCGCCGCCGAGTGTTTGCTACGCGGCGGGTGGAACATGCGCGAACGGAAGCTGTTCGTACGCGTTTGCGAATGGGACGCGCTGCGAAGACAACGACATGTGCACGGAGAACGATACGTGCAACGCGGGGTTGTGCAGAGGGAGCGCGATCTCGTGCGCGACGCCCCCAGCTGCGATGTGTCGCGATGCGAGTACGTTGCGAACGTTTGCGGCGATCGGGTCGTGCTCGGCGAACACGTGCGCATATGCACCGCAAGACACGGTGTGTGCGAATGGGTGTGTTGCGGGTGCGTGTACGGTAGCGCCCGCCGGCGGGCTTGCGCAAACTGCGTATCTGAAAGCTTCCGCGAACCATGCACACGCGCGGTTGGGAGCGTCGATCGCGATGTCTGGGGACGGAACGACAATCGCCGTCGGTGCCCCAAACGAGGATCCCGCCGACGAGATCGATGGGCGCGGAGCGGTCTACGTGTTTCGCAAGAGCGCAACCGCATGGGTCGCAGAGGCTCGTCTGGTCGCCGCGCAGCGCGACCCGAACGACGGCTTCGGTGCCGTGGTGGCTCTTTCTGCGGACGGCTCAACTCTGCTGGTTGGTGCCCACGGAGAAGGAAGCAATGCGACCGGAATCAACGGGAACGCTGCAGACAACTCCGCTCGCAGCTCGGGAGCAGCGTACGTATTTCGAAGAACCGGAACCTCATGGACACAGGAGGCGTATGTCAAAGCCTCCAACACTCGAGCCAACGCTGCGTTCGGCAACGCTGTCGCGCTATCCGCGGATGGCCTGACGTTCGCAGTAGGCTCGGTCGCAGAATCGGGCGCCTCCCGCAACGTGAACGGATCACAGGTGACCGGGTTGGCTCCGTACGCGGGTGCGGTCTATGTGTTTCGCAGAACGGGACCGGCGTGGGCACAAGATGCGTACGTCAAAGCATCGAACGCAGAGCGCGACGACGCGTTTGGCGGAAGTGTGGCGCTCTCGGCAGACGGCCTTTCACTGGTGGTTGGGGCGAGTGGAGAGCGGAGTAATGCCACCGGCGTCGACGGAAATCAGGTGAACAACTCGGTGCTCAACGCCGGAGCCGCGTACATGTTTGTCAGAACGGACGCGTGGCGGCAGACGGCGTATGTGAAGGCTTCCAACACAGGCACTCAGGATAGCTTTGGCGCCAGGGTTGGAATTTCCGCCGACGGCACAACGTTCGCGGTTTCCGCTGTGGGCGAAAGTAGTAACGCCGTCGGCATCGACGGCGATCAGACCAACAACTCCGCAGGCCGATCCGGAGCGGTCTACGTATTTGGAAGAGCGGCAACCACGTGGCAACAGGTTGCGTACATCAAACCCACCAACGCTGGCAGCGGATGGACGACCGACGTTGAGTTCGGCTCCGATTTGGCACTTTCGGCCGACGGACGGACGTTGGTTGTCGGGGCGCGCTCCGAAAGCAGCAACGCCACCGGACTGAGCGGGACCCAGACAAACAGGTCCGTGGAGGCCTCCGGGGCGCTCTACGTCTTCCGCAGAAGCGCGAGCGTTTACGTCAAAGCATCGAATCCAGCCATCTTCGATTTTTTTGGCACATCGGTCGGCGTCTCAAGCGATGGAGCCAGTTTTGTCGCGGGGGCGCCCAACGAGGACAGTGCCGCGCGCGCCGTGAACGGAGCTCAGGACGACAACGCCTCGGAGAACAGCGGCGCGGCGTACGTGTTCGAGACTCTGGTTGGATCATGACGCCGTTATTCAACCGACGTTGAAATCTTGGGCAGCCAGCGACAGAGGGCGCATCGGGTGGGTGCTCAAAGAGCACGTGCCCCGCCGCAGATACCGAGCGCGAGTCCGTATAGTCCTCCCGAACGGGTGCCGCTAATTTTGAAGTCCGTGATCAGCAGGGTCCCTCCGCGGAACGCCATGCTCACGGGGCTAGCGAGTTCGCGTGTCAAAACCGCTTTGTCGGCCAATCGAGATCGAGGAGATCCGACCGACGTTGAAATCCTTGATGCAGGCTGTATTCGGCCCCCGGGGGACTCACGAGCTCGTCCCGCGCTCGTGATACAGGTGGAGCGATCGCGTTTGTCGGACTCGCGAGGCCTGTGGAAAGAGATTTCGCCACACGCGCGCGGACTGCGGACGGATCGATGCCCATCGAGCGGATTCAAGTATTGAAGCGCTACGTTCTCCGAGGCACTAGGTTCGAGAGTCCAGGCGTCCGCCGACGCGCGGCTAGTTGTCGTCGGGGCCGCGGCATAGAGCACCGAAGCACACTCTCATGCGCCACGTCCCGAACGGGAACAACACACCCGTGACGCCGCGTCGAAACTGGTCGTAGGCGTCCCGGTACGCTTCGATGAAGCCCCGGCGCGTTCTGATCGCGAGCCTCGCGGCTTCTCGATTTCCGCCAGAAGCGAACTGTGGAGAACGAGCGCCGACTTCTTCGTGAGAGCTAGCTCGTTTCGTGAACGGAATCCGGAAGAGCCGTTTGACTCCGAGCGCATACCGCCCC
>CAZWQH010000310.1:0-6094 GCA_964635815.1 uncultured Sandaracinaceae bacterium
GCAGGATGTGACGGCGTGCTGACCGTGCTCGTCCCGTGGGGCATGAAGCAGTATTCGACCGGAACAGCGCAAGCGGTTATGGACTTTGCCGAGCCGGGAGCGCGCCTCGTCTTCTCCTGCGGATGGCACATCACGCGCGACGGCGCGGACCAGTACACCTGGAAGCTGCGCGCGTTTGTCAGCGTCTTCGGCGGAGTCGCGCGGCTGTTTCGCATCGCTGACCTCGACGATCAGATCGAAGCTTGCCGTAGGATCTTCGCGAGCGAGACTCGCTGGACCGTCGTGCGCGGCAGCGATCTGGCGGAAGGTCCTACCGAAGGCCTGCCCGTGTGGAGCACCCACGTTGGCGACAAGGTTCTCGCAAGCAACCTGACTCGCCGCATCGACTTCGCGCTTTTCATGGTCGCAGCGCTGAAGGACGACGCCCTGGTTCAACAAGCGCCAGCCATCGTCGGTCGCGGAACGCGTTCCGTGCTGGCTCACGCTGCAGTAGTTGGTGCGTCCCACGGTTCAGAGGCCCAAATCCCATAAGGCGGACGCGATCTCCCGCGCAGCGATCAACACGACGCGCAGAAACAGAAACGCCACCGGTTAGGGTGGCGTTTCTGTTTACGACTTTGGTTGCGGGGGCAGGATTTGAACCTACGACCTTCGGGTTATGAGAACGCGCCCTGTACCTTGTCGTCTTGAGTGTTGCTTGGAGACCAGTGTTGGGGCGGGCGCTCGTTCTTGTCAACCTTGGCTACCTTGTCAGTTCACGGCACGCTTTGGCCACGAATATGGCCACGCGAAAATCCAAAAAAAACCGTAAGGCATCGAAGACCCCGCTGACGTCTGACGACATGGACTTCGCGGTTTGGCGAATGGCTCAGCTCCTCGTCGCTTACAAGAGGACGCCCCAAGAACGAACCCATGACACAGGTCTGATTGAACGGATCGTCAGAGACCTGAAATCGAACGCCGCAGCGGAGCGGCGTCGGTCGTATGGTGTTCTCGCGGGGAAGGAGCTTGAACGCGTGTTTTCGGGCGCCCTCGACGGCACGAACGATTGGGACGCGCTGGAGCGCAAAACCCGCGCCGCGCTTCTTTCGTGGACCGGCGCCGCGAGCGACGACGAGGTTGACGCTATCTTGACCTACCACGTGCACGAAAAGTCGCGCGGTGCTGTTCGACAGGAAATCGAGATCGTTCGTGAGCTCTTTCCGAAACAGGGTGTACGTCTCACTCGGAAGTTGGCCCATTTTCGCCTGGCGGTACGCGCCAACGACGGACCGGTGTCGGCCGCGCGAACGGCCATGGCTGCGCTTACGGAGGAACTCAAAGCGACCCAGGCGTTGAAGGTCTCAAAAAGCCTCGACAACGAATTTTCCTACGTTGCGCTCGGGCAGTCCGTCGACTCCCAGGATGCAATGGATCTGTTGAAGCACGTTGCGAGAGAGTGCGTTTGGGAAGTAATTGAACGCCCCCAATTCCCTTCGAAGAGAACCTGAGATGCGAGCAACTCGGTTCGCGGGCGAAGATGTCGACGTGCGAGATAGATTGTTTGCCGCCGTCGCGCGCGTCGACGCTGGCTCCCTTGCGAGTGCGATAGGCGGGCTCTTCCTCGTGCCCGAGAACCTACACGCAGCCAACCGCTTGGAGACACTCGCCAACGTCGTGCTAGCCGGCAAGGCGCAAGGTGCCGGGACGGTGACGCGAAGTAAGGCGCGAACACTTGTCGAGGAACTCGCGGGGAAGTGGGTCGGACACCTGGACGACCCGTGGCCCAACTTGGCGACGGAGACGTTCGTCTATCACGGAGGAACGCACACGTTTCTTCCAGGCGGCGAAAACCGAGTCTTCGTGTTGCGGGCGATCGGAGCTGCTCTCCTGCAGTCGCATCAACTCCCCTCATACTTTCGAGCCCGAGCGCTCGGAGTTCTGCAATTCGCCTGTGAACTCTCCGACCATGTCCTTCGAGCTGCGGGGCTAGGAGGGAACACCGCGGCGCCAGGCAGCGTCGCGCAGCTGATAATTCCTGCCGCAAGCAGGTTCGAAGAGCTCCGCCGAGCCGTAACCATACGCCACGCTGAGCTCGCGGAGCTTGCCGCTAGCGCCGGCGTTCTCAGTACGGATGCGAGGATGTTCATCGCAGATGCGCGGCGCGATTCAACGATTGTTCGAGCCCTGCCCGATTTCAGAGAGGCTCCGCTTTTGCGTACGGAGTCGGGCGTTGTCGTTCTCTGCCCTCATCGGCTTGCGGACGCCGCTGCGCGCAATGTGGTGACGCTCGCACGCGAACTCGAATGTGATGTCGTCCTCGGGAACACTTTTCACGAAGAGATCTGCGCGATTGTTGACCGGGGGCTCAGAGGTCTCGGCCTGAATCGAGTCGGTCGGATAGATGAAGTACCTACCGCTGATTCCCACGTCACCCAGATCTTCTACCAATGCGACGACGCGAAGGTTCACTGCGTATTTCTCGCGACGGACGCGCTCAGCGCTTCCCCAACGGAACCGTGGAATACAGCGTCACTTGTTGAAGGACTCAAGACTGCGAAAACACGATGCGCCAAAGACTTCCTCGAGGCTGTCCCACCGATCGTTGAGAGCGCGTGGATGGTGGTAGTTGCGAGTCCTGCTCGCGACTACGAGATCACGACCGAACCTGACGGGATCCGTACGCTCGTTATCTCTGCAGGCGACCTGGACGTAATTGTTCACGCCGAGCGCGCCGATCCGCTCGTACTGTGGAAGTATCAACTCGAGCTTGAGGAGATGCACTCCCAAGACGCGATCGAGTACTACTCGCAGCTCGACGCGTACGCAGTGTGGAAGGCGTCGGGTCGAAACCTCGCTCGTTTGGCCAACGGCGCACGAATTCTTGCGACGCCGGGCACCGGCGAATCTCTGCGCCGTGAGGTTGCGAAGCGGCGTGACTGGCAAGCGCTGCCGTCGTGGCTGCCGGGGAGCATCGTCGAGGTAGGGCTCGAAGGATCGCCCGAACACCGAACGTATGTCCCGCGACACGGCTCATTCAAGAATGTGAAGCGGGCAGTCAAGACTGGCGGCCCAGTCGTGTGGGTGGTCCCACAGGACCGTGCCAAACAAAGCGGAGATGTACCCGCCGTTACGGAAAGCGAACTCGCCAGGACTGTCGCCTTCTGGATTTCGGAATTTGCCCTCGAACTCGGATCACATTTGGCAAGTGCTGTGTCGGTAGTGCCGATTGTTGTCGAAGTTGGTCTGGTCGACCGCGAGGCACTTCCAGCGGTTGGGTATGACCTAAGCACCATCGAACGACACGTGACCGTCCGGTGCTCATCACGGTTTACCGACGCCTACGACGACACGAACGAAGCAGAGCGAAGGTTCGCAGAACGCGTTGTGTCGGCGACGCTCGCGTCCGCCGGGGTTCCTGACGCTGCGCAAGTTGTCGCACGCGTCGTGGGCAAGGTAGCGCCGCTTGGGGTCAAGAGGATGCTTCACGCGGTTCACCCATTCCGGAATCCCGTGTTCGTTCGGGCTGAAGAGTTACCCCACGCTCGCTTGGTTCAAGATTTCGACCAACACCGCGCACGGCGGATTGTCTCCAAAATGGACGGGTATATCGGTGCGCACGACGGCCACGAGGCGGGTGCGTGGCTGAAGCGTGGCGTCGCACATCTCTACCAACAGTTGCGCGCGGACTTGGCGACGCACGACGCTCGCCAAGTTCTTCCGATTCTGTTGCTGCGGTACGAGGCACTCGTATTTGAGGATGCCCTAAGAGACCTGACCGTCGCCTCGGTCCTAGCGTGTACTGCTCGCGATCCCGAGAATCGCGAGCGTCTAGACAGCGATGTCGCACTGCATTCGAAGAGCGCGAACGCTACTCGGTTCATCATCGAACATGTCGTCGCCGAGCCGCCAAGCGGAACCCGCGCGCTTGACGTTACGACGTTCGACTCGTGGCTTTCACGCGCAAGCGAACTAGTCGCACTCGGATACGCATCCGATGTTGCGTTCTACGGGCTCGCGAACGTTCGAATCGATGCGCGTGCCTCCGACTATGACGTGGATCTCGGGGGCTACGACAACGCGATTACGGGGCGCGGCAAAGCGCACAGCGAGGAGCGTCTGGAAGACGAAGATGCGCGGACACGTGTTCCGCGCGCGTTCGTGGTGTCGTCCGAGAAGCATCCTTCGATGCCCAGCGAGCTAGAAGGTCTGAACTTGGGTGTACTGGCCGAGTTCGGAGTGACTCTGGAAGAGCTCAAGGTGTTTTTCGAGGAAGCGGTCAGAATCGCGCTCGACGGCGTTTCTCCTTACGTGTCGATGCTGGCAGAGAACTGGGTGGCAATGGCAGCGGAAAGCTTGGGCTGGTCTAACGAAAAAGTCCGGACCTGCCTGGGGCACTTTTCTCTCTCCCCGCGTGAAGAGTTTCTCTGCGCGCCGTTGATTGACGTGCTGCCGTGGAAATTCAATCGCGGAATGTCGTATGTGCGACGACCGTTCTTGCGTACGAACTCGGGCGGGTTGTTTTACACGCCGGGTCACGTGGACGTTGCAGTGCGAAACCTCTTCGTCCTCTTGACTACGGCTCGCTACAAAGCGCGAACGTCGACACTCGCGTCGGCTATGAGCCTCTTCGCTCAACACGCACCGGCGGGTCTGGTCGTGGCTGTGGGAAATGTTTGCGAGCAGCGCGGACTCGTCGTCAGAAAGAACGTGAAGAAGATTGGCCGAGTCAGGATTGAAAGCGCTCGTGGCCGCTCGCTCGGCGACGTCGACGTCCTGGTCGCGAACCTTCAGGAGCGCAGGATCACTGCGATCGAATGCAAAGATATTCAGCTCGACCGTGTCCCGCATGAAATCGCCAACGACGTCCAGGCGCTGTTCATTTCCAAGAACTGCGCGCAAGACCGGCATCTCGCCAGAGTCGAGTGGTTGCAACAGAACCTGGCATCCGTCCTGGAATGGTTAGAAGTCGACGCTGACGCTGGTGGCTGGCAAGTTGCGGGGGCGCTGGTGTTCAGCCGTCCCCTCGCATCTATGCACCTTGGTGTCGCCAAGTTGCCCGTCTGGACATTTCGGGACGTGAGGCAGGGACGTGCGTCGTTCTAACTGAGCAGGTTCTACAATCGAACTGCTTTCCGCGGGATGCCCGAAGCGAATAGCTCTCCAACGCTCACGTCGTAGGCGCGCGCGCATGCGACGACGCTCGCTAGCGTGACGTTTGCCTGGGCGAGTTCCATCCGTCGCAAATGCTTGGGACTGAGACGGGCTAGTTCCGCAGCGCTCTCCTGAGAGAGGCCGCGAGCGATGCGAAGTTCGCGAAGGCGGGTTCCGAGCGCGCGCTGTGCTTGTCGAAGCGCGCGTGCGAGTGCGGCATCGTCCTTTACCTCGGATCGCCCATGGTCTCCCGGCGAGGCAGCTCTCGAACCCACGTCCGGAGGAGACGTTGCGGGACCTCCGTGTCCCAGGACTCTTGAGTCCCATTTTGATCCCGTTCGCTGTAAGATCGAAATGCGGAGGCGGGATGACTGAGAACGAGGAACCTTCTGGTAAGTGGAAGCTTTGGGTCGGTGTGTTTGCGGTGCTGGTTGTGCTGGGAGTCGGCCTGCAGTCTGCGATAGCCGGCATCCTCGTGACGTTGCTGGGGGCGGGTGCTGCGGGTTGGGTCATGTTCGGCAACCGACTCCCCAGACGGCACGCGCTGGTGCCTGCGGTCCTGAGCGTTTCCGCACTCGTAGGAACGGTCGGTGGGGCCCTCCAGCGCTACGACCTCGCAAAGCGCGCAGAGGCCACCCAGAGCGCCGCGCAGGCGCTGACAGACGCGGAGAAGCGACGCGTGGAAGCTCTTCGTCTCTCCGTTCCTTCCCAGGTGGCTACCGCGCGCGGGATTCTAGAACAGGCTCGTCCGCTGGTTGTGAGCGGCAGGTTTGGCGAGGCAGCCGTTCTGGCGACGCAGGCATTCGCAGGCCTGAACGACGTTGCTTCACTGAGCCCCATCCCGAGCGAAGTGTCGGTAGTTCGCGTCGAGGCCGAGGCGCTTCGCAATGAGGCGACACTGCTGCAGACGACGGGAGCAACACTCGCGGAAGCTCGCAGCCTGGCGGGTTCGACGCCGGCG
>CAZWQH010000311.1:0-6088 GCA_964635815.1 uncultured Sandaracinaceae bacterium
GAAACGCTCATGTGGGTGGTAGAAAGGGGGCTAGGTTGATTTCCGTGACACCGTTGCGATTGGCGGATACCAGAACCCACCCGGAACGTCGGGATGTGTGCGCAGCGCCAAAAGCGAAGGGGCCCCTGGGATGACGACGGCGGCGAAGCAGCGATCCACGCTCGTGACTTCGGGCGCGGTCGTCTTCGTCGTCGCGCTCCTCGTGTCGGTCGCGCTGCACGTCGGTAGCTATGGCGCTCTGAGCGCGCTCCCTTCGGAAATAGGATCCGGACCGCTTCGGTCGTCGGAAGTGGAGGTCACGTTCGAGGAATCTGTGGACGAAGAGCTGCCCGCGGAGACCGCAGCCGCGCCACCCGACGAGGAGACCGACACACCTCGAGTGCAGCCTCGCCGAATCACCAAGAACGACCCCATTCCTGAACCGCCGCGGGAGCGAGAAGCTCCGCGACCGATTCCCGTTCCAACCCCAGAGGAACAACAGCCTCCGCCGCCCGTGCCCGAGACCAACGCGCTCGCGGTTCGCCAACGCAGTGACGATCCTTCGGTTCCAGCACCCGAGAATCCTCGGTACGTGGCGCAGGAAAATCGCCGAGTGGAAGAAGAAACGATTGCGCGTGAGCGCTCGATGACGCGGGATGACGAGCAGCCGCAAGCGGCGGCGAGTGAAGAACAAGCGGATCAAGGGCAGGGCTCTTCCACACTCGATGACGTTGCGTCCGCAACTGACGAGGACGGACAAGAAGACCGCCGGAACATGGAGGCCGCTTTCCGGGTGACGGAAATCGAAGGGCAGCAAGCCGCGGCCGCAAGCGTGCCCGCTCCCGAAGGACGCAACGGACCGAGCGAGACGGTCCCGCGGTCCGTACCCGCGCAGCCACCAGCACCGTCCGAGCCCATGCGGACGATTATCATCAACGACGGGTTTGGCCCGGTGGCCCTGACCGCTCCGATGCCATCCGCAAGTGACACTGATCCTGCTCGCCGTGCGATGCAGGCGCGTGTCCGTCTTGGTACGGGCAGCCCAGAACGGTTTGCTCTCTCGAGGTCGCAGGCGGCGGACGTCATCGGCGGCGCTCAGTTGGACGACGAGCGCGATTCGTACGTCGCGCTCAAGCGATCCCGTTCGCGCGGTGCCCAGCGGATGGCCCGCTGGAGCCAGTTCCGGTCTGCGATCGAGAACTACGTTCCGAATGTTCGCTCCGGAAACCAAACTGCTCTGAACGCTGCCGCCTCGCCCTTTGCGGACTATCTCTCCGAAGTGCATCGCCGCATTCATCGCGAGTTCGCAGACACCTTCCTCCCATCCATCGATGGAGATCCTGGCATGAACGATTCCTTGATGACGCAGCTCGAGATTGTGTTCAACCGGGATGGAACGGTCCACCAGGTCGGCGTCGTGCGAAGCAGCGGAGTCGCTCTCTTCGACTACGGCGCATTCTCGTCTGTCATGGGCGCAGCGCCGTACCCAACGGCACCTGAGCAAATCGTGTCGGGGGACGGGCGCGTTTACGTGCACTGGGGCTTCTACGCGAGCGAGCGTCAGTGTGGAACCTTCAACGCTCACCCGTTCATTCTTCGCAACGGAGGTCCTCGCGGGCCGCGTCGAGACGTCAGTGGTTGGATGATGCCGCGGCCAGACGCCGTGGTTGCTGCTCGGCGCCAGACATTCCGAGCGTAGAGAATGACTGCTCCGCTCCTCTCACCTGCCGAGCTCGCATCGGTGCTTCGCGAACGCGCGGCCGAGCTTGGTTTCGTTCGCGTGGGATTCGCGAAAGCTGAGCCGCTGAAGCTCGAAGGCGAACGCCTGCGCAGCTGGGTCGACAAGAAGTTCCACGGGGAGATGTCGTGGATGGACTCGACGGCAGAGGTGCGAGCGGACCCGTGTCATCCGGACATGCTTCCGAGCGCGCGGACCGTCATCTCGCTGGCTGCTCCGTACTCGCGCGACGCGTGCGAGTGGGGGGAGATCCGCATTGCGAGATACGCGCAAGGGCGCGACTACCATCAAGTGATCGGCAAGCGCGTTCAGCGTCTTGCGAAGGTGTTGCGCTCGCGTGGCTACGACGCACGAGGTGGCACGGACCTCCTCCCCATTTATGAACGTGCGTGGGCGCAGCGTGCCGGCATCGGCTTCGTCGGCAAGAACGCGTGCCTGATAGTCCCTGGGCTGGGTTCGTACGTTTTTCTGGCGACGATCCTCACCTCCGCAGAGCTCCCGTTCGACGAGCCGATGGCGCCGCGCTGCGGCGACTGCGAGCTATGCCTCCAAGCGTGTCCTACTGACGCGTTCGTGGGACCCGGTGAGCTCGACGCGCGCAAGTGCATTTCGTATTTGACCATCGAGCATCCTGGCTCGATCGAGCCTCCGCTCGATACACAGATTGGCCCGTGGGTGTTCGGTTGCGACGTTTGCCAGGAGGTGTGCCCGTATAATCGCTCGACGGTCGGCGGTTCGGCGCGACCGATGCCCCGCGCACCACTCGAGCGATCTCCCATGTTCGATATCGGTCCTGAAGCGGTTGCGCAAATGAGCCCGCCAGAGCGTGAAGCGTGGGCATCGAAGTCTCCGTTGGATCGGGGAGGTGAAGCCCGCATTGGACGAAACATCGCGCTTGCGCTGGGAAACGTGCGCGCAGCGAAGAAGCGCCTCCCGCAATTGGGCTAGGGCTTGGGTGGGCGCGTCTCGTTCACGAGTCGCTCGCACTCGAGCAGAAGCTCATCCACGCCTTCACGCGTCGCCGCGGAAATCAGAAACACGCGATGGCCGAGCTCCTTGAGCGCCGCTTGAACGCGCTTGGCTTCTGCGAGGACTTCCGGAACGTCGATCTTGCTGAAGGCGACGATCATCGCGCGCTTGGCCAGCTCGGGGTCGAAGCGCTGGAGCTCGTTCATCAACACGCCGAAGTCTCGCACCGGGTCACGTTCGGGAGACGGGTCCACCGTGATCAAGTGAAGGAGCACCCTTGTGCGTTCGACGTGTCGCAGGAATCGAAGTCCCAGGCCCGCTCCTTCGGCGGCACCCTCGATGATTCCCGGAATGTCGGCGACGACGAAGTTGCGCTCCTCGCCCAGTGAGACGACGCCGAGGTTCGGGACGAGCGTCGTAAATGGGTAGTCGGCGATCTTGGGACGCGCACGGGACACCACGGAGATGAACGTGCTCTTGCCTACGTTCGGATAACCGAGCAGGCCGACGTCGGCAAAGAGGCGAAGCTCGAGCCGTAGTCGAAGTCGCTCACCAGCTTCGCCCGGCTCGCACTTTGTCGGAGCTTGATCATACGGGGTGACGAAGTGGAGGTTGCCAAGCCCGCCACGTCCGCCTTTTGCGACCACGACACGCTCCTGATGGGCCGAGATATCGGCAATCACGCGACCGCTGTCCGCGTCGATGACACGCGTTCCGACCGGCACGCGGCGTTCGCAATCATCACCGTGCCTGCCGTACTGATCGCGACCGCGGCCGTGCTCGCCCTTTTTTGCGCTCAGGCGCGGCTCGAACTGGAGATCCAGGAGCGTCGACAGGCCCGCATCGCCCACCAACACGACGTCCCCACCACGGCCCCCGTCGCCGCCGGCGGGGCCGGCAAATGGGTTGCCGCGCTCTCGCCTCATGGCGGCGTTTCCGTCGCCCCCGTTTCCGGCGATCGCGTCGATGAGCACTTCGTCGATGAACACAGCGGGGCGCGTGGTAGCACGGTCGCGCGCATTCATCGACGCCGGCCCCGTTCGAGCCTTCAGACCGCTTGACATCCAGCCCCCAAAGACGGAAGCAATCCGTCGTGATCACGGAGCTTGAGGAACTGGCGCAAGCGCTCGTCGCTTCACACTCGGAGGTTCGTGGCGAGCTAGGGTTGGTGACCGCCCGATTGGTCCTCGAGCTGACCGCGGAGGCTCGTCGCAGCGCGCGTGTTTCGTTCGAGTCGGGCGTCGACCTTTTCGATATCGATATTCGCGACGGCTCAATCGTCCAGGCAACCAGGACAAGTAGCGACGGAGTGTTCGCGCGCGGCGAGCTTGTTCGCGAGCAAGTGTTCCGACTCGCACGCGCCTCGTTCGTGATTCGCGATTCCGTGTCGAGTGTCCGCGAATCGCTTCGGTACGTGCTCAACCGCGACCTCACGGAAGACAGGGGTTCGGTCAACGGTGCTCCCGGTGCGCTCACCGTGGTGACCGATCAGGCTCTCGAGTCCGACGACAGTACCCAAGACGGAGCCGAGGATCCCGAGACGAATGATCGCGTTTCGATCGACGGACGTCCAGATGCGATAACGATGGAGCTTGCAAAGGCACTTGCGGTTCCACTCGCGAGCAAGCCGCCAGTCATTGCATCAAGCGCTCCACGCATGATCGAGCGACCGTCCGAGGACGAAGTGACGCGCCCGCTTCCGATAGACCATATTCTGAGATCGTCGCCCGTTCCACCGCCCGTAGCAGTGCCTGTCGAACGGGGATCCGAACCCACGATCGAGGACTCTGCTCTTACGATTGCGGACAACGCCGCTCGCTCCATCGACCTCGATCCGCCCTCGAATGAACCGGTCTTCGATCTCGCTGCGCCCATCGAGCGCGCTCCGCAGCCGTCGAAAGCCTCGTTGCTCGTGTTTCCGGGAATCGTGCTCGCCGCGGTCTTGATCGCGGCTGCATTCGTCGGCACGCGCGTGATGCAGTCGAGCAATCGACGGGCTCGCTTTTCACTCACGGCCCCGGCGTTGCCAGTCATGCCCAAGGAGTCCTCGATGCCAGCGCTCGAGCCGGATCTCTCCGCCGATGAAATGCGATTCGGGACGAGCACCCCAGGCACAGGCTCCATGACGATCGGCGCGGGGCAGGGTGTGCTTCGAATCGCCCCGAATCACGATGCGCCGACTACGCGTGTCCGCCTGGACGAGCGTGACCTCGGGGCTGCGCCGCTTGAGCTCGCCGTGAACGCAGGGCGCCATTTGTTGACGTTCGAACGCGACGGCGAGGCGATGAACCGCGCGGTGTTTCTCGCGGCGGGCACCACGCTCGCCGTCGAAGTTCCATAGCGGTCGAGTTTATGCGCTCGGTCCGAAACACCCTTCTGGGGTGCTTGCACGATCAGGCTCGATTACGCGCAACTCTCGCGTTCATGCGCTCGGGGCGCGCGGTGATCTAGAAGATGATCGTCGGGCAGCCGTAGACAATTTCGATGTCCGACGGCTCTTGGCGAATGCGTTCACACGCGGGCCCGCTAATGGCAATCGCTTTGGATTCGGAGTCGGTGAAGTGCCAGCCGTTGACCGATTCGTCCGTGGACTGAGGGAGAACCAAGCGTGGCTCCCCACGGAACGAGACGCCGACGTTGACGAGCGAGGGATCGAACGCGGTCGCTCCGTTGCCGGGTCGCGGAGCATCGAAGATGCATTCACGCAAAAGCTGGTCGGTGATGCGCGTGAGTGCGGCCTGAAACTCCGTCTCGAGCTCCGCGCTTCCCGCGGAGTAGTTGCAGCAAACGTTCGACGCAGTACCGCCGCCGATGCATTGGCCGGCGCGACAGAGGCCGCCCATGGGACACTCGGAGCTTCGTGCGCAGCGCCTGCCGTACGACGCCGAGCTGCACGAAGGGTTGCAGTCTGGCGTTCGCGATGTCCCGCCACGATGCGCGATCTGCGAGAGGAACGCGTTCTGCTCGTCGAGCCCGACCGCGAATGTGAGCACGCCTTGAGCGCGTCGAGCATCCGTCATCGCAAGCACGCCTGCTTCTACGCGCTCTGAATCTTCGCAAGACTCACCGCCATCCGTGAGAATCACAACCGCGCGCTGGCCGCGCGGGTCGATGTCCGGCGCGTCGAGGTTCCCGTACGCCAACCGAATCCCGGCGAGCAGCGGAGTGGCTCCTTCGGGCTCGGTCGCAGACAGCACCGCGTGGAATCGCGGACGAGCGCTTCCGAGTGTCGCAAGCGGAACCTGTGGCGACGCAGGTGCCTGGCACGACTCTTCGTCCGCCGGGAAGATCGCCATGCCGGCGTTCACTTCGTCACCGAGCGAATCGACCAGGTTCAGGACGACCTGGCGGACCACTTCCCAACGCGTGCGGGTGGAACCAGGGACGTCAACGTCCATGCTC
>CAZWQH010000312.1:0-6073 GCA_964635815.1 uncultured Sandaracinaceae bacterium
GGCTCGCGGAGAAGGACGCTTCGGGTCGCCCGAACAACTGGTACCTGCAGCGTACCGTCATCGACACTCCCGTGAGCAACGGATTCACGTTCCCCGGTGAGCAGGCAAACCTCGAGAAGGTTCGTTGGGAGATTCAAGAGAACCTCTTGATCGCTCGCCGCATGTACGAGTTCGTGAGCGGCGCAGAAGGCGCCGGCATCGACGGCAGCGCAAACGAAGCCGGCGCTCCGATCGCCATGTACAAGATCCGCGAGCACTTCGACATTCGTCGTGACTACAACCCCACGACCGGCGAAGAGCTCAACGTGATCGTGCGCAACACTACGGATCGTCCGTGGAACCAGCGCCGGTTCATGGAAGTCGACTGGTCACAGAACCTCGTGACCAGCAACGATTTCCTCGCGGTTGGCCGCATGTTCGAAGGAATCACGCTCGAGCCGATGACGTACCACGTTGTCGATCCGAACGACCCGAACGCACCGGTCTTCCAGAAGAACGCGAAGAACGAGCTGACGTACTTCGACATCACGAACAAGGTCTTTGCAAAGCCGAGCGCATGGCGCTGGGACAACATCGAGATCCCCGTTTGCTGGTTCCGCGAGCAGGTGGATTGCACCGCTTCCGAGGTCACCGTTCGTAACTCGTTCCTTCGGATCGATCCGGACGCACAGGCTCAGTACCAGCCGTCCATCTACACGGGCGACCGCATGGAGCGTTACGGCTACTTCGTTTCCCGCCGCCTTGGTTACGACCGTCAGTACGGTGCCAACGATGCATCGAGCTTCCGACTCGCGAATCGCCACAACATCTGGGTAGAGAGTTACAAGAAACAGAACACCTCGTTCGTGGTTTGCACCGCGGACTCGCAGTGTGGTGGTGGCGGATCGCTTTGCGATCTCGACTACGGCCGCGTTCACGCGACCGATCGCGTCGACTTCGCATCGCCGACCAGCGAGACGTTCCGTCTCCCCAGCGGCCAGATCCGTGGCGCGTGCACCATCCCGTTCCGTGAACGGAAGGTGCGCACCTTCGCGTATCACGTGACGAAGAACTTCCCTGACACCCTGATGCCGGACGCGAACTTCCTCACTGCGCAGTGGAACAAGTCCTTCGTGGACACCGTCTCCTCGCTTCGCGAGAACGAGTGCATCGACAACGGCGGAACGGATTGCGCTTCGGAGCGCACGCGCGCCGATCACCAGAACGTCTTCGTCGCTTGCCACAACCCCGTCACCGCGTCCGATCACCCCGCGTGTGGCGGTGCAGGTACCTCGGCTCGGCCCGGCGACCTCCGCTACTCGATCCTCGGTTGGGTCTCCGAGCCGGACGACAGCTCTCCCCTCGGATACGGACCGTCGTCGGCGGATCCCGAGACCGGTGAGATCGTCATGGCCAATGCATTCGTCTACGGCGCCGCCGTGGAAACGCTTGCTACGAACGCTCGCGACCTCGTTGCCCTCTTGAACGGCGACGTAACGGAAGCTCAGGTCACGGACGGACAGCTCGTTCGTGATTGGATCGAGCGCCAGACTGCTCCTGCTGCACGCGACCTCGATCCGAGTCGCCGTCCGGCCGCGGATCACGTCGTTCCGGTCGACGGAAACGATGCCGAAGAGATCGCTCGCGCGATGGACACTTCGAAGATTCCTAAGACCGCTCTCTCGCGAGCGCTCGTCGAGAACGCAGGCTCACGCTCCGCGCTCACGGCACGCCTTGCTGAGCTCGGTGATCGCGGCGTCCTCGGACGTGGCGCTGGTGCAGGCGATGCGCTTCTCAACGGGCTTCGCAACTCGCCCATCGAACGCATGATGATGAACTCGGAGTTCAACGCTGTCGCAGGCCTTCGTGGGCATGCACACAACGCTGGAGAGATCGACCGCGCTTCGCCGCTTCGACGCCTGAGCCCACGCCACCTCAAAGAGATCCAGCGCATTCGAAATCAGATGAATGCAGAGCAGTGCCAGCTCGGCCGCGACTTCGCAGACGACGGACTACTTGGACTTGCGCAAGAGATTCAGCGCAGCGCAACCACCGGTACCGGCAAGATCACGTGGTACGGCGTGGAATACGACCTGCGTAAGGCGGGCACGATGGAGATCGACTACGCGAAGGTTCGCGAGATGATCGTTCACCCGATCTTCCAGGCGGTCACCGCTCACGAAGTCGGGCACACGCTCGGTCTTCGTCACAACTTCACGGGTTCGACCGACGCCCTCAACTACGAGAAGCCATACTGGGACCTCCGCGTTGCGGCCGTGGACGGCGACGTTCGTCAGCTCCGTTCGCGTGCGTATCAACCGGTCACATCTCCCGAAATCGCGGGCCGCATCCGTGAGCACCAGCATTCGTCCGTGATGGACTACGGCAACAACTTCGTCGTCACTGACGCGAACGGCGTCGGTCTCTACGACACCGCAGCGATCAAGATGGGCTACGGCGATCTCGTTGAGGTCTTCGCAAGCGTCGCACGCCGAACCGAAGCGATTGCCGCCTACAACAATCGCGACTGGATCGCGGGGTACTACTTCGACGGCTCAAGCCGCATTTGGGACTACACCCGTTGGCCGCAGATCGTCGGCGGTGTCGAGGCGATGTATAACCGCCGCGACGTCCCGTACCGCGTTGCTCGCACCGCAACCGCCACCTCCGTCACCATCCGTCCGAACGTTACCTACGACGGCAAGCAGTACGTCCTCGTCCCGCACCGTTTTGCAACGGACGACAACGCGGATCTCGACTTCCCGAATCTTCGATACGACTCGGGCCCCGACATCTACGAAGGCGTGCAGTCGTTGGTGGACTCATACTGGAACTACTACCCGATCAGCCACTTCCGCCGCGGACGTATCGGCTTCGACCAGTACAATGTCGGATCGCGCACGTACAACCGCTACTTCGACAAGCTCCGCAACATCATGCAGCTGTACAGCTTGTACATCGTGGCGTTCGGCGAAGAGCCCTCGTCCGAGCTCTGGACCGGGCAGAATCAGTTCGGTGCATACACGAGCGCTGTTGGAAGCGTTCTTGGTCTCTTCACGCGAGTCATCTCGTCGCCAGAGCCTGGTACGTACGTCAGTGAGCGCATGGCCGACGGTGCGAACGTCCTCATGCCGGGTCGCGGCAACGTCACCGTCAGCACTACGAACGGCCGCTACCTCACGACCTCGTGGGACTTCGAAGAGAACTTCTGGTGGTCGGACACGGTCCTTCGCGCCGGTTTCTTCTACGACAAGGCACTCGCACTCAACGCCCTCGTGGATCCCGAGGTCAATCTCGTGCTTCGCGATTCCGACTCGGACGTTCGCCAGTACCAACTGAACGCGTCCACGGCCTTCGGTCCTGCGATCAAGTCGTTCTATCGCGGACTTCTCTCGGAGCAGTGGGAGGTGTTTGCTCCACGCGCTGTCGATGGACAGGTCGTCTATCCGACGCTCGCGCAGATCGCGAACAACTCCATGACGGGCACGCCGATCAACCCCAACGCATCGTTCTCCGTGCAGCTGTACGGTGCGGTCACCGCGATGGTCTACATGTCGCAGACCTACGATCAGGACTTCCTCAACCGATGTCGTGTGTGGGTTCGTGGCGCGGACGAAAGCATCGACGTCACGCGCCCCACGGTGACGTTCACCGATCCGGAGAGCGGTTTCACGTACACCGCGCTCTCGTATCCTGTGACCACGACGGGCCCGGGCGGTGCACCCGTTCAAACCGAGACCGGCGTTGGCGCTCGCATGCTGCTGAAGGCGCAAGCCCTGGCAACCGCGAATGCAGATGCTGAGCTCAACGCATTCATCGATAACATCGACCTCGTTCGCCAGATGACGAACTACGTGAACGCGGGCGTCGGTCCGGTTCAGCCCTGGTGATCCAGAGATGAGCTGACATCATCAGCTCGAACGATAGACAGAACGAGCGGCGCGCACCTCACGGTGTGCGCCGTTTGCAATTTGGGACGAATGCATCATCTGCTGCTTCAGCCAAGAGCGTGATGCCCGACGTCCGCGCGAAACTGCATGCCGTCGAAGCTCACCCGAGCAACCGATTCGTATGCAAGGCGAGCTGCCTCGCGAAGGTCCGGCGCACGCGCGGCTACTGTCAGAACGCGGCCGCCACTGACTACTGTGCTGTCCCCGTCGAATGCCGTGCCCGCATGAAACACGCGAACGTCGTCACGATCGCTCGCAACTAGACCGTGGATCACAGCACCCTTCTGTGGACTGGTCGGATAGCCCTTTGAGGCAAGGACCACCGCGAGGGAAGACTCGTTCGAAAGCGCCACGTTCGTGGGCAAAGCACCCGACGCGCAGCCGTGAACGAGAGCAAGCGCATCGTCCGGTGAGACCCGCATCATCAACGCCGCGCATTCCGGATCGCCAAAGCGAACGTTGAACTCGAGCACAGTCGCGCGGTCGTCTTCGACCATGAGCCCGCAAAAGAGCGCGCCTCGCATCGGAGACTTCGCAGCGCGGAGTGCAGCGAGTGTCGGCTCGACGATCTCTCGCAACGCACGCTCTTCAACCGCGCGGGCAAAAACAGGCGGCGGCGAATACGCCCCCATGCCGCCCGTGTTCGGGCCCCGATCTCCAGCCAGCAAGCGTTTGTGATCCTGTGCTGAGCCAAACGCGACGTACCGCTCACCATCCGTGAGCACATGAAAGCTGACTTCTTGACCCCGCAGGCGCCGCTCGAGAACGAGTGTCGCCCCGGCATCCCCGAACTCTCGCTTCACGAGCATGTGCTCGATCGCCTCGATCCCTTCGTCCATCGTGGACGGGACCACGACACCCTTGCCTGCAGCGAGACCGTCGGCTTTCACGACGAACGGCTCGCTCTGCGCGAGATAGAACTCGCGCGCCTTTGCGACGTCCGTGAAGACACCGAAGTCCGCGGTGGGAACGTTCGCGGAACGCATGAGCTCCTTCGAGAAAGCCTTCGAGCCTTCGAGACGAGCTGCTGAAGCGTCGGGGCCGAAGACAAGCAGCCCGTCGTTTCGCAGACGATCGGCGAGCCCTGCCACAAGCGGTGCTTCCGGACCCACAACCACGAGGTCGATGTGTTCGTCCTTCGCAAACGCCGCGATCTCGTCGTGCGCGCTGGTGGGAATCGCGGCGTTCGAGATCTTGGCTTCGCTCACGCCCCCTCGCGACCCGTCAGTGCCTGCATTTCCAGGTGCGACCACGACACGCTCGACGTCTGCTGCACTGCCGAGCTTCCACGCGAGCGCGTGCTCCCGAGACCCAGATCCGACGATGAGGATTCGCACGAAGCACGTATAGCCGTCGTACTTTTGCGCGTCTATGCGTCCCGAGCCCTCTCACTGACGCGCTGCATGGGATCTTGGCACCCGGGCGCGAACCCTAGGGACGGCGCCTTGGTCGATGCAGTTTCACAAGACGAAGATTCGCCAAGCGTTCAAAGTCTGAATCGAGAGACCAGATCGACCCCTTCTCTTCATGAGCCACGGCTCCGATTAGAAGGTCTATGACGCCAAAACGTTGACCAACCTTGGACGTAGTTTCTAGCCAGCTCTCGACCTTCTCCCAAGAACTAGTTTGCGGAACGTAAGTAGGAACGGCCGAAAGAAGCCTTCGCAAAATTGCTCGTTCCGTGGAGCGACTGCCTTCGATCAGCTCAAGGCGAACGGGGCTCGCAAGTGCTGCAAGGTCCGCGTCAAGCAGCCGTGAGAGCTCCGGTTTCACCGCTGGATCACCTCGAAAACCCGAGACCCAAACGGAAGTGTCGACGAAGATCATCTCTTCTTCCGCTTCGCAGCCGGCCTTCGCCTGGAAGTGTCGACGTCGATATCAATCTTTACGCGCCCGAGAAGTGACTTGAGCTCCTCGATGCGGCGCCTGCGAATCAGCTCTTCCAAGGACACGATAATCGCATCCGTCTTGGACTTGAAGCCAAGCAATCTCTGAGCTTCTTCCGCAAGCCCATCGGGAAGATCGAGAGTGGTACGCATAAAGGAAGGGTAAAATCATCTGCTTTAGGATGCAACCGGTTCACTCATGTGTATGCGTCAGCTCTCGGATGGATCTTTGGATTTGGTGCGAATATGGTACGCACC
>CAZWQH010000313.1:0-6048 GCA_964635815.1 uncultured Sandaracinaceae bacterium
GACGATTCGTTTCTCACCGGAAAGCGTGGGCAGTTCGCACGCGATTCTTACGCACGTGGGAACGCGCGTGATCGTCACTGCCGTGGCGGACAGCGTCGTGTTCGTGAACGGCAAACGGATCTTCAACGACACCGACACGCAGAGCGGCGACGAGATCAGCATCGGCTCGGCCTCGATCGTCGTAGGCATCGTCACCAATGATGCGATCGCACCTCGCCGCGCTCTGACGCATGCGGAGTTTATGGAACGCCTGTCCGAAGAGATGGCGCGAGCCGCGCGTGCAGGACGAAGCACCGCAGTCGCCATGCTCTCGAGCCGTGGCGAACACGGACACGAGTGGCTCGCGATCGCTCTCGAGCAACTTCGCGCAGGAGACGTAGTCGGCACGTGGACGCCCGGCGAGATCGAGCTCCTGCTTCCCGAGGCGTCGCTCGAGGTCGCCGAGCACGTGGTCGCGCGAATCTTGAACGCGGGCGGAGACGACAAGCTCGCGATCGGAATCGCGGTGGCGCCGGATGCGGGAACGTATCCGCACCTCATCATCGCTCGCGCACGCGCCGCGATTCGCAAGCAGCGCGCCTCGGATGCCGCGCGCGAAGACGGCCTGGTCACCCCCGAGCCGACGAGCCCGACCGAGCTTCCGCCCGTTCTGGCAGAAGACCCGACAACCCGGCGGATGATAGAGGACCTCGACGCGTTCGCGACGACGACCGAGCCCGTGTTGTTCATCGGAGAACATGGGAGCGGCTGCGCACTGTTTGCACGCTACTTTGTCGAGCTTGCCGCCCAAAAAGCTTCCGCGAGCGGGAAGAAACGCTCGTGGGTCGATACGACCGAAGTTGTCGAGTGCGCAAAGCTCACATCACTCACAGACGTGCTCAGCACATTCTCAGCACGCGGCGCGGTCGCGCGCTCCGCGGGTCGCACACTCCTTCTGGAGGATGTAGACGCGCTTGATGCCGACGCACAGGCGCGGTTGTTCGGTGCGCTTGAGGAGTTGCTCGAGAGGCACCCGAGCACGCGCGTATCAGGGACGGCGACACGAGAAGTGCGCGACGCCACATGGTTCCACTCAGAGCTTGCGTCTCTCCTGGCAACGCGCGTGGCGTTGGTGCCACCACTTCGAGAGCGACCGCTCGACATCATCCCGCTCGCTACCTACTTCGCGAAGATGTCGCAGCTGTTCGAACGAGCACAACAGACGGAGCGCTCGCAGCAGCCCGATCCCGCCCCGCGTTTCTCACCTGCCGCGCTGGCGCGACTGCGAAGTCATTCGTGGCCCGGAAACGTCGTCGAGCTCCGCAACGTCATGGAGCGGGCCATCACCCTGGCCCACGGCGGCGAGATTCTCGTGGAGCACTTGCCTCTCTCGCCGCTTGCCTCGCGCAACAGCGACAACGTCTTGAAGGAACACGTCGACTCGCTCGAGCGCGACACGATCGAAAAGGCGCTCGCGGATGTGAACTACAACCAGACTCGTGCAGCTGCTCGCCTGGGCATCTCGCGCCGAGCGCTCATCTACAAGATGGAGAAGTACGGGCTGAAGCCTCCTCCGGGCGGCGCAGGCACCCGATCCTCGCGCACCACGGGCGCGCGCGCATCGCAAACGATTCGCGTCCGTGCATAATGCCTGCGGAATGCGCGCACTCCTTCTCTGGTCCGTCGTCTGCTGGTTCGTCGGTGCATGCGCGAGCGGTGAGAGCGCCGTAGACCCCGATAGCGGACAGCTCACGGACGTACGCGTGACGGTCGACCAACTTATCCGCGACGTCGCAATCGACCGTCGACTCGCAGATCCAGATTCGTTCATCGCACTGGACGCGGTAACGGACCACGCCCTGATCCCCGACCAAGGGCTCCCCCAGATCGATGCGCTGCCCCAGATCGATGTTCCGAACGCCGCGAGCGACGCCGCTGTCGATGCCACCGCGGATGCAGCTGCCCCCGCGGTCCTTGTGCCTACTCTGCGGGATCCGCGCGATCGACTCGGCGTCATGATGTGGCGATTCGAACCGCGCGGTGTTCCACCGGGAACGAATCGGCTCACGTGGGCCGCTCAGCACGCGGCGGATGTCGGCGCCCGCACGCAGCTCGCGTCGATCGATCCGTCGGACCCTTACGCGACGGGTGTGACTGGTACGTACCGACTAACGGCCATGGCCGAGCACTCAGCGTATCGAGCGTTCTTCGGCGGCGCTGCGAATACCTTCGTGGTGTTCGCGTACACGAACCCCGGGTACAACCACGCGTGGGCGGACGGAATGACGCCTGCGGAAATCACCGCAGAGCGCACGGAGGTCGCGGAGCTCGGCGAGCACCTGCTTCGAACGTATCCGACAAAGACGTTCATCTTCACGACTTGGCAGGGAGACACCGCGCTCGATGCGTTCACAGCCCCAGAACGCGTGAGCGGCTATACCGCGTGGGCCAACGCGCGCGCTGACGGCGTAGGCGATGCGCAAACCGCGGTGGGCGGCGCCAAGCGTCTCTTCTCGGCGATCACGTACAACCACACCACGAGCAGCGGCGGAGCGTTGTGTGGAACCGCCGGAGGTGGTGCCCCGTGCATCATCGCGGACGTAGCTCCGAATACGCGCGTCGATCTATTCGGCTATTCAGCGGCACAAAGTGCCGGTTTCCCCACGGCGCGAGGCGAGATTCGATCGAAGCTAGAAGCAGCGATCACCGCGTCGCTTGCGCGTGTTCGAATGACGCGGCCGGCAGTAACGCGCGAAAACTTCGTCATCTTCGACATCGCTGAGCATCGCGAGCTCTTTGGTGCGTGCGAAGCGGTCGAGCGAGTTGCGGAGGTCGTGCGTTTTGCACGAGAGCAATCCGCACCGATGCTCGTGCTCGTAGATCAGATCTTGGATGCGGATCTCGCAACATCCACGTTCGTCGGCAACGGTGTCCTCGCCTACGACGGAACCCGCCAACCGATGTTCGAGTTTTTCCGTAGCTACGCGATGACCGGCAACGTCACGGTCGGAGCGAGCGCGACGAACTGCAGTGAAGTGACGCTCAACAGCGTGCAGAACGTCTCCGGTGGAAATCCGGTCCGCAATGGCGTGATGCGCATCGCGGGCACTTTCCCCACCACGACCGCGCGTGTCTACGTACGAAGCGGAACCTACGTGGGCTACTCCGACGATCGCGCTGCAACGTGGACGCCGAGCGCTACTTCGATCGATGTGACAGTGCCGCCAGGAGTGCCGCTCGGAACCGCGCACGTGTGGGTCCGCGACACGATGGGACGCGACACGAACGCTGCGTTCGCTACGTTCGAGTGATCGCGAGGGCGTTTCGGCCCGAGCGCATGAATGCGGGGCCCGAGCGAATAACCGCGAGGGTCCGAGCGAGTAAACACGGGGCCCGAGCGAATAAATACTATTTCACGACGCGGAGGTAGTCCGGACGCGGGCGCGGAGGCGCCGACGACGTCTGCATGCGATGCGTCTCAAGCGCATTGGGCTTGCGCGCAGGCGGTGGATGCGACTCCACGATCGTGCTCGTTCGCTCCGGGCTCTTCTGGACACTCTTTTGGGCGAGACTTGGCTCCGGCCGTTTTGCCGGCGCCTTCTCCGGTGCAGCGGGTTTTTCAGGCGCGGCTTTCTCAGCAGCAACCGAAGCGTCTCGGTCCGGCGCCCCACCCTCCACCAGCCGAAGCTGCGGATGCTTGTTCTTCGCTTGTTCCCGCGCCTCGATCTCACGGCGAAGGGCCGGCGGTAGCTCGTGCGTCCACATCGCCGTACGCCCGTCTTCTCCGACGATCGCAAACACCGAATCCCAGGGGACCCGACAGAACACGCCGCGACGGGAAAACGAAAGCGTCCCCGAAATCGAATTCTCATCGAGAGCTAGGTCAGGGATAGGAATCGCGAGACCAAAGCCGAATTGCAGAAGCACGTCCGACTCATCGCGAAGGTGCTCTGGGAGAACCACGCCCGCGCTGGCTGGAACGAAGTGCACGAAGATGCTGCCCTCGCTCAGCAAGTGCTCGGCAATGTCGCGCTTGGTCGGGGGATCCGGAGGACCCACACGATTGCTCTTCGGGCGACGACTTGAACCACGTGCCATGGATCCCAGGTGTAGCTCAAAAAAACACCCCGCGCTCACTTGTAATGGTCGGGTTAAGCCCACAGACTGACCTTGCTGTTTGCAGAAGGGGGCGATCGGCTTCGACGAAGGTACCAACACCGTGAACGCGTGCCGTCGGCCTACGTAACGACGTAAATCCAGCGTGGAAATCCAAGTGCGAACGATAATGCACTCGCTCTCGCGGCCTAACTAAAGCCAAGGGAGCCGTCGATTGCATGAGCCCGTCAGTGCTCATGCATGAGGCGTGATCTGAACTGACTGGGCTAGTGAATCGCGATTTGTTCGCTAGCTGAGAAACAGAATCGATGGTGACGGTGCGAGCGTGTCTGTGCGCGCTATCCGTTACGACAATAAATCACAGACTACGCACGTAGTGGTCTAGGTCGCGGATTTTCGGACCCGGGTTCGATTCCCGGCGCCTCCACAAAAACAAGTTGAGATATCGCGGCGATACCGCCGCCGATCCCGCCTGCGTAACAGTTTGCGTAACCACGCAGCGCGGGATCGAGCTGGAGAACGCGTCCTTCATGGCGCTCGAGACGCACGCGAGACACCGCGTCGCACAACGATTCCCAGCCGAAGTACGTGTAGCCGTCGATCTGCTCCCCGCGCGAGTTGTGCGTGATGCGCTCGACTATCTCGACCGGCGCGCCGTCGGTGCGCGCAAGCGTGACGAATGCGCGGCGGAAGGAATGGAAGTCGCGGGTTCCTGCGGCCATGCCCACCATGTCTGCGTGTCGACGGACCGCTTTCGCGCCCGCGCTGTTTCGCGAGTGAAGCGTGCCGGACGCGCGGGGAAGCACGAGATCCGACGACGAAGGGACGCGGCGGACAAACCGAGGCCATCCGTTGAGACGCCACTCCGCGAGGATCCGGGCGAGCACCCCATGGATAGGTATGTCGCGCGGCTGATCGGTTTTGAGCGGCTCGCGATTCCATTGCGAGCGAAGTGCCCAACGACCGAGCGGTGCCGCGTCGGTATCGATGTCCTCCCACCGCAGACCGCAGATCTCGCCGAGCCGAGCTCCAGTGAACGCCGCGATCGCATACAGCACGCGTCGGTCCTCAGGGATGCGTTCGTCGGACATCAGGGTCTCGCATTCCGAACGCGTCCACGCGCCGGTCTGCTTCGTCTTCACGTTCGCCGGCAGAATGCCCTCAGGGAGGCCGCGGGCCGGGTTGTCGGAGATCCGCTCATCGAACCGAGCTCGTGAGAGCATCGCCGACAACACTCCGTGCGCGTTGCGAATGCTCTTCGGCGATAGCTTCGCATCGGCGCGCATTCGGCGAACCCAAGCAGCAACATCACGAGGTCGAAGCTCGTCGAGCCGAACGCTGCCCAGCGCTGGGAGTATGTGGCTGCGCATCGTCTGCGCTTCGCGCTGATGCGACCGAACTCCTTCGGCAGCTCGAAGTGGCGCCCATTGCTCGAAGTACTCGGATATCGTCGCCGGCTCACTACCGCGCGAGAACTCTCCCTCACGCACTTCTCGTTTTCGGCGACTGAGCAACGCAACAGCCTCGGCGATTGAGGCTCCAGCCGACTCGTGTACGCGGCGACCCTCGGCGTCGCGAAACCAAATCCAGAGAGTACGGCGACCGCTCGCGTGCTTGCGTTCGTAGACGCCGGAAGGCAAAGGGTTCTTTCGCGGTCTAGCCACTAGCGCTCCTGTCTCGCTGCAACGTTGGCGAGTCGACGCAGCCATTGTGAGAGCACCATGCCGCGCGCAGTCGCAGCTGCGTGCCAATCGGCACGTTCGGCGTCTTTACAACGCAACTGCACGGTGGCTGTTTGGCGATCTTCAATGGGTAGGCCATTGCGACGAGGCGACGGTTTTGCGGTCAACAAGCGTGATTTGTGTAGTGACATGATGAGTCTCGGATGCAACTTTTGCTGATGTGACACGAAAGCAGCGCAGGCGAACCCCCAGCAGCGAGCGACGACGGCTG
>CAZWQH010000314.1:0-6009 GCA_964635815.1 uncultured Sandaracinaceae bacterium
AGCGTTTTCACCCTCGTGCTTCCAATCACGGCCGTTGCTGTTGAGCAGGTGAACGCGACATGAGCAAAGCCATACTGCTGATTGAGGACAACGCACAGAATCGCTACCTGCTTACGTTCTTGCTCGAGCGAAATGGCTACACGGTTAGGTCGGTCGCAGATGGTGTTCGAGGGATCGAGGTTGCGCGCACGTTCGTGCCGACACTGATTCTCCTGGACATCCAGCTGCCCGGAATGGATGGCTACGCCGTCGCACGTGCTCTGCGGCAAATCGACTCGCTCGAGCGGACGCCGATCATCGCGGTCACCTCCTACGCAATGCCGGGTGATCGGGAGAAGGCCTTGGAATCCGGTTGCACGGGCTACATCGAGAAGCCCATCAATCCAGACACGTTCGTATCGGAGATGGAGCGAGAGTCGTCACGACCATTTGAGGGAGACCAGTAATGCGAGTGCTCGTCGTCGACGATAAGGAAGAGAACCTCTACTACCTGCAGGCGCTCCTGACGGGCGCCGGCTTCGAGGTGGAGACCGCGTATCACGGAGCGGAGGCCCTGGTAAAAGCGAGGCGTTCACCACCGAGCATCGTGATCTCCGATCTCCTGATGCCGGTGATGGACGGGTACACACTGCTTCGCCATTGGAAGCTCGACGACCGTCTCAAGAAGATTCCATTCGTTGTCTACACGGCGACGTACACCGAACCCGAAGACGAACGCCTTGCGCTGAGCTTGGGAGCGGATGCATTCATTCTGAAGCCGAGCGAGCCGGACGAGTTCCTCGTTCGTGTTCGTGAGGTGCAGGCCAGAGCCGCCTCATTTCCGCCTGAGCCCACCAAGGAGCGCGCGGAAAGTCCCACGGGGATGCTTCGAGAGTACAGCGAGGCGTTGATCCGAAAGCTCGAGCAGAAGACTCTTCAACTCGAGGAAAGCAATCGCACTCTCCACCGCGACCATCTGGTGCGCGAGCAGATCGCTGACGCGCTACGCGAGAGCGAGGCGCGCTTCCTTCAAGTCGCGAGCGCGATTGACGACGTCTTCTGGCTGAAGGACCCAACCAAGCAAGAGATGTTTTATATCAGTCCGGCCTACGAACGCATTTGGGGACGGACGTGCGATAGCCTCTACGCGAGGCCCGGCGCGTGGTTGGACACGATCCACCCTGAGGATCGCGATCGTGTGATCAGGACACTGCACACCCAGGTGCTTGGCACATGGGACGAGACGTATCGAATCGTTCGGCCGGACGGCTCGGTGCGTTGGATTCGCGCACGTGCTTATCCCGTGCGTGACGGCGACGGAAATGTGTACCGCGTGGCCGGTGTCTCCAGAGACGTAACGGAGTATCGAGCACTCGAGGAGCAGTTTCGACAAGCGCAGAAGATGGAGGCCATCGGACGTCTAGCCGGCGGCATTGCCCATGACTTCAACAATCTGCTTTCCGTCATCCTCAGCTACACCACCCTCGCACTGAAGGACCTGAAGACGGGCGATCCGATTCGTGACGACATCGAAGAGGTGCGCCGTGCAGGCGAGCGCGCGACGGAGCTCACGCATCAGCTTCTCGCTTTCAGTTGGCAGCAAATGCTGCAGCCAAAGGTGCTCGATCTCAGTCAGGTCATCCAAAGCATGGAGAAGATGCTGAAGCGTCTTCTCGGAGAAGATGTTCAGCTGTCGCTGCTCACCGAGCGCAGCGGCTGCAAAGTGCACGCGGATCCTAGTCAGACCGAGCAAGTCGTGATGAACCTAGCGATCAACGCACGCGATTCCATGCCGCGTGGGGGCAAGCTCGTGATCGAAGTTGGACCTGTCGAGCTCGACGAGGAGTACGCGTCAAAGCATCCGGGGCTCATCCCAGGTCCGTACATTCTGCTCGCGGTCACCGACACGGGCGTCGGCATGGATGCCGCGACGCGCGAGCGAATCTTCGAACCGTTCTTCACGACCAAAGAGAAAGGCAAAGGAACCGGGCTCGGTCTTTCGACGGTGTTCGGAATCGTGAAACAGAGCCACGGGCATATTCACATCTACAGCGAGCCCGGCATCGGTACGACCTTCAACGTCTACTTACCAGCGACCGAGCGCGCCGTGGACACTGCGGCTCAGGCGAAGATCGACCCATCCACGTTACGCGGAACCGAGACGATCTTGCTCGTGGAAGACGACTATCAGGTCAGAGACGTGAGCCTCGAGATTTTGAGGCGCAATGGCTACAACGTTCTCGATGCGCAGAATGCGGGAGAGGCACTCCTGGTGAGCGAGAAGTTTGGGGCGAAGATTCACCTGCTCCTGACGGACGTCGTGATGCCGCGCATGAGCGGACGCGAGCTAGCCGAGCGACTGGCGGCTTCGCGCCCGGAGATGAAGGTGCTCTACGTGTCCGGATACACCGAGAACTCGATTGTCCACCACGGCGTCCTCGATTCCGGCATCGCGTTTCTTCAGAAGCCGATCGTACCGGCGGCGCTACTGCGCAAGGTGCGTGAAGTGCTTCATCCCGCTTGAGATCTAGGGAGTGTCCAGGAATACCGCGAGCAATCAGCGCAAATCCTCCTAAGCTTGATGGCCGGTGACCAAGCCTCGCAAACATGCGGATGACCTTCGCGGCGTGACAAGCTTGCTGTGACCGCAACGCGGGGCATCATGGACCTGGTCGCCGCCATGCAGCAGGCCATCGTCAGCGGTCCGGTGATCTTGGGGCAGCCACTCTTGACCACCAGTGGGCGCGCTGGACGCGCTGCATCTCGAGCTTCTAAGCAGCAAGTCCGTGTACGAGAAGCTTCACGCTTGGCTGGCAGGCGGAGCGCTTAGCCAGTCGAAGCAGTAGTCCGCGACCTCTTCCCATCCGCGTTGATTGCAGATCGCGTGTGCTCGGCCCGTGAACTCTTTGAACTCCACCTTGCGCTCCGACTTTGCATTCACGAAGGCCAAGTAGTTCTTCTTCACGAGCTCAAGAGGCGTGAGGTGATCCGAGTCGCCCGCGACAATCAGCAAGGGCGGACCGGCGGCTCTGAAGTTGATCGCAGCCTGATTTGTCAGCGTGCTGCGTGGAACATTGCGACTTTCGGGGACGACATAGCTGTCGAATACCGCGTCGCTCTCAGCGCGCGTCATGTTGTTGGAAAACGCGAAGTGGAAGCGCTCCTTCGTCATCTCGATAGGTTGGTTTCCAGCGAACGGATTTGCGTGCGGCCAGTTCGCTTTGAGGAACGTGGGATCGAACGAGAGGATTCCCCGCGGAGGAGCAGGGCTGATCGAAACGCCGGCTGCTCCGTATCCTCCGTCTAAGAGCTTTTGCACTTGGAGTCCCCCGATCGAATGACCGATGAGCACGGGCATGATCGGCAGCGCATCGATGAGCTTCTTGTAGTGATCGGTGACCGTGCCAAACGTGAGCTTGCCAAGAGCAGGATCGATCTTGCCGCGAAGCACCGCAGGTGAACCCTCGTGATGCGGCCATGACGGAGCGAGGCTTTCGTACCCACGCGTGCGCGCACGCTCGATCCAAGGCGTCCAACTCGCGCCGTTCATATACATGCCGTGGATGAATAGGATGGGATGGGTCATTCGTAGGTCCTTCTCGTGCAGTCTCATCCGTCTAGCCTGATCCAACGTCTAATGTCCGTCTTAGTTCTTCGCGTTCGCAATGCGACGCGCTTCACGGACAGCTAGAACATGCCCATGCTGTTTCACCCTGTTCCGTCCTGGGTCTTGTCGGTCGCCATGTTCGCGGTGCTCGGCGGTGGCTGCGACGCCGCGCCGAAGATTCCAGCTGACGCCGGACTGCGACGTGACGTTCGGGCGACGACCGATCGCGGCACGTTGGCCCTCGACGTGGATGAGAACGATGCAAGCGTGAACGAACTCGACGCGGACACCGTGCCGGACGTCCCCGCACATCTCGAAGCTGCTGTCGCCGCTGATGCCCATCCGGATGGTGGGAGTGGGCGTCGAACGATAGCGTCGCCGTTCGTCTCGGGTTCGGCCACCGGTGTGATCGGCACGGAGATCGAGGGCACGTTCATCCCAGACGGTCTCACGTTGGACGGTCGCCCGTGCACCGTCACGACGGTGGGAGCAGAGACGCGCTGCGTGCACGCGGTGTTGGATACGCAGCTGAGCTACGCAACGGCAGACTGCTCCACGCCGCTTTTGTTGTGGTCCGGTTGCGAGGTTCCCGACAGAGCATTCTTCAAATCAGGAACGACGCTCTACCGAGTCACCGGTGCCACCCACACTGGGCCCGTGTTCACGAATGTGAGTGGTTGCCAATCGGGCACGCGCGCTGCGACGGGCACCTACTACGTGCTTCAAGCGTTGACGCGCGCGCCCAGCACGGGGCCGACGTATGTATCGCGGACCGTGACGTATGGACGTCTGCGGGCAACTTTCTGGGACGGGAGTGATGGTTCGTCTGCGCTCGCAAACGAGCTCTATGACATCACGTTCGACGCACCGTGTAACCTCGAGCGGCGCGGGAATTTTGCGTACTGTGTTCCGCCGCATGCGGTGCAACGAGGGGACATCTTCTCCGACGCAACGTGCGGCACGCCTGCCGGACTAACTTTCGGTGAGGCAAGCGGTAGCGGGCTGACGTTGTACTACGTGGAAGGCATGAATGCGTGCGCCTCCACAGGTGTGGTGCTTCGCAAAAGAGCAGCGGAGCTGGTCGGTGCCAGCAACTATTACGCTCGCAATCCTCTGAACGGAGCGTGCGACGCGTTCGCGCTGACGCCAGGGTACTCGAGGTTGTTCGCGACTAGCGAACCGGTGGACGCCGCGCGCCTCTCCATTCAGCTCGATCCGATTTCGGCGCGGATTTCAGCGCGATACGCAGAGCTCGCGGCTGGGGTCCGTGCCGTGGTGCAAAACATCGGTTTCGACGACACGCGGTTTGGTACGTGTTCTATCGGATACTTTGACGACGGAGTTACACGTTGCTCCCCCGATGTTGGGGTCGGGTTCAACGTTCCCGCAGACAATCGATACACGAACGACACGTGTACAGGGGACTCGATCATCCCGGTCAACGACGCATGCAGCACCGGCTACGCAATTGCACGTCGCTCGCCGAACGCCGCGGGATGCCCGGCGATCTTCGGGCTATTTCGCACCCGTATGTCGTTCGAACAGACATGGCGCCGCGGGCCCGAAACGTCGTGCTTCCCCAATTCGGCGGTGCCTTTTCAAGCGGCGACGGGCGGCGACCTTCGCAGTGAGCTCATCGTCATGCGACTGGGTGTATACCTGTAATCCGCTCAGTTCGTGAAGCGTGCGTGTGATGCGTACATGCGGAACGCACTGATCAGTTGGTCGGCCCCATCGACGCTGATCACTTTGCGCGAGAGCTTCAGCGTGTCCTCGCCCCTCAACTCGATGAAGATCTTGCTCGCTCCGGAGTAGTCAATCGAAACGATGTCCTTGTAGGCGATCAACTTCTGCGCGCGAAGCAGCGCAGGGCGATATGCGAGATGGGTTTGCCCAAATCTGAACATCGGAGTCGACTGAGTCCAGAAACCAGTGAAGACGAAGAGGAGCCCCGTTCCGATGGCTCCGCCCATCACGCGCCCGACCAACAACGGAAGGAGTCCGAGCGCGAGCATTGCCACGCCGCACCACACGTACGTCGTGCCTAGTTTCGAGAAGATCCTCGTGTCGTATTCCGAGCTCATCGTTGTTGCTTGATTCATTTTCTCTGCTCACTCCTTGACTGCTTGGTTGTCGATGTTGGTCCGCGTTGATTCGGTTCACTCTGGATTTCAGAGTCGCCTTTGAGCGATTCCTTCCTCCTCGATCTGATCGAGAACTTGCCGTGCGCCGATCGCACCGACGAGACCAATGGGGATGAATACTGCGGAGCCAACCAGCGCGAGCATCGCTCCAGCCCTGCGCTGACCCACGAGCATGGTGATGACGCCGACTGCGGCGAGCGCGACGAACAGCCAGAGCACGGAGGTCAACGGCGCCATCCGTTTGTCTGCGTCGAGGCTGAGGGTGATCAGCGAGTTCGC
>CAZWQH010000315.1:0-6004 GCA_964635815.1 uncultured Sandaracinaceae bacterium
CGGCGCACCTGCGCCGATACTCGGTGAGCTTCCGCGACCCACGGTCCGCGGCTCGAAGGACGGAGCAAGCTGGTTCACTCAGGTCATCGAGCCCGAATCTGTCTCTCCGCTTCGCGGCGGCGTTTGCAGGTTGCGATTCCACCTGATCGATCATCTTGCTCCTGAGTCGCCTCTGAGCATCGACGCAGAAGTAAGCCGTCGTTCGGACCTGGTGCTCCTCCCCGAACCACACGTGCTTACGCGCGCGAACGGCAAGAAGGATCGCATCGATCTCACTCTCAATGTCGTCGCTACCGAAGCCGATGTCAGCTCCGAGCTGGTCGTACGCATCGCCTGCGTCATCTGCGAAGAAGGCGGAGACGTTTGCACTCCGCACACCATCCTCGTGCGAGTTCCGCTGCGTGTTTCTGCTGCTGGGTCCGATCACGCGGACGTCCACGTGCAGGCAGGGCGCGCCTTGGGGGCCGCGTGACGGGTGCTACCAACGTTGTGGCGCATCCGGGAGAAGTGACAGCATCCGCTCGTGCGCTCGCGTATGGGCACGAGGGCTACGCACTTTGGATGACCGGCCTATCAGGCTCTGGCAAGAGCACACTCGCGTATGCGATTGAAAAGAAGCTCCTGGAGCGTCACGTGCACGCGCGCGTGCTCGATGGCGACAACCTACGCCTCGGCCTGAACCGAGATCTCGGGTTCGATGCGACGTCTCGCACGGAGAACATTCGTCGAGCTGCAGAGGTCGCTCGCCTGTTCGTCGAAAGCGGAGCGATTTGTCTGATTTCGCTCATCTCACCGTTGCGCGCGGATCGCGCACGAGCGCGCGAGATCATCGGCGCGAACGTGGCCGAGCTGTTTGTCAGCACACCCCTGACGATCTGCGAGCAGAGGGACCCTAAAGGTCTTTATCGGCGCGCTCGTGCGGGTGACATCCCCGAGTTCACGGGAGTTAGTGCACCTTACGAACCGCCGATCGCGCCTTCGCTCTCACTAGACCTTTCGATCATGACGATCGAAGAGTCGGCTCGAGACGTTTTGGCCTTCCTCGAGGACCGCGGAGTCGTGCGCAAGCGCACTCTCGACTTCGGCAGTCCGTGACCGCGTGATCCCCGCGGAGTAGTTTGGCTGCGACATGCCTACTCCTTCGCTTGATGATGCCGTTCGCGCGGGTGCGGGCCCTGTCTCTCTGCGACCTGTGCGGGCTTCGACGCTGCCTCCCGGCTTTCCACCCGAGATGATCTTCATCGTCATCGTTGCCGCGATGCAGTTCGTGAACGTCCTCGATTTCGTGATGGTCACACCGCTCGGGAACGACTTCGTTCGCGAGCTCGGCATGTCTACATCGCAGACGGGGGACGTGGCCGGAACGTACACGCTAGCCGCCTTCATTGCGGGCCTTGTTGGGTCGATCGCGCTTGATCGATACGACCGCAAGCGAGTTTTGCTCTATGCAGGCCTCGGGTTGTCAGTTGCAACCATCGCCGGAGGATTTGCTTGGAACGCCCCGTCCATGCTCGCCGCCCGCTTTGTCGCCGGCTTCTTCGGCGGGCCGGCTACGGCCGCCGGCCTCGCGATTATCGCGGACGTCGTTCCGTCCGAGCGTCGTGGTCGCGCAATGGGCACGGTCATGAGTGCGTTCTCAATTGCATCGGTGGTGGGTATCCCGTCTGCCCTCAAGCTTTCGCATGCCGTGGGTTGGAGAGCTCCCTTCTTCATCGTCGGATGCCTCGGGCTCGCGGTGACATTCGCGGCCAGCTTCAAATTACCCTCGATGACTCTTCATCTCGCGCGCGGCATTCCCCCCGTTTCTGTGCCGCGCCTCGTCCGCATTGCCACGCGGCCGCTCGCGTTGCTGGCCTACGCTGCGGCCTTCATCTCGACGTCTTCGGCATTTCTCTTGATGCCGAACTTTCCGATGTTCCTTCAGACAAACCTGGGCGTCCCGCGCGCCGAGCTCGGGAACCTGTATTTCTACGGTGGGTTCATCAGCTTCGCGACCGTGATGATTGCGGGTCGCTTTGTGGATCGGGCTGGATCCACAATCGCGGTGACCGTTTCGACGTTGTTGTTCGTTGCCAACGTGTACTTGTTCTCGGTGCTGGTGCCATCGCCGCTACCGGTACGAGTCTCGTTCTTTTTCTTCATGGGGATCCTTCCACTGCGAAACGTCGCAGCGAGCACGCTGTACGCCAACGTTCCGTCGCTCGAAGAGCGAGCCGGATACAACTCCCTACAATCTGCCGTTCAGCATCTTGGTCTCTCGGTGGGCTCCATAGTCGGTGCACGGTTGCTCTCGTCAAACGCGAGTGGAGCGCTCGTAGGTATGCCGCGGCTGGCGTGGATCGCCATTGCCTCGTCTGTCTTGATCGTTCCGCTCATCGCGATGCTGGAGAAGCGCCTCGTCGCGCGCGATGCAGCTGCCAAAGCGGCCTCGGCGCGTCTGGAACAGGCGGCGGGTGCAGTCGAGGTTGCCGCTCACTCCTGAAGATCGCGACTGACGATTCGTTCGAGCTTGGGATCCAAGTAGCGATCGACGAGCTCGAGCACACGAGCACGGAGGCCGTCCCGCATGAGCGACAAGCGGCCGAGCTCTTGTGTGAGATCGAAGAGGCGGGCGAGCACATTGACGCCCTGCAAGAGGACCGCCTGTCGTTCGAGCACTCGAATGGTTGCCCAACCGGAGACGAGCAACAGCACCAGAGCTGCCGGAGCGAGCGTCCGATCGTACGGATACGGAAGCACCACGAACAGAAGCGCGACAATCGCTACGTACGTTGCAAGAACGAACAGCACCGTGATGATCATCTTCACGGTGGCCACCACGTCGTGGCGATCCGTTAGTCCTTCGCCCAGACGGATGGCCACGTAGATGACCGGGAGATGCAGGAGGAGCCCAGGAATAGCGATGGGCGCGAGAATGACGAGCAGAAAAGCATGGCGCGCGATCCTAAAGAACCATTCCGACATGGAAACACGCTTGCTCAGATCACGATCCGTGATCCCGAGCGCGTCGATTAGAGCCATGTAGGATTCGGTGTCGCGATAGAGAAGCTTGACCTCCGCTTCGTCCTTCAGCTTGTTGTAGTGCTCGATCAGTCGGCGCAGCACTTCTGCTTGATCCGCGAGCGTGAGGTCGACCCGCGCGGGCTGGTACAAGCGACGAACACCGTCTAGAACGCGCAGAACATCGAAGTCTTGCGTGTTGATCGTCAGGGCGCGCAGGGACTGCTCAAACTCTGCGGTGAGTGCGCGCACGCTCTCTCGCTCGTCAGCCTCGTATGCGGCTAGCCACTTCTCGTCGATCACAATCGGGGCTCCGAACTGCACGAGCACGCGACTGCGAAGCCTGTGGCGCTGTCGGTAGTTCAACCCACACGGAACGACTACGACTGGGGCACCCTCTTTGCGTGCTCCGAGAGCGATCCGCGCAGCACCGGTCTTGAGCGGAGCGAGCTCGCTCATCGCGTGGCTAATGCCTTCTGGAAATATGCCGAATGTTCCGCCCTGGCGCAGCACGGCGAAGAGCGCGTCGAAGGCGCTCGTGTTGTCGAGGCCAGGCTTTGCGCCGTGATCCATCTTTCGTCGGATCGGGACTGCTCCGAGCGCCCAAAGAAGCGGACGCAGAAACGGAGAGTCAAACAGAGTGTCTTTTGCAGCGAACCGAACTCTTCGTCTGCACGTGGTCGTGATGAGCAGGGGATCGATGAGCGAGTTCGGATGGTTTCCGAGGAAGATGACCGGGCCATCCGTCGGGATGTTTTCTCGGCCGACAACCTCGATTGTCCGAAAGAAAACGTTTGTCACGAGTCGGAAAAACGCGACCAGGGTCCAGTAAATCGCGCCGCTCACGAGGCGCACTTTACGAGTAGGTGTGGGGTGAAGTCGAGAACGTGGGGTTGCCGTGGCGGTTCGTGTAGACTTACGCGCGTCATGAACGAACTACACAAGTTCGACGTCGTTGTAATCGGAAGCGGCCCCGGTGGTGAGGGGGCAGCGATGACGGCGGTGAAAAACGGCGCGAAAGTCGCCGTCATCGACCGCTATCGTCAGGTCGGAGGGGCGTGCACGCATCTGGCCACGATTCCGAGCAAGGCACTGCGTCACGCCGTGTATCTTGCGAACGAGCTGCGAAGCAATGCGCTTTTCGCAGAGATTCAATCCGACGCCGAGATCACGTTCTCTCAGCTTCGTCGTTCTGCGGAGTCTGTCATCGGTCGACAAGTCGCGATGCGCAAAGACTTCTACGACCGCAATCGAGTCAAAGTCTTCCATGGACAGGGCCGCTTCATCGGCGACGAGATCATCGAAGTTCGGGGACAACGCGGCGTCGACCGTGTGACCGCGACCAAAGGTTTCGTGGTCGCCACCGGAGCTCGTCCGTATCGTCCACCCGATGTGAACTTTGACCATCCGCGCGTGTTCGACAGCGACACGATCTTGCGTCTGGATCGGACACCCCAAACCATAACCGTCTACGGTGCTGGCGTGGTTGGCGCAGAGTACGCATCGATCTTCAGGAACCTCCGCATCAAAGTGGATCTCGTCAATACGCGAGATCGCCTGCTGTCGTTCCTCGACGACGAGATCATCGACGCGCTCAGCTATCATCTCCGAGATGGCGGCGTGATTATCCGCAACAACGAGGAGTACGAGAGCGTCGAGACATCAGACGATTGCGTGACCCTCGTCCTCAAGAGCGGAAAGCGACTCGAAAGCGAGGTCCTGCTCTGGGCGAATGGCCGCACCGGCAACACGGACGACATGGGGCTGGAGAAGCTCGGCGTCGAGACTGATTCGAGAGGGCAGGTTCGTGTCGACGAGTTCTACCGAACATCGAAGACGAACGTATACGCTGTGGGAGACGTCGTCGGGTTCCCGGCGCTCGCGAGCGCTGCTTACGACCAAGGGCGGTTCGCGTCGGAGCATTTGGTTACGGGACGCTGCGATCATCGACTCGTGCAGCTCATGCCCAACGGCATCTATACGACGCCGGAGATCAGCTCCATCGGACGTACCGAGCGCGAGCTCACTGAAGCCAAGATTCCATACGAAGTGGGCCGCTCGCAGTTTCGCTCACTCGCGCGCGCGCAAATCACGGGCAACACCGTCGGCATGCTCAAGATCCTCTTCCACCGGAGCACGTTCGAGATCCTTGGCATCCACTGCTTCGGCTATCAAGCGGCGGAAATCGTCCACATCGGTCAGGCCATCATGAGTCAGCCTGGCGAAGCGAACTCATTGATGTACTTCATTAAGACCACGTTCAATTACCCGACGATGGCGGAAGCCTATCGCGTGGCCGCTCTTAACGGTTTTAACCGCGTAAAGGGCCTGGGATAGCAGAACGCGCGGATTCCACGTTGATCGGCGCGTTCTGATCATTGCTCGGAACGTTTGCCTAAGGATGCCCCACACACGTGGCCACGAACACAGTCTCATTCCAAGCAATTGGGCCGAGTCCTGCGAGGAAGCCGCGCTCTTTGCAAAGCGCATCTGCGACGATTGAGCACGCGTTCGAATCTACATCGATGCAGGACAGTGGCTGGACCACCGCCTGCGTGAGATCGGGAAACGAACTTTGGTCTGGCCCAACGCACGCGATGGTCACGCGCGGCACAGACGGGTTGCTCATGTCGTAGTTGTACAAGCCAAGACCCACGGAATCCGGGATGACGGATTGGCAGTATCCGTGCGCGTACGCCTGACCAACCCGGTAGTCGGGCGTGAACTGGTCGATGCTCGCGCCACCGTTCGCAGCGGCAACCTCTGAAACGGGAACTGTCCGCTCGGAGGCGATGTCGCCGAGGCACGCGAAGCGAATAACGTCCGCGGTACGGTCGATGGGACCCATGCCCGTGACGAAGCAGTTGGTCCCGTTGGTGCGGCAGTACTGACGCACCGCGTTCATACATGCGCTGCGCGGTGCGTCCGGACCATTGCACAGGGGATTGACCGCGATCATTTCGCTGTATGGAAGAATGTACTCTTGAACGCGAACGACCTCATC
>CAZWQH010000316.1:0-6003 GCA_964635815.1 uncultured Sandaracinaceae bacterium
ACGAGGGTGCCAACACGCCCACGACGGTTTTCATGTCAGTGGTCGTGAAAGCAGCGGCCTTCGCAGCGCTCGTACGCATCGCGTTTGGAGCGTTCACGGACCCTGGACTTTCGGATGTTCGGACCGGATGGCCCGCGTTCGTCGCAGTGCTTGCTGCTCTCAGCATGGTCTACGGCAACGTTGCGGCGATCGCTCAGACGAGCGTCAAACGGATGCTTGCGTACTCCAGCATCGCGCACGCAGGGTTCATTCTCGTCGGGTTCGCCGCTGCACCCAAGGCGGGTCCGATCGCGCAGTCGTCCATTCTTTTCTACACTCTCGCGTACACCGTCTCGAACGTTCTCGCATTCGGCGCCCTCATCGCGCTCGGGTCGCGTGGACGCGAAGCGACGTCGTTCGAAGATCTCGCTGGCGCCGGTCGCAGGCATCCGTGGGTTGCTCTTCCGTTCGTCGTCGGTGTGCTCTCGCTCATGGGTCTGCCGCCGACCGCGGGCTTCTTCGCGAAGTACTACGTGCTCAGCGCTGCCGTTGAAGGTGGGATGCTATGGCTCGCGGTGCTCGGCGTTGTGACGAGCGTGGTAGCGGCCTACTACTATCTCAAAGTGATCGTCTTCCTGTTCATGAAGGACCCCAAGGAGGGCGCGCCCATTGCAATACCGATGCGCTCGGGATCGGTAGTGGCGGCGCTCATCATCGCTGGCTACTTCGTGGTGAAGATTGGCGTTACGCCGTCGCGCTACCTCGAGTTCGCAACGAGCGCAGCGTCTTCGCTGGTTTCGTAGCCATGAGCGGAAGTCTTTCCAGCTGCGCCGTATTGCTCATTGCCGCGGCGTGTTTTGCCGGCTGCTCCGGAAAGAAGAAGGCGACGCAGCCCAACGTGGCTGCACCGGCGAAGAACGTTCCGGCAGCTGCCCAAGAACCGGCGCGACCGCGGGTTCCCGTCGGTGTGATCGTGGGGCGCGTCGTGCTTGCCGCGGGCGAGGACCTTCCGTTGTATCGCCCGCCCACGCAGATCCTGGATCCGCTTCCGGGCTGCCCACGCTATGTCGCAGCCGAGGACACTCCGTTCACGACGAACGAACAGCGCGGGCTCGAGGGAGTTGGCTTGCTCGTTATCGGGTTCGATCAGAGCCCCCCGCATCAACCGCAGACCCATCGCGTTGCCATTCGCAACTGCATGCTCTTTCCGCGCACGATCATCGCGACCGACGGGGACACGCTGCTCCTAAAGAACGAGAGCCAGAACGCGTTCTTTCCGTCTCTCGGAAACACGCCGGGCATCAGCGAGGCGCTCTTGTCTGGTGGCGAACGTAGCATCCCGCTCAAACACCTCGCTGAGACCGGTGGCATCACTCGTCTCGAGTGCCGCGTGATTTCGGGCTGTGGCAAAACCGAGGTGGTGACCCTCCGCCACCCGGTTCACGGGACCAGCGACATCCGCGGCGAGTTCAGGATCACCAACGTGCCAGTCGGGAAACCGATCGAAGTTGGTGTGTGGCATCCGTTGCTCCAGTTTGCTCGCGTCACCGTGACCCCGGTCGAAGGTCAGGAAGTCCGCATTCCCGACATCACGGTGCATGTTTCGCCCCACACGCGCGAGCCGGCGACGCCTCCTCTCCCGCCCGCAACGAGCGGGCACCCGGAGCATCAGCCGGGCCTTTTTTAGACGTTCTGGTCGGGAAAAAACGTGCTCGGGGTGTGCGACCGTGAGAGATTCTCCTCATGCGGTTTGCTTTCTTCATGCTCGCGCTGGCTGCCTGCGCGCAACAGAAGATGGCGCCGACTGCGCTCATCGTGCGCGTAACTACGGACCTCCTCGTCCCAGCGGAGGCGGACGCGATCGAGATCGAGGTAAGCGGTGCTGCGGACTCCGTGACTCGAACGGTTACGCAACGAAGCGATCTGCCGATCGAGGTGGCAATCGAACCTCGGACTGCGAGTGGGCGAAACGTTGAGATTGTCGCGCGCGCCCTTTCAGCGGATTCCGTCCGCGTCTCGCGCCGCGTTTCCACGTCGTTCATCGTCGGCGAAGTTCGTGTTGTCGCGATCAATCTCGAGCGCACGTGTCTTGGTCGTACCGATTGCCGAGCTCCTGAGACATGCATAACCGGCGTTTGTGGTGCCTCTGCGGTCAGCTCAGCCGACTTGCCGAGCTGGGTACCACCTGCGGCAAGGGACGCGGGGGTGATTCGCGATTCAGGCGCGGATGCACGTGATGCGAGCTCTCTTCGAGATATCAACGTCGCGGATCTGGGTCGCACCGATGACGTGGTCATGTCCGATGTCGTCGTCGTCGCGCCAGACACGACGGTGCCTGTCGAAGCGGGGCGTGGATGTCCCGCCGGCTGCGGAGCCAACAGCGAGTGTTGCGCGGGAGTGTGCGTTCCTGTTGGCTGCGAGCTCGACGGCAATCCATGCACCGTTGGCCAATGCATGGCGACTGGATGTGTCGAAGCACCTGCGTCTGGGATGGCGTGCGATCCGCGCAACCTGTGCACCACTGGCGATATGTGCACGAACGGAGTCTGTGGCGGCGGTACTCGTCGATCGTGCCCCGATGACGGCGTCGCTTGCACGGAAGACCTTTGCCAGAACGGGACCGGGTGCACTTCCATCCCGCGCGATGCGCGATGCACCGCGGGTCAGGTCTGTACTGTCGGAGGATGCACGTGTGAAGCCTCAGCGTGTAGCTCCGCGGCGCCGACGTGTCAGATAGGACGATGCAGTGGTCCGAGCTGCGTATTCGGATCCGCCCCCGACGCGACGGCGTGTTCGGGAGCGGACCCTTGCGCAGTGTATGCGTGTCGAGGCGGAGGCTGCGTGATTGTGGGCCCGAAGTGTACGATGCGCTCTCGCTGCGAGTCCTTTTCGTGCCGCGCGTCGGACGGGACCTGCCTCTACGAAATGTTGCCGGATACTGTTCCCTGCCAGGGGCCGGATGACACGCCGTGCTCACCGAACGGTGACGTCTGCCAAGGTGGGTTCTGCGCGAGCGGACCCGAGTGCCCATTTGGTGGGAATGTCTGCTGTCCGACCGGCTGTGCGTTCGACTTCTGTCCGTAGTAGTTTGTCGCCGTCATGAGCTGCAAGCGCCTTCACGTTCTGCCGCTCGGCGATTCCGCATCCCGCCAGGTCGTCCGACTGTCGGTCGACGGGGTGGAAGTCCTTGCCCGGACGGGTGAGTCGATCGCGGCAGCAATCGTCGCAAGCGGACGTAGCGTGTTCGCGCGCTCGGTGAAGTATCACCGTCCTCGCGGACCGTATTGCTTCGCCGCACGTTGCGATGGCTGCTTGATGCGCGTCGACGGTGTTCCGAATGTGATGACTTGTGTGACCGACGTACGCGAAGGCGCTCTCGTCGAAACGCAGAATGTCATTGGCAGTGCAGAACGAGACCTTCTTTCAGTAACGGACTGGTTTTTCCCCGAGGGCATGAACCACCACGAGATGTTTACCGCAACGCGTGCTCTCAACTTGACGATGCAAACCATTGCGCGTCGAGTCGCTGGAATCGGTGAGCTACCCGATCATCCCGGCATATTTGGTGAACGCGAACAGGTTCCTTGCGACGTTGCCGTCATCGGCGGCGGCGTGGCAGGGCTCCTCGCTGCGATCGAAGCCGCGCGCGTTGGAGGTGTTCGCGTCGTGCTGCTCGAAGAAACCTCCGCCGTCGGCGGACGACTTGGTGAGGTCGATCACGACATCGAGGACGAAGAGGGTCGAACAACCAAATCCGGGGCGTACGTGCAGGCGTTGGAGCGCCTTGCTGCAAGCGTCGGCGTGATGGTCCGGGTTGGAACCTCGTGCGTCGCCATTTACGACAAGCTTGTGCTCGCCACGGACGACTCGCATTTGCTCGAGCTCAGACCGCTGCAGATCGTCATCGCAACTGGAACGCACGATGCGACGCTCCCGATCCGTGGGTCGGACCTCCCGAATGTGTACTCGCTGCGCGCAGCACAGAAGTTGGCGAAGCTCGGCATCACGCTAGGCGAACGCGTCGTGATGATACGCGAACCGTTGTTGGAGCCTGGCTCAGCGTCAGCAGCGATTCCCAATCTCGTCGCGACCTACGGCGAGCACGAAGTCGACGAGATCCTCGGACGAGTACGTCTGCGAGGTTTACGTCTCAAACCTCGCGTTCCCGGTGCCAGACCTCAACTGGTGCGCGCAGATGCCGTCGTTCTTGCTGTCCATCCAGTCGCCGAGTACGAGCTCGGTGCACAAGCGGGCGCTGCCGCGCGTTTCGATGGTCACTCGTTCGTCCTGGACGCTTCCGCGCTCGATGGAAGTACCGCATCCGACCACGTCCACGCTGTAGGCGAATGCACCGGCGCACTCGCGCTCGCTCGCACCGTCGAGCAGGCGCGACGCGCAGGCAAGCGCGCCGGGGAGGAAGCTCGCCGTGTCCGATAAGACCATCGCGTGCCGTTGCGAGGATGTCTCCGTTCACGACATCGACGAGGCGATCGAACGCGGTCATCGCGATATCGAGTCCGTCAAACGCTACACCGGGTTTGGTACTGGTTGGTGTCAGGGTAAACAGTGCGTCTCGATGTGCGCGAAGCTCATTGCCGCTCGTGGCGGCGCAGCGGTCTCGCTTCCCATCACACCGCGTCCTCCGTTTCATCCAATTGCGCTCGGTGCGCTCGCGAAGAAGGGCGGGCCGACGTGACGGCAAAAGGCCCTCTTTCGGCGGAAGCGGATGTGCTCGTCATTGGCGGCGGCATCATGGGCCTGAGCATCGCGTACGGGCTCGCGCGCGCTGGCCATTCCCGGATCGTGGTGGTCGACAAGACGTACCTGTGTGGTGGTGCGTCCGGACGCAATGGCGGCGGCGTCCGCGCGCAGTGGTCGAGCGACACGAACGTGCGCTTGATGAAACGCTCGATCGAGATCTGCGAGAGCTTCGCCACCGAGATGCGCATCAACGTCTGGTTCCGGCAGGGCGGTTACCTGTTTCTCGCGCATTCCCCGGAGCGTGCCGCAGACCTCGAGAAGTCCGCGGCACTCCAGAAGTCTCACGGGCTCAAGACCGAGATGATCAGTCCGGCAGCGGCTAAAGAAATCGTTCCGTGGCTCGACACGTCCACTTTGAGTGGTGCGAGCTACAACCCAGACGACGGAGTCGTGTTCCCGTGGCCGTTCGTGTGGGGATACGCCCGCGCTTGCGAAGAGCGTGGCGTCGAGCTTCACACGTTCACCGAAGTCGAGAATCTTTTGGTGGAAGGTGGTCGCGTCGTTGGGGCGCAGACAAACCGCGGCACCATTCGCGCGCCGCTCGTGATTCTCGCGACCGGGGCGTGGAGCCCGGAAGTCACACGAACGGCGGGCTTCGAGCTTCCGACGCATCCGCACCGTCACGAGATCTGCTCGACAGAGCCGCTCAAGCCGTTTCTCAAGCCGCTCGTCGCGGACCTTGCGACCGGTCTGTACTTCTCGCAGTCGATGCGTGGCGAAATCGTGGGAGGCATCTCGAACGAGAACGTTCCGCCCGGCGTGAATCAAGAGAGCGGAGCGGAGTTCTTGAATCTGTACGCGTCCGCGTTGACCAAGCTCGCGCCGATCTTTTCGAAGCTCCGCGTTCTTCGTCAGTGGGCCGGTTGCTACGACCTAACCGAAGACGGATCTCCGGTGGTTGGATTCGTGGACGAGCTCCCGGGGCTTTTTCTTACGTCTGGCTTCATGGGACACGGTTTCATGATGGCACCCGTGATGGGCGAGCTTGTGGCGCGCTATCTGTCTCACAACGAGGAGGCGGAGTTGTTTCGCAAGTGGAACGTGCGGCGTTTCAAGACTGGCGAGCTTGTGCGCGAGACGATGATTTTGGGGTAGGGGCGTGGGGAAGTGCCGGGAGCTCGCTGCGCATTGGGGGTCGCTCGGGGTCGTTCGACCCGCAAATGCGGCGCAGAGAATTGAAACCGGAGCGCCGCGCGGGTCTCACACAAAGCTCGTGGCCAAACGGGGCTTCAAACAGTGTTACGATTGGCACGAGCGGCGTCC
>CAZWQH010000317.1:0-5992 GCA_964635815.1 uncultured Sandaracinaceae bacterium
GCGTCCGCGATGTTTTGTCTGCTGCGAATGAAGTTTGCGAGTAGAACGGCAGCGCCCCGCGCTCGTCGCGTTCGCGAGATGGCATCGGCTAGCACTCCGCGAAACGTTCCATCCTCGAACACTTCGAGGCGGATCACACCAAAGAGCATCGCGGTATCGCACTGCGACTCCACGTGATGAATCTGCTCCGAGTCCAACGAGCGTTCCGCAAGCGCAGTCGCGAACACGAACAGCGCACGTTCGATCTCGAAGAAAGTTGCTCCTCGCTTGATAGCAGCGTCCGACAGGTCCAACGCGCGCGCGATCGCGCGGTCACAGTCCGATGCGGGTTCACCCTCGTATAGGGGAATCTTTGCCACCACCGGCGCCGTCTTCTTCAACTTCTTCATACTGGCCTCCTTGTTACTTCGTGCGTTTGGTCGCCCGCTTCTTCGGGCGATCGCGCGAAGTGAGACCAAGGTCTTCTTCGTAAGCTTTGAGTCCACGAAGAACGCAGCGACGGAACATCACGGCCCGGTCGATCTTCGAGAACTCTTCGAGCTCTTGAATGAGTGGAACAAGGGCGTCGACACGCTCCAGCTCCTCCGGGGTCCATCGCATTCCGATCTGGATATTCTTCGAGGCCATCGCTTCAGATTGAACCATGCGTCTCACTTGCTCCATCAAGGTACCATGCGAATGTTAGTGGTACCACTCGGTACCTAAAACCCGTCCCGGGATTCAATGAACGCTTCCACCTCGCTCCGCTTGTAACGACGGCGTCGCGGGCTCCCATGCACGGGAACCTTTAGCTTTCTGAGATAGTCCCGGCTCACACCTATGAGGTGCGCGGCATCTTCGGGACCCATCCACTCGCACGCCTCAATCGCTCGGTCGTCTCGCTCGTTCAGCACGTTGCGCATGCATTCCTCGACAATGCGTCGGAGCTCGCCCGGTGCGATGAGTGCAATCGTAGTTGGTTCGCTCATGTGATTTCTTTCTCTTCAGGCAAAACCCCGCCCAACCCGTCCGAGTAGGAGAAAGCACTCGGACGGGGTGAGATGGGCGCTCGGGTCGAGGGAGAGCGATGAAGACCGCATCTCTCTCCGTGCTAGCGAGGCTTGCTAGCCGCGGGTCTTGAATACCGCGCGACCGTCCGATCGGAAGGCTGACGATCGGAGAACTGTTGGTGGTGGGACGGTCTATCGGTAGTCGACGATCCTCTGGTGATAGGGGTTCGGGCCCGGGCCCGACCACCGGTCGTTTATGTAGTGCCCCTTTGAAGGCGGCGGATTCGCTTCGCGGTGCTTGCGAGACTTCTCGACTTCGCGATCGCAATAGGCTTCAAGCGAATGAGCCGCATCCGACGCCGTCGCTTCGTTGCGCATGACCGCGTAGATCTCTCGGTCTTGATCACAGGGCGCCCCCAAGCACTTTGCGGCGGTGGTTTCCATCGCCTTCTCAAGGGCGAGCAGCGCGTCGTAGAAAGCGATCGGAGTCGCCACCACTCTCCTGGCTGCGTTGCAGAGCTCGATGATGCCGCCCTGGCCATGACCGCCAGCGACGCCTCGGAGGCTTCGGAGGCCCCAGGTATCCGGGCTGGCGCAGTACTTCAGGGAGCGCGAGTCCGTTGCGATCATGACATCCGCAAGCGCGAATCCGATCACGTGCTCGCGCAGAGGAAGCCCGGTCTCGTTATCGCAACGCGAGGACAGCTCCACGAACAGTGCGCAGATGGCCGTCGCAATGGTCCGGGAAGGCGCGTCTCGCCAGTGCACAAAGAGATTGGCGCCTCGCTCATAGAACTCAGCGGCGATGGCACGAGCAGCCGCAAGGCGCTTCTGTTCCACGAGAGCGCCCGCGCGGTTGATAGCCTCGTCCGCAGCCGTGCGAGCTGTGTGGATCTGGGCCTCGAGCTGTTGAACCCGCTCATCGCGCTGCCGAGTGCATTCCGCGACGTACGCGGTAAGCGCCTCTGTGCGCTCCGTGAGCGAGCTTGCCCGCAATTCGTCCGGAAACTTTGATTCGGATGTCATCGCGCACCTCGCTCTTTCGCCCGTTGAGCGAGGATCTCGTTCGCCTCGGCGCTCGTCATCGCGCCGTAGCATCTGGTGTTGCCCTCGCTGTAGATCGCCGGTTTGCTGTTGAGACCGAAGGCTCGATCGAGACGCTCCGCTTGTGCCGCGGTCAGTCCTCGGTTCGAAACTCCGTCGGCACGAGGCGCCACGGATGACGAGGACGAGGCCTGCTTCTCACCTTTGAGCATCTCGTCGAGCTCAAGCTGCAGCTTCGAGATCTGGGACTTCAGTTCTTGAATCCGTTGCGCGGTGCTCATTCGCCGCTCCACGTCTCTGAGATTGGTTTTCATAGTTGCTTTCGGTCCTTTCGCCGCCGGAGCGGCTGTAACTGGTTTTGTTGACTGCACTGGTTTCGCGATGAGCTCTTGCAGCGAGCCCACGTGATCGATGAGGCCGACGGCTTTCGCCTGAAGGCCGATGAGGGTCCGCCCCTCGAGCGTTCGCACTTGCTCGCTCGTCATTCCGCGGAGCTTTGCAACGTGCGCGAACATCACCTGTCCGAGCTGGTCGACCTGGCCTTGAAGCGCTGCGATGGAATCATCCGAGGGGGTGACCGCCGGGTGTCCGTCGAGCTTCCGCGCGGCGCTTGCGATGACGCGAACGTTCATGCCGGCCATCGCATTCGCGACGCTTCGGTCGAGTACCTCCATCGCGACGCCAACGCTGCCCAGCATCGATGCGGCGCCCGCGCCAATCCTCGAAGCAGCACACGCGAGCACGTAGGCCGCAGACGTCGCGCAGCCGTCCACGTAGGCCACGAGAGGCACTCGGGCGCCCGCACATAGCGACCGGAGGGTTGAAGCGATCTCGAGGCTTCCTGTGAGCACGCCGCCCGGGCTATCGATGACGAGCGCGATGCCCTTCGGCTTCGATGCGAGAGCGGCTCGCACTCGGTCACGAATCGCATCGTAGGAATCGAACAGCGGACTCGCGTGGTTCATCAGCGGGCCACGAACGAACACGCGCACGAAGCCATCCGACCCGAGCACGTTGGGCTGCGTTGGGAGAACCTCGAGCTCGCTTCCGATCACGCTTCCGTGAAGCGCCAGAGCTCCATAGCCGCGGAAGACCGCTGTGCGGATGGCAGCGCTCTTGCCTGTTCCGTTGCTCGCAGGCGACTTGCCGCTTTTCGCGGTCACGGCCGCCACTTTCTGAGGAGCTGGCAACCTCGTTTGAGGCTGATGAGACGGGCGATTCCCGGAGTTGCGGAGGGGGTTGCCAGGTATTTCACGCGATTGGAATTGCCGGACCACTCTCTGGGCTACCTCTGGTGTTTGGACTCCTAGAACTGTAGGACCCGGGGGGGTGACCCCTGCCTTGACACTCAGCGCGGAAGACGTGCTCGAAGGCCGGGAGATTCTTTCAACACCCTTGGTGTTCAGACTCCCTCCCACTGTACGAGCCGGGGGGCTCAACAGTCGTGAAGCTGTCGAAGGGTCACGACCTGCGTGCGCCGACCGGAGATCGTAATGCTCCGGAGAACCCGTCACCACCCTCTGAGGCTCCGGACAGCTCTTCAGCTGGGACACTTGGACAGCCGGACAGCCTACGGCTGCTGTCCGTCCGTCCACCTGTGAATCCGGGTGCCTGTCCATGTGTGTCCGTCCAGCTGTCCACGTGAGGGAAGTGCTCATGAGTCTTGTCTTTCTTCGGTGACGAACAGCGTGCCGCTGGCATCGGTGGACATGCGCTCTCGTCCAGCTGTGACGAGATGCAGGGTGTCCACGTCACGGGAGTACCCTCGCTTGTCGGTCGCCTTGGTTTTCTTCTCGACGACCAGGCCTGCGTCGATGAGTGGCTTGAGGACCTCGTTTACCTTCGAGCCCGAGAGTTTGAGGTTGGTGTGTTCGCGGAGGAACACTCGTGTGCGAGGCGCCTGCCTGAGCAGCTCAATGACTCGCGCGGTCTTGTCGTCCGACGGCGTTTCGACTGACAGCGCCTGTGCTCCGAGACGCTCGAGGGTGTAAGCGGACTCGCCGAGAGTGAAGCGCCAGTGGTCGGGCGGTGGCTCGTCCCGCTCCTTCTCCTTCTCGTACGTTAGGGTGATGTCCTTCAAAGGAAGCGGGGCCCGCTCGCACGCGATCAGGCTGTCGAACCACCCTCCGAACGCACTCGACCCTCGAGGTCCTCCTGCAGTTCCCGCCTTGCCCGTGTGATGCAACAGAAGGAGCGCCGCGCCCTTGTCAGCCGCGTACCGCAGCTCTCGAAGAACTGCGTTGACCTGGTCTGCGCTGTTCTCATCACCACTCGCGTACGATGCGAATGGATCGACGATCACAAGCGCAGGCTTCTGTTGATCGATCTCTGTGCGCCATTCCGAAAGGTTCGCGAGGAGCTCGAAACCGCGCAGTACATCGATACGCGACCCAACCTCACTCCAGTCGTACCCGTGACCGACCGCGAGGCGTTCGCAGCGCGCGCCGATGGCTTGATCGGGACCTTCCGCCTCAAGGACGAGAACCCGATGGCCGTCGTGAGCAACTCGAACGCCTGCATCGAGCGCAAGCATTGTCTTGAGCGACGCCTTGGCGCCGTAAAGCAGAGTTGCAGCTCCAGGACAAAGCGGGACGGAACCGAGGAGACAGAGACCGTTCGGATCCGGAGGAGGGAGGCGAGAGAGCTCCAGCGCGGTACGACGGCCCAGTCGTGAGGTGTCCGTGTTCTTGGCGTCGACGAGCGCGCCCAGCGCAGCGACATCGCCGAGCAACTTTCGCGTCGCCTCCGTGTCGCTACGCATGATCGAGCGTTGCGCTGACGAGAGCGTCTCGAGCAAGCGCCGGACAACGCTCCTACTCCGAATGATCTCGGCGTGAGCCTCGATGTTCGCGACGGTTGGAATCGTGTTCGAGAGACCGAGCACGTATTCGTCCCCTCCCGCGTGAGCGAGTTGCAGACGCGTCGCGAGCTCCGCCCGAAGAGTTGTGGTGTCGATCGGCGTGCTGGCCTCTGCGAGTCCGCACATCGCGGAGAAGATCAGCCGGTTCGCCGGGCTGTAGAAGTCGGCGTCACTGATCAACGGCGTGACCAGCGCCAGCACGGTGTTGTCGAGAAGAATGCCGCCAAGCACCGAGCGTTCCGCATCGAGACTATGCGGAGGTGGCTCGGCGCCACGCGCGTCGGCACGGCTCGCAATCGCGTTGAGCCTGCCGTTCGTGATTGGCGTGGCGGTGCCGAACATCACCGAGCCTTGGCAGCACTCGCGACGAACGCGCGCTGAGGAATCGCAGGGACGATGCTCGCCGGGCGAACGAGATGACTGAAGCCGACTTCTCGAAGCGCTCTCTCAACGCGAAGACGGGTCGTCGTGCGAAGGGCGAGGCCGCTCAGGTATGCGTGAACGGTGCGGGGGTCGACACCGTCTCCCGCGATGGAGATCCGGCGAATGGTGAACGCGTCCAACTTCAACTCCGTGGTGCTCATAGTGAGAGCAACACTGACAGCAGAACGCTAGCGCGTGGAAAACGGGGACAAGTTTCCGAAAGTGTCCCCGATGGGACTAGGCCGCGCGGTGGAGCCTGTTCCTCGCTTTGTTGTACGTCAGTCCGTAATGCTGAAGCGCGGCAATCGCCATCTTTCTCGGTTTGTTCGCTGACTTCAGTGCAGCGTCGCGGAGTACCGCTTTCAGTCCGGCAAAACTCGCTTCGCACGCGTGCTGCCTGCGGTCGCGCGCAATCAGGAAATGCGACCGCTCTACGATGGCTTTCACCAGTATCGCTACGTGATCAAGTTGCCGGTCATCGCACGGATCGAAGTCTGTTCGTGTCACGCTGCGTATTGCGTCCACGAGCGCCTGCGCATCGATCGGCCTGGATGAGATGTCCGGCTCCGCTAACACAAGCTTTGCTCGGCGACCGTGCAGCGTTCGATACTCGACGCGGCGCGCCCCATGTGACCGTGCCCATGACAGGAGCTCCGCCAGCGATTCTCTGGACCCT
>CAZWQH010000318.1:0-5986 GCA_964635815.1 uncultured Sandaracinaceae bacterium
CTCGTACATTGCGCCGGCCGTCGATCCTCTGCGCGGAACCATCGAGGTTAGGCTGAACGTCGCTGGGACTAGCGACCGACTACGCCCGGACATGACAGTCACCGCGGATATCGAGGTGGCACGGAGGCGCAACGCACTCTCGCTTCCAACCGGGGCTGTTCGTGGCGTTGGGACCGAGAGTCCGTGGGTCATGGTCCTAGAAGGCGGCCTGGCGACGCGGCGCAACGTCGAGCTCGGCGCGGTCGGAGAGGCTGCCATCGAGATCCGAAGCGGACTGCGAGACGGTCAACCCGTGATCCCTTCAACGGTCGGCGGAGTGGCCGTGGGAGCTCGGGTGCGCGCGAAACGATGAAGCTACCCATCGAGGTGTTCCTGGCGCTGCGCTTCTTGAAAGAGGGCCGATCTCAAACGGCGCTGATCGTTGTTGGAGCGTCGGTCGGAGTAGGTGTTGTTGTCTTTCTATCGGCGCTGATCGCCGGGCTCCAGGTCAGCCTCATCGCGCAGACTCTTGGGACCCAGCCGCACGTTGTCGTGCGTCCACGCGAATCCGAAGCACGCTCATTGCGAGAACCCACACCCCAAGAGGTGATCGTCGCCGACATCGAGCGAGGAACGAAGCGCAACCTCACGATTACAGACTGGCAAGCTCACTCTCGACAGATCGCGCAGATGCCAGGCGTACGGGCCGTTTCCGCTTCTGCGAGCGGCGCTGCTTTTGCCATTCGAGGAACCTCGAGCAGGAGCGTCGCGATCTACGGTGTGGACCCCGAACAGTTTGCACGCATCTATCCGATCGAGGCGGGGATGGTGAGTGGACGCTTCGACCCCAGCGCCACCGATACCGTGGTTGGAAGCGAGCTCGCGAGCGACCTAGGGATTGGCCTCGGCGATCGAATCCGGCTTCAAGCGGTGGACGGACGAGCGGTCAGTGTGCGGGTCGGAGGGATCTTCGATCTCGGAAACCGAGAAGTAAACCGCCGCTGGGTGCTGGTTTCCCTGAGAAATGGGCAGACACTCCTCGACCTGGTTGGAGGTGTATCCAATCTAGACGTGCGCATCGCTTCCGTCTTTCAGGCGAAGGACATGGCCAACGAGATCGAGAGCAGAACTGGACTCGTTGCCGAAAGCTGGATGGAGGTGAACGGTCAACTCCTGGTCGCGCTCCGCTCGCAAAGCGCCTCGAGCAACATGATTCAGTTCTTCGTTGTTCTGGCGGTTGCTCTTGGTATCGCGAGCGTGCTCGTCGTATCGGTCGTGCAACGAGGGCGTCAGATAGGGATTCTGCGCGCCATGGGAGCGTCTCGCGCACTCGTTCAGAGGATCTTCCTCGTGCAAGGCGCCATCGTCGGGTTGAGTGGCTCGATCTTCGGCTCCGCCCTGGGTGCGGGGCTCGCGTCGTTCTTTGGCGGCTTAGCGCGCAACGCGGACGGCACACCCACGTTTCCCATCGAGCTCAACGCGCAGCTGTTCCTCGTGGCGGCCCTGGTCAGCACGCTCGTGGGACTCACGGCTGCGATTGCGCCCGCTCGCCGAGCCTCTCGTCTCGACCCGGCGGAGGCTATTCGAAATGGGTGACCGTATCGCCGCGAGCGAGCCAGCACTCGAGCTCGTCGGCGTCACCAAGGAGTTCGTAGCGGGCGGGGTGACGACTAAGGTGCTGCACGGGATCGATCTTCGGATCGATTCGGGTGAGTTCGTGGCGCTGATCGGACCCTCCGGTTCCGGCAAGAGCACGCTACTCAATCTGATCGGTCTTCTGGATGGCCCAACGTCGGGAACGATTCGCTTGTCTGGAGTGGAGACGACGACGCTCGACGATGCCGCCCGGACGAAACTGCGGAATCATTCGCTCGGTTTCGTTTTTCAGTTTCACAACTTGATCTCCGCGTTGAGCGCCGAAGAGAACGTGCGTGTGCCTCTTGCGCTCGCGCGCGGGACGATGACGCGGGAGCATCGCGCACAGTCCCAGGCCCTCCTGGCCGCGGTTGGGATGCAAGAAAAGGCGGACGTAGCGGTCCAGAAGCTGAGCGGTGGGCAGCAACAGCGCGTTGCGATCGCGCGCGCTTTGGTCGCAAACCCACCCCTCGTCCTGGCCGACGAACCAACCGGAAACCTCGACACGGAGAGCGCCGACCGCGTGTTCGAGTTGTTCCGAAAGTTTCACGCAGAGAAGAAGACCTCGTTCCTCATCGTGACCCACGACACTCGCTTGGCGGCTCGTTGCGATCGCGTCGTCGAGATCGTCGACGGTCGCATCGTGGCCGACCGGGTCAACGTCGAGCGGACCGCGGACTGATCACGCCGCGACTATGCAGGAAGCGATGCGGTCGCTGCGCCGGGTGCTCGCTTTTTCCGATCAGAACGTTCCGCTGAGAGATAGCTGGGCTCCCCCTGCCGTGGGCAGGACGCGAAAGCGCGCGCTGGACTGGCGCGCCGCATTCGGACCTTCAATCAGGCTCCAGATCCCGTGTGCGATGTTATAGACGCCAAGCGCAACATACCCGATGCCGTACCCCAGAGCGCCGGGTTGACCGTTGTCGACGATCGAGAACAGGGCCGCGCTCGCAGTAATCGTTAGGCTGCCTACGATGAAGTCACTCACGGCCCAGCCCACGGAGAACGGTGTGCCCATGCCGTACGAAACAGTGTCCGCAACGGACCAGCCGATGCTCATCGCCACGATCGGCAGTGTCAGAGCGGGGAGCAGCAGGTCCGCGCCACCACACCCCCCACGCGACGTCGTCGCGCCGTTTGCGTCCACCGCTGGCGTACATGCTTGCGCAGTCTCTGCCGCGAGTGTCGCCGCCGCGAGGGCAATCGCGAGGGTGAGTGCTGCGCGCCGCAGCCAGCTAGACGCGACGGAACCGGAGACATGTGTGGCTTGGAAAAGACGAGTCATGGGATCCTCCCAACGCCTGTGTGCGCGCTGTGCTTCGACAAACGCAAACCGTGTGCCGTTGGCGCGCTCTAGAAAACCGCAACGTCTGCTTTCCGGAGGCTGGGGTCGACTATGACCAGCGAGTCAGGGCTCCGCGCGTGAAGCGGCCTTAACAGCCTCTAGAGCACGCGACTGACAGAGTGCGGTCAGGCGCTTCGCGCTCGCGCCCAGGTCGCGATCACGTCAGGGGCCGAACGACCGATGATTCGAATGGGACGCGGACGGTTCACCAAGAACAGCAGCGCCGACGGTCGATGCAAGACGCGCTGCTCTTGGCAATTGGTCACCGCGCTCCACGGAATGAAGATCGCAGAATGCGCCAAGCGGAGAAGGAGGACTGGGTGCAAGTGGAGTCCGTGGTCACTGACCGTGATTCGGACAGTGCTGTTGTACGTCCCGAACTTCGAGAAGATGACGTCGTTCCCCCACAAGAACGAACGACCTGCGGCTGGGTCCTTCGCAGGAAACTGGGTCGCAACGGATGCCCACCCTGACCAGCTCATCAGAACGAGCACGCCAACGACGACGAGGGAGAACGCGACGATCGGGAGCAGGATCTGGAGCATGGCAGTTAGTACCATCGCACTGCGATTGGCAGAAGCCGCACGTTCGTCGTAGCAAAGTCAGCGAATGACCTGACCGCGGCGCGAACCTACGCGAGGTCGATCGTCTCACCACGGGACGGTACGCGAACCCGGGTGTCTCGCTCTGCAAGTGTCACTCGGAGTGCCTCTTGCGAGGCAGGTTCTCCGTGCACCAGAAAAAGCTCTCGCATGTTGCCGCACGCGTGCGCGTACGCGAGTAGGTCGTTGCGATCCGCGTGAGCGCTAAACGAGTGGATCTCTTCGACGCGCGCACGGAGGTCTCGCTCGACCCCCCAGATCTTCACCCGCTGGCGGCCCTCCGTCAGACGCCGTCCCAACGTGTGCTGCGCCATGAAACCGACGACCAGGATCGTGTTGCGCTCGTCTTCGATGTTGTGCCTGAGGTGGTGCAGAATCCGTCCGGCTTCCGCCATGCCCGAGGCTGCGATGATGATCGCAGGTCCTTCGTGTGCGTTGATCTTCATCGACTCCTCGGTCGTTGAAGTGAATGTCACGTCGCGAAAGCGGAAGACGTCCCCGTGCGCGCCTAAAAACTTGCGGGTCTCTAGGTCGAAGCACTCGGGATGGCGCCGAAAAACGTCGGTCACTTTGATGGCAAGCGGCGAATCGATGAACACGGGAAGCGGCGCGATTCGCCCGGATTGCACGAGATCGTGGAGCACATACAAGAGTTCCTGAGTTCGCCCCACCGCGAAGGCAGGGACCAAGATCTTGCCGCCGCGGCGAACAGTATCTTTGATCACCCGCTCTAGTTCCGAGTGCATCTCCTCGACGCCGCCGTGCAGACGATCTCCGTACGTGCTCTCCATCACCACGTAATCGAGGTTCTGCGGCGGAGCATCCGGGTCGCGAATGATTGGAAGACCTTTGCGACCGAGGTCCCCCGAAACGAGCAACCGGGTGACGCCCTGCGTTTCTGTGACCTCCAGAAGGACCTGCGCGGAACCAAGAATGTGACCGGCATCGAGGAAGGTCGCCCTTACTCCAGCGAGGGGCTCAAACGTTTGCTTGTATGGCACGGCAACGAAGCGCCCGCATGCCGCGCGGACGTCGTGTTCGTCATAGAGCGGGAGCACAGGAGCCCAGCCCGGATCGTCCCCGAACTTCCGATTCAGATATGCGGCGTCGCTTGTTTGTATGCGCGCCGAATCGTTCAGCATGCATTCGCAGAGGTCGATGGTGGCTGGGGTCGCATATATCTCACCGCGAAATCCCGACTTCACGAGGGTGGGCAGATTGCCCGAATGATCGATATGAGAATGCGTGAGAATCGCGACGGTCGCGGCGATCGCCTCGCGGGGCAACTCCCGATTTCGTTTGCGCGATTCGTCCCGACGGCCCTGGAACATCCCGCAGTCGAGAACGATCGTTCCACGCTCCGTCTCGATCAGAAGCAGCGAACCAGTAACTTCCTGCGCTGCGCCGAGAAAGGTGAGGCGCATGCGTTCAGAGCTCCGCGATGATCTTCTCGAGAGCCGCAAAGCTCGAGCTGATCTTGTGGATGAACGATGGAGTGTGCGGGATGAGCACGAACCGAGGATGCTTCGACCAGACCTCTCGCAAGCGTCGATCGACCACGATGGCTTGTTCGATGGACTCGATCCGAATCGGATTCCCTCCCTCGATCGACATGCGCCCTACCGCGGCGCTCTCGAAGAAGATGACCGCATCGTACCGGTCGAGCTCGATCTGCGAGCTGGTCCCAAGCGCGTGAAAGAACTCGTGCGTGTCGCCGGGCCAGTATGCCGCCCCGTCCACGGTTCCACGATCGCAGAGGAGAATCCTCTCCGGATAGCGCGCAGACTGAACATCCTCGAGGTTTCGCTGCACGTGGTAAATCGCGGATTGTGCCGCCCGTTGCGCGAGCGCGTCGAGGGTTCGCGGGAAGCCCCCCGAGTAGAGCAGCGTGGCTGCTTCGGGGACCACAACAACGCGTTCTCCAACTTCTCTCCGAAACATATCGGCGGCGGTAGTCTTTCCACCGCCCGGTCCGCCCGTCAGAACGATACGACGCCGTGCGCTCAAGGTGGTTTGCGTGCTCACTGGGCACGTTGTCCCGTTCTGCACCGCGCGAGTCAAGGCGATCCACGAGCGACCGATGAACGGACGTCCAACGCAGGGCGCAGTCGCGCGGATGTCAGAAACAACGACTACTGGCGTTGCACGCGGCGACCTGTTCACGACGTTCCTCAGAGAGGGCTGCCTGGCAGGTATTCGCAGCTGCGACGGTTGTCGCACACGTGCCTGACGCCGTTCGAGTGATGCACGTGCGGAACACCGCGTCTGCCTCCAAGGGGCACGCAAGACCAAGGCAGCGCAGAGATTGCAGCTGCGAGCACAACGCGCAGTCGAGCTGCTGGCCAGACAGCGTGCCGTTGATGGTAAACGGCACGCTCGGAGTACGGTCGGCTTCTACGGCAGTCGTACGACACGAAGCATCCGT
>CAZWQH010000319.1:0-5985 GCA_964635815.1 uncultured Sandaracinaceae bacterium
ACTCGCCTCAGCAGCCGCGATACGGCGGGAAAGAACCGACGCCAAAGGCTCGTGCGCAGCCTGCTCGCTGTAGATGCGATCGAGAGCCTCGAGAGCATCCGTGTCGCTCGGCGCGAATCCAAGGATGTATCGATATGCCTCTTCCGCTCGCGCGATATCGCCGAGTTCGGTTTCGTAGACGGCCGCCAAGCGTCGACCGATGTCCGCTTTCGAAGCCGACGAAGAGACCGCAACTATCTCTGCGAGCGCGGCCGCGAGCTCGTTGAACAAACCGTTGTCACGTGCGACTCGCTCGAGCTCCGCGAGCGCGTCCACGTCATCGGGCGATTCGAGCGAGAGACGCGCCTGCCAAACGAATCCCGTCGCGGCATCCGCGATGCGATTCAGATAGACGTCGACGATGCTCTCGATGATCTGACGACGAGACGCAACGTCCTGTGTTTCCGAAAGGCGAATGGTGTTGACCGAAATGATCGCTTCCCACGCCTCGTTCGCTCGATAGACTGGCTCGAGGATCTCGGCGGTCTTGACGACCTCGACGCGACGCGCGAGTAGATTCTCCAGCGCACGCAACGAAGCCTGGTGGTCGGGAGCAGCGCCCAACACCTGCTGATACTGCTCGATTGCCTTCGGGACAGCGTTCAGTCGTCCTTCGAAAACGCGACCGAGTCGATACTGGATGTCCAGCGCGTCGTCCGGGCTCGCGGCCACGTTCATGGCGCGCGGCAAGAGATCAGCGAGTTCGTCGTACTTCCCTGCGCGCTCGTACAATCGCTCGAGAGTGTTGATGGCTTCGACGTTGAGTTCGTCAACTGCAAGGACTTGCTGAAGCCGATCGATCGCAGTCGTCGGATCCTGCGCGCTGAGCTCGTGAAAACGAGCCGCCCGAAGCAGGAGATCGATTCTGCGTTCGGCGTCGTCGGTCGCTACGCCAGCTTCGCGGTCATACAGAGCGGCGAGCTCACCCTGCCGGTTCAGGACCTCGACCAGTCGTTCGAGAGACTCGAGCGTTCGTGGGTTTCCCCGGTCGAGCGGAAGCGCGCGCGCGAATGTAGTGAATGCATCCGGGAGCTGGTCGAGAGCAGACTCGTGTAGCTCCGCGATGTTGTGGAGCAGCTCGACTTTGCGAAGGTCATCTGCCTCGTGCGTGACCTGCACTTCGAGCGACCGAGCGAGCTTCGGATAGTCCCCGCTCGCGCGGTACACGGCCTCTAGCACCGTGGCCGCCGCTAGAGCCTCTTGCCCTGCCCCCATCATCGTCTCGAGCGCGCGCGCGGACGGTTCGTGATCGGGAGTGCTTTCGAGAATTTCTCGGTAGCCTTCTACCGCGCGCGCCGAGTCGTCGAGCCGCGTCTGCCAAAGCTCGGCGATTCGATACTTGTACGAAATGATTTCGTCCGGGTCCTCAGCAAGATCGGCCTCGCGTTCGAGGATCGAAAGCAGCTCGCGCCAATTTCCGGCCTGCTGATAGAGAACGTCCAGCTTGCCGATGGCTCGAATGTCCGCCGGATCGACCTCGAGCACGCGCTGATAAGTGTCGATCGCTTTCGGGCCGTCCGTGAGCTCGGTCTCGTAAACCGCCCCGGCTTCGAAAAGGATGCGCTTCTTCTCGTCCGCGTCGGTCGCAATCTCCGCCCGCTTCTCATACGTCTCAAGCAAGCGGGGCCAGTTCGACTGACGAAGGTAGAGCTCGGTAAGCTTGTCGAGTGCTTGGGTGTCTTCGACGTCGATGCCAAGAACGCGATTCTGCACTTCGATCGCAGATTCAGGCTTGTCGAGGATCTCTTCGTAAATGCTCGCCGCGCGACGAAGCGCTTCCTTCTGCTCCTCGGGCGATGACAACACCGCAGCCTTCGCGAGAGTGGTCGTCGCGAGGTCTTCGTAGCGCTCTAGCGACTGGTAAAGACGCTCAAGGTGTTCGATGGAACCGACGTTCTCGGGGTCGAGCTTTACCACTCGCTCATACAAGCGAACGGTCGCCTCTACATCCATCAACTGGTTCTCCCGAATCGTCGCGGAGCGCCGCAAAAGCGACGTACTCAGGGAAGGATCGGAAAGGTCCTGAGCGAGCGCTTCGTACGCGCCCGCGAGTCGATCGTACGCAGACTCAGCAAGCGCGAGTCGGTCGAGTTGGTCGTGTGTCTTCTCGAGTGTCGGGTCTTCGCGAAGCGCGCGCACGTGAGTATCGAACGCTGCGGATGAGTTTTCGAGCGCGAGCTCCTGATACTCGGCGATCCGATGAAAGAGCTCCACGCGCTGCTCGGGAGACTGCGCTTCCTTCACCTGAAGCTCGTACACGCCAATCAACTTCGCAAACTCGTTCTGTTCGCGATAGACGGGCTCGAGGATCTCGGCGACGACGGAGCGATGCTCCTGTGTTTCGAGCAAACGCTCGAGCGCTTCGCGCGCAGCCGCCGACTGCGGATTATCAATCAACACGTCACGATAGATCTCAATCGCGGCAGGAGTTGCGTTCATGCGCTTGTCGCGCAGGTCAGCAAGTCTCAGCTTGAGACGTTCTTGAGCGTCGAGCTCCGCTTCGAGATTGAGTTGACGCGAGATATTGTCGGCCAGGTCCGTCCACATGGACTCGCGCTCGTAGATACGATCGAGCGCATTCAAAGCGCGCTCACCCGAAGGGTCGAGCTCGAGCATCTCGCGGTACACCGCTATGGCCGACGTAGGATCGGAAAGCTTCGTGTCATGCACGACGGCCATGCGCTCAAGCAAAGCCTCCTGCTCGGCGGGATCCGTCGAGAGTTCGAAACGGCGCCTCAGAACGTCGATGAGCGATGGAAAACGCTGCGTACGCTCGTAGAGCTCTTCGAGCGCCCCGATGACCTCGGCATCATTCGCGTCCGCATCGAGAATCTGTTGGTATGCCGCGACAGCCGCGTCGATATCACCACGATGCTGATCGTGAAGCTGCGCCGCGCGGAGCCAAAACGACCGACCTAGAGTCGGGTCGGTCGACTCGCGAGCAAGCTCGGAGAACAGCGCAACCAAGTCTGCCCACGCGCTATTCGCGCTCGCTAGTGAGTAAAGTTTTTCGTTCAGCCCTTCGGTCGAAGGCTCGGCTCGCAATGCTCGCGCGTAGCCGTCGAACGCGCGACGAGCGTCGTTAAGACGCTCGAGACTCACGCTACCGATCTTGGTTGCGTATCGAACGCGGGCATCCGCGTCACTCTCAGACCCTGCGTAGAGCACCTCCAGGACGCGCACGAGCGCTTCCCCGTCGGTGCCCACGTCATAGATTGGCTCGAGAGTCTCGGCCGCAGTCATGCCGAGGTCACGATCCGTGAGTAAACCCTCGAGCCCGGAGCGCGCGCCTTCGTGGTCCGGCATGAGCATCAAGATCTCGCGGTAGAGATCGAGCGCACGCGTCTTGTCGGTGAGCTTCGTCTCTAGAACGCGCGCAAGCCTGAACTTCAGCGATGCGAGCTCTTCGTCGGACTCTGGACCAAGGTCGATCCGCTTCTCGAGAACATCGACGAATTCAGGCCATTTCTCGCCCTCTTCGTAGAGGCGCTCGAGCGACCGGAACGCGTCGACCTCCTCCGTTCCCCACTCGTCGATAATCGCGCGATAGGAGTCGATCGCACCGCTGCGATCTTTGAGCGCAGTCTCTTCGAGACGTGCGATCTCGTACGACAAGCGCCGGCGCTCGCCCGGCTCGGACTCGAGCCCGATTCGCTTCTTGTACACGGCAAGCAATGCGTCGAAACGATTCGCGCCTCGATAAAGCTCTTCAAGCGACCGCAGAACGTCGATGTCTTCGGGACGCTCGTCGTAGACCTCTTGGAATCGCGACATAGCCGCGTCCGATTGGCCTGCGGTGATGAGGATCGTCCCCAGACGTTTCTTCAGATCGAGCTTGTCGTCCGCGTACTGCGCGCTCTCGATCGCTTTCTCGTACGCGCCGATTGCCTTGTCCCATGCGCCAGTGGCGCCGGCGGCACGCTCGACATTCTCGCGTACCGTTTCGTTCGACGGCTCGATCGCAAACGCGGATAGATAGCGCTCGTACGCGAGCCCGGGATCCTTGAGCTTGCCCGCGTAGAGGTCGCCCGCCTCGGTGAGCAGCGTCACGCGTTCGATCGGATCGTCGACATGCGAAAGTCGGATCTCGATTACGCCAGCGAGCTTCTTCGCATCGCCCGCGGCTTCGTAGATGGGTGCGAGCGCAAGGGCTGCGTCGAGGTTCCCCGCATCAAGCTCGAGAACGCGCTCGTACGCACGCGCCGCGCGGTCGGTCTTCTGCTTCTTGCCCTGCCAGAGCCGAGCGATTCGAAAGAAAACCTGAACGCGGTCTTCTGTGGAGAGATCCTTGTTCTCGGTTTCTCGCTCGAGAGTGCGGATCAGCTCGTCCCATTTGTCGGTGCCTTCGTAGAACGCTTCGAGATCATCCCAGCGACGAAGCGTGACGTAGCGTTTCTTGAGCTGGTCCTGCGCCCGCTTGTCGTTGGGATCGAGCTCCAAAACGCGGCGGAAAACGGAAACCGCCCCTTCGTCTTGGCTGAGCTTGTCGGCATAGATAACGCCAAGCTCCTGGAGCACGCCGAGGAGCTTGGTGCGATCCGCGGTGGCTGCCGCTTGTGATTCGAGGATCTGAGCGAGTGGTTCCCACTCGCGCGCGGCCTTGTAGAGCTTGCTTAGTGCATCGAGCGCTTCGGGATTCTCGGGGTCCTGATCGAGCACCAAGCGCCAGAGCTCGATGTTGACCTCGGGCTTACGAACCTTTTCCGTCGCTAGCCGCGCCAGCTCCAAATAGCGAAGAGCCCGGTCGTCTGGATCAAGCATCTCGCATTCGGCGCGAGAGACTGCGAGGAGCCGTTCCCAATCGCGACGCTTCTCGTACATCTCCTTCAGGCGGTGAATCGCCTCAAGGTTGGTCGGATCGAGCTTGAGGACCTGATCAAAGCACTTGATCGCTTCAGCTTGGTTAGAGCTTTTTTCCAAATACAGCGAGCCGGCGCGTGAATACAGTGCGACCTTCTCGGCTGGTTCGGTGTGAATCTCGGCTTGTGCCAAAACGGCTTTGATCATGTCTGACCATCGCCGCTGCGATTCGAACTTGGTGATCTGGTCAGCCAGCTCGTTCAACTTCGCGAGCTCGGCGTCTGTAAGTGGCCGTGCATCCTGCACATCACCACTGGCCGCTAAGTCGTTCGCCACGCTGCCTCCGAAGACACGTTAACTTCTCTTCCGGTTTTCTGTTCGCGCGTCACTCAGATTCCTTCAGTCGCTTTCGCGATGAGATCCTGTGCCGCCTTCACTGCACCGCGAGGGGCGTTGTTGCCGGCCACCTCGAGGAACTTGCGCAGGTATCGAACGCCTTCCTCGCGATCGGTTCCTTGCGCAAGCGTCGAGCCGAGCGAGAAGAGCGAGTCGGTAAGCCCAGGTGTGATGTTCAGCGCATTGCGAAACTCTCGCGTTGCTTCCGGAATCTTGCGTTGCTGGAGGTACACAGTTCCGAGAAGGTGATGGACGGTGGCTTCTTCCTCGGTTCCTGGGATGGCAACCTGCAACCCCGCTTCGAGGACGGTCTGCGCTTGATCCATGTAGCCCAGGTTCGCGTAGAGCCGTCCGAGAGCCGCGTACGACTCGAGGAAACGAGGGCCCTTCTGAACGGCTTCCGTGTAACGCTGAAGCGCGCCCTGCTCGTTCTCGAGTTGCTCCTCCACGCGCCCGAGGCGGTAGTAGGCCTTGAAGAGCGTCGGGTCAGTCGCGATCGCCTTCTCGAGCGCAGCCTTTGCCCCGGTCCAATCCTTCAGCTGCATGAGAACCGCCCCGAGCTTCTCGTGAAAGGTTCCTTTGTTTGGAGAGGCAGCGATGGCTTGTTGAAGAGCATCACGTGCAGCGTCGTACTTGTGCTGCTCGAGATGAACCATCGCGAGGTTCCACGAAACCTGCTCGTTGGTAGGATCGAGAGCTCGCGCACGCTCGAGCGCTTCGACGGCCTGTACGGTCTGACCCGCGTGAGCG
>CAZWQH010000320.1:0-5984 GCA_964635815.1 uncultured Sandaracinaceae bacterium
CGATGGACAGCGAGAACGGTCGAAACCCGAACCTCATGCCGGGTCTTATTCAATACGCGTGCCGAGAGATTCTCCCGTCGGCACTTGGAGCTGGCTCCCCGGTGGCTACGCCGGAAGCTCCTTTAATGTCCTCTAGAGTTGCGGGTGACAGTCTTAGAGGTTGGATGTCGGGGTCGTGCGCGCTTCGATCCACGTTACTCCACGCTGGTGGGGCGAACGAAACAGTGAACGAACAGTCCCGTCGATTCGGCGAAGCCGCTAACACACACGCGCGACCCGGCCGTGACGAGGTCTTGGAGATAGTCTGCGGCGACTCCACGCGTCCATCGGGCGCTTCCGTCCGCAACGGAAACTGCATCTACGCGCGTCGACCGTTCGAGAGCTCCGGGAGCTCGTTTGTCGTGGGCCGTGACGTCCGAGATCGCCTCGCCGTTCACGATAGTCACGCCGCCGAACTCTTGAATTCCGGGTTCGCCTTCCACGCGCCAGAGCTCCGCGCCGTCAGCCTTGTCGTAAGCCACGGTGACCATGCGAAAGTTGGGGTACTCGGGGCGGAAGTTGCGCTGCAGTAGGCGCGCAACGATTGTGTCCTCGTTCGAATCGATGCCCGTCATCTCTACATTCTCTCTGTCGATGCTGGTGCCGCCAAACTCCATCTTCGAGAGCTGCACGCCGCGGACATCGAAGAACGTTACGAACGTGTGGTCCGCATGACTCGATACCCAGGGTGTAACGGTCTGAATGGCAACGAAGCCACCGGAGGCGTCGCGTTTGATGGTGCATCGGATGGAGCTGCCATTCACATCAGGATGAGCGAGAAGATCGGCGCCGGTGATCGCAACGCCGCCGGCAGCGGTGCACCAAACGGCCGAATGAGTTGGGAGGAACATGCCCGTGTGCGGCGTGCCATCTGCGAACTCGTCGTTCCAAGTCGCTGCGGTTCCTTCTGCGTCGTACTGCGTCAGCAGGAATCCGCTCGTGAGCTCGCGTCCTCGCTGCGAGAGAGTGACGCCCGGTAGTCCCGCCGTGGCTTTGAGGCGAAGGTCAGCGCCGTCGTAGTAGCGGCTGGTAATCTTCTTCTGCCACCGTGCTTGGCCCGAAGGAGTAAACGAGAAGAGCTCTGCCTGGTTGAAACGCGGAGACGAACCCTCATTGAAAGGAGAGTCGACCCGCGAAGCCGTCACGCTCGTGTAGATGAGCTCGCCGTCGCTAACGAGGTTGATCCGCGTCGGTGAGTTGATGCCGGCATGCGGACTGAAGGCGAACGTCCAGTCTTCGGCTCTGTCTTCTTCGACTCCGTTGCGCTCACTACCTGTTGCCGGCTGGGTCGCGGTGCAGCCGAGCGCCAAGAGCATGCTTGCCAGTGTGGAGAATCGGATCCGCGTATTGATGGTGTTGTGCGTGGTCATGGTGTCGCCCTCGCACCGACATAAGTGCAGGATAGAGGCCATACATAAATATCCGAAATGTTGATGTTTTAATGTTAGTGACGTGGTCTCTACGGAGACCCTGGGGCCTTCTGTCCTGACTGCTCGAGAAGCACGCGCGCTCGCGTTCGACCCGTTGACGACGTAGGAGGGGCGGTGCCCACCAAGGAAGCGGTCTTTGCGACTGAAAGATCCCAAAGCGCGAGTGGCGTGAGCCACTTCACCCATCACACTCGTCTAGTCACGGCAGGGCAGATCGGGTCGGGTTTTTGGCCGGAACCTGCTCTGCGACGTGACAACGAATGCGCATTGCGGTCCAAACAGTAGAGCAAGTAGAGCAAACAGTGGTTGAGACCTCGGTAGGCGATGCCCAGGTCCGCGAACTGCGGGAGCTGCAGACTGGGGCCAGGGCTGGGGTCGCGAGCTTGGTTGAGCGCGCCAAGGCCGGGGAGCGTTGGGCGAGCGAGGCTCTGTATCGTCAGCACGCTCCTGCCGTGATGCGGGTCGCGACGTATCTCATGGGACGCACGCCCGACGCGAACGACGTCGTGCAAGACGCATTTATCCGCGCGTTCGAACGGCTCGACGGTTTGGTCGACGCGGGCGCGTTCGGTGCATGGGTCACGTCCATCGCAGCGAACTTTGCGAGGAGTCGCTTGCGTCGCCGCAAGATGTTCCGCGCTCTCGGTTTGGATCGCGGTGTGGACGATGCGCAGTTCGATCATCTCGTCGCCGCCGGTGCAAGCCCCGAAGAGCACGCCGAGATCTCTCAGATTGCTCGCGCGCTCGAGCACGTAAACGCGGAGTCTCGCGTCGCATGGATGCTCCGCAACGTAGAAGGCTGGGAGCTTGCTCCGGTGGCTGCGGCCCTGGGCATATCGCTCGCGACCACGAAGCGAAGAATCGCGGCAGCCGACGCCGTCATCGCAGCGAAGTTCGGAACTTCCGTCCCGAGTGAGGAGGGCTCGCGATGAGCGGGTATCGTCTTCAATCTGGTCGCGAGCTTTCGGAGCGTGTCGAGGTTCCAGAGAACGAGCCGCGCTTGCTTGCGAACTGGCACGGTATTCAAGAACGTCGCGCCCAGCGTCGTGCCCGAAACGTCGCCAGTGGTGTCGTTGCAGTGCTGGCGATTTCCGTCGCCCTTTGCATCGCATACCTCGGCGGCTTTGCTGCGGCGTCGGATGCGCGGTCGCTCGCAACGCATACGCGTAAGCGCGTGTTGACCGACCCAACGGCATTGAGACTTGCGGACTCGAGTCGGTCACTCGCGGGCATGCTGGCGGGCGACGATGAGGTCGAGCTCTCTGACGGGTCGCGCATCGTGAAGGACCATCGCGCGCGCTTGGCCCTGGTTCGAAATGACGGCCGTGATTTTGCGTTGAAGCTCGAGGGTGGACGAGCTCACTTCTCCGTCACTCCCGGTGGGCCGCGTCGCTGGGTGATCGATGCAGGCAAGACCCGCGTCGAAGTTGTAGGCACCGTGTTCGAGGTGGTTCGCGACGGGGACGCGGTGAGCGTATCCGTGACGCGAGGTCTCGTAGTCGTTCGAAACGCAGAGCTCGCAGATGGAGTCATCAGCTTGGCTGCGGGTGATCGGGTGGAGCTCGGTGGCGCTCGGACGGAAGTGGCTGTCATCCCCGCGCGCACGACACTGGCGAAACCCGTTCACGCAACGGCAACGGCGCGTTCTCCAATGCCCGCCCCCGCGATTCGTGCATCGGAGCTTTTGCGCGATGCCGATGCGGCCCGACGTGCGGGTGATCTCGATCGGGCGCTCGTCCTTCTTGCAGAGGTGGGACAGCAAGACGGACCTGAAGCTGGACTGGCGCTCTTGTCGCGCGGACGCCTGTTGATCGAAGCGGGGCGCACCGAGGAAGGCGCCGCGGATATTCGTCATTCGATGCGTAGGGGCTTGCCCTCAGCACTTCGCGGCGCCGCGCTGCAATCACTCGAACGCGCGCAGAGATCCAACCCGTAGAGAAGCACTCACCCGTAGTTATCTTCAAGGAGCCAAGATGCGTGTACTCGCAGCGGTTTTGATCACGTTCGTCGTATTTGCGCCAGTGGGCGTCCGAGCGCAGCAGGATCAGCGGGCGCCCAGTCGTGTGATCGCAATCGATCCCTCGCCCTGCAGCGAAGCAGTTCCTCCCGACCTCGACGATGCGATCGACCTTGAGCTCGGCGGTTCGGAATGGGCGACCTCAGAATCCACCGTCGACGCGCATGTTCGCCTACGAATCGGCGTCGATGCCTGCGCGGCCACACCGTCTACGCTCATCTTGTCGCTGCATGCGCCGGACGGCCGTGGCTTCCACGAGGTGCTCGATTTGAGCCGCTACACCGGTCGCGAGCGGGCGCGGGCTGTTGCCATCTGGACCGCAGAACGTCTCTTTGCGCTGTCTTCATTCCTCTCCGCTTCGAGTCCCTTAGCGCCTGCGGGCGCTCCGTCCGCGCAACAACCGCTCATCCTTGCCACGCAAGGAGGCGCGACTCAGCTTTCGGCGCCTCAACCACCGCCGCCCGCGACCATCATCATGCTGCCGCAGCAACAGCCCCAGCAGCCGCAAGTGATCATCATCGATGGCTCGCAGCAACCCTTGCAATCTACGTCGACGACTCCGCTTCCACCGTCATCACCTGTCTCTACACCTGCGCCGAGCTCCCAGGCTCGCGACGGCAGCACGCCTCTGCGGTTTCGTGCGAATGCGTTGGGTGGTGTGCGCGGCTACCGAGAATCGGGCATCGAACCCTTCGGCGGGCTTAGCTTGGACGTCGCGCTTCCACGTCCTGGACCTCGGGAGATTGGGCTCACGTTCGAGGTCGGTCTTCACTATGGCGTGCTCGAGAACGATCGGGGCATGGTGAACACGTGGGTGTTCTTTGCCTCCACGTTTCTCGGGTGGACGTGGGATGGATTCTCCCTAGATCTGGGCGCCCGCGTTCACGTGAACCACGGCGCTAGCGGTTCCTCCAATGTCTATCTCGGACTGAGTGGTGATGCAGTCGGGGTGAGTGGCGCACTCGTCGCGCGTGGCCGCGTTCGGCTTGGAAGCTCTCCGCTTAGTGTGTTTGCTGAGGCGGGCGTTGGAGCGGCGATCAGCGGCGTGGGCTCATGGAGCGGTTCGGGCGCATGGGACGGAATTACCGGCGCACCGACCCGCTACGAAAAGCTCTACTGGGGATACTTGGTGAGCGGGATAGGCGGGGTGAGCTACGACTTTTGATCGAGATCCATCATTGCGGCGGACAAGTGCCCGTGTCGCGGACGTTCTCGTACGTGGATGGCGCCGCCGTCCACGTCGCCTTCAGCGAGTCGATCATCGTTTGCATTCGGTAGCACTGACAGATAGGAATCTGCCGTCCCGAGATCAGGTGCGTGGCAGCAGCGCAGAAGCGCATACCATCTGCCATGTTGCTGCAATCGGGATGAGGGAAGGTGGTCGGGTCCCCGCCATCCTGACAGTCGCACGAGATGCTTGCTGTCCTTCGACAGACCCAGCGCGACGACGCAGCATCGCCTGGGGCTGCGTCTGCGCTGGTGGGAGCTGCGTCCGCTCGAACGCTGGTGTCCGCCGATGGTGCTGCGGAGTCGAGGATGCTCGAATCGGTCGTCGTGCTGCTGTCGATGGCAGGCGGCGCCGTGTCTGCGGCGGTTCCTGAGTCGGTTGCTCCGCGACCGGTATCCGTGCTCATAGCTGCGTCCACAGCCCCAGTTGCGGGCGCTGAATCGCAGCCGACTACGAACGCTGCGATGAGTGCCAGGGTGGTTAGTTTCGTCCTTGAAAGTGTCATCGGGCGGGACTTTTAAATGAGTCCCTGCTCGATCGCAAGACCGAAAGCGATCCGGAGCGCCCCTATCGACGACCGCCGGGTCGCTGATCGCTGCTGCGGGTCGCGCTCGGACGCGGCCGCTGGTGATTGTTCCGACGGCCCTGCTGAGGTCCTCGTGAATCGGGCTCGTGTGCATCGGAAGTGAGCGGGCGATTGTGCTCTTTGCGATCGAGCGCGATGCGAGTGAGCCGTTCGATGTCCTTCAAGAACGGACGCTCGTCGGCAGCGCAGAAGGAAATCGCAACGCCGTCGGCGCCTGCACGGCCGGTCCGGCCAATGCGATGCACGTACGTCTCGGGCACATTCGGGAGGTCGTAGTTGAAGACGTGACTGAGACCCGCGACGTCGATGCCGCGGGCAGCGATGTCGGTCGCAACGAGAATGCGCAGCGAGCCGTTGCGGAACGAGCCCATCGCTTTCTCACGAGCGTTCTGTGACTTGTTGCCGTGAATCGCAGCCGCAGGAACACCCGCTTTCTCTAGACGCACCACGAGCTTGTTCGCGCCGTGTTTGGTGCGGGAGAAGATCAGCGCGCGGTCGATCGTCGGGTCAGCGAGCAGATCGGCGAGCAGCGACTTCTTGTTCTCGCGGTCGACGAACATCACCTTCTGATCGATGAGCTCGACGGTGGTCGCGGCGGGCGTGACCTCCACCTTCACCGGGTCGCGCAGGATGCTGTTGGCCAGCGAGGCGATGTCGCTGGGCATCGTCGCCGAGAAGAGGAGC
>CAZWQH010000321.1:0-5967 GCA_964635815.1 uncultured Sandaracinaceae bacterium
GTCGCGCACCCATTGTGGCTTCAGACCACCGCGGTTCGACTTCTGGCCGACGAGCGCGCAGACGCCGCGGTGTTTCCCAACTACATGGTTCCGCTCGCAGCGCCATGTCCGACCGTGCCTATCGTCCACGACCTTGCGGTCCTTCGTCGGCCGCACCTCTTCACTCTGAAGAAGCGCCTCTACACTCGCGCGATGCTTCGTCGGTCGATCGATGCCGCGACAGTGATCGGCACCGTGTCGAATGCATCACGCGATGACATCGTATCGCTCCTGGGTGTCGACGCTGCTCGGATTCAGGTGTTGCCTGGGGCGCCCCATCCCGCGTGTGGCTCGAAGCTCGCTCGAGCTCCGAACGATCCCAGACCGTTCATTCTCGTGGTGGGAACGCTCGAGCCACGCAAAGATCTTTCGACGATTCTTCGCGCGTTCGATCGCATCGCCGCACGCGTCGAGCATGATCTCGTAGTGGTCGGGGGGAGGGGCTGGCACGACGACTTGCTGGTGCGCGAGCTCCGTGCACGCATCCCCGGAGGCCGCGTTCGTTGGATCGGCTACGCGCCTGAGCGCGAGCTCCTCGCGCTATATCGCGAGGCGGACCTCTTCGTGTCGATGTCGACGCTCGAAGGCTTCGGGCTCCCCGTCATTGAAGCGCTCGCATCGGGGGCTCCTACCATCGTCTCGGACATTGCTGCGCATCGCGAGATCGGTGGCGATGCCGTAACGCGCGTCTTTCCCGGTGACGTAAATGGACTTGCGGCGGCCATGCAAGACCTTCTCCTGAATCCCGCCGAGGCGCACGGTGCCAACGCGCGAGCGACGCGACAGCAGCAAGCAGCGCGCTTCTCTTGGCGAGAGACCGCCGACACCCTTTGGGAACGATTGCGCACCGAGATCCCGAGCCGTCGTTCGCACGTGATGGTCCCGGCGCCGCTGAATCCTGCTCCGAAAGGTTGGAGCAGCGACGAATGGGCGTTGTACGGAACCGTTGCGTATGCAGACATGTTCGATTCGCCGCTTTCGATCTCTGCGGCGACACGCGGGACCATTGCGGCGGATTTCTCGGCCCTTGACGTAGAGCGCGTTGCTCGTGGTGAGACACTCAGGCGCCTTCTGTATCTGGACGAGCGTGGATTTCTATCTCTCGCGGATCGCGCGCACCTGATCGACAAAGTGCCTTCGCGGCAAGAAACGACACGCACCATCCTCGATGAAGCGAGTCCAACGATTCGCGCGTTTTCGCGCCTGCCTTACGTACGAGCGCTCGTTCTTACAGGCGGCCTCGCGTACGAGAATCCCGGCGTCGATCCCGATGTGGACTTTTTCGTGATCGCGGCCGCCGACCGCGCGTACACCGCGCTCACGTGTTTGGTGCTGGCCGCGAGGCTGACGCGCAGGCGTGAGCAGATGTGCTTCAACTATGTGCTGGACGAAAACGAGCTCTCGATTGCGTATCACCGCGACCTGTTTACCGCTCAGCAGATCATCTCGGCGCGCCCGCTCTCGGGTCGCACGACCTACGAGGCGTTTCTCCGCGCAAACGAGGACTGGCTGCTCGGGATCTTCCCTGGCGCACACGCGAGCGACGCGGAGCGATCAGCTCCGAACGAATCCGTCGTCCAACGGTGCATCGAGGCGGCGCTCTCTCCTTCTGCGCAGCTCGTGGAGAACGCGCTCAGTTGGGCTTGGCGCGCGCGCCTGCGCAATCGCATCAGCTCCAAACCACAAGCGGATGTCGTCCTCGGCCGGGGTGTTCTCAAGCTCCATATGTCTCACTATCGAGCGCGAGTGCTCGAACGATTCGCCGCACGGCTGGATGCGATTCGCTCGCCTCACAATCAGAGCTCTCGACGACGTGAAGCGGATCACGCAGCGCAGACCCCGTGAGTCGCGCCGTCGGCAGCACCGCACGCATCGCCGGAATCGTCACCTGCTGTGGCATTGCGACAGTGCTTCTCGCGTTTGTCCCTGACCTTCAAGCGCCGTTTCTCGTTCCCAAGCTCGCGGCGCTCGAGTGTTTTGGGGCGCTCATTTTCCTGACGTCCGTTCTGGGTCTGCGCCGGTTTCGTCCGGATGTTCTGTTGTGCATCGTCTTGGTGCTCGCTTCGACGCTGCTTTCGTGGGTCGTTGCCTCGCGATACTCGTTTGGCGCACACAATGCGAGCAGCGCTCTGTGGCGCTGGCTATGCGTGATCGGATTCGCGTTTGGAGCGAGCAGCGCGAAGGACGACCCTCGAGCTCGTCGTGCGCTCGTCAGCACCGTCTCTGCCAGCGCCGTCCTCGTGAGCATCATCGGCCTCTGGCAACATTTGGAATTGGCTACACTCCCTATTCCGATCATCAGCCTGCCCGGTTCTACGTTCGGAAACCGAAACATCGCGGCGGAGGCCATTGTTCTGGCTCTTCCTTTTGCCCTCCTCGGTTTCTGGACGAATTCTTCGCCGCGCGCACGCGTTGTATTTGTAGCGTGTGGCGTTGTGGAGTTGCTTTATCTTGCGGCGACTCGCGCGCGAGGGGCGTGGCTCGGCGCGTTCCTCGCAGCATGCGCGATCCTCCTCGCAATTCGCCACGCGAGCGCGGTGGGAGCGACTGTTGTTGGCAGACACGAGCACGTAAGAGTCTCGGCAGCCAGGTTACGGCCAGCACGATCGAAGGGGTACCGTGCTCGACAGGCCTTCGCGGTCATCGCGCTCACGATGCTGATCATTGCAGTCGCGGTACTGCCGGGAAGATTCACGCCCGAGCATGCGGGCGATCAGAAACGGTTCGCGAGCGCGAGCACATTCGTGGCCGGTACGTTCGACCGCAACTCTCTCGCCGTTCGTTCGCGCCTCGGGATGTGGAAGCGAACGCTTCGGATGATTTCGGACTACCCCGTGACGGGAGTCGGTCCCGGGAACTGGCCAATATTGTTTCCGAGATACGCAGAACCAGGGTCCGTCCGCGAGGGGGTTTTGACCGAAGCGCGAGCACCGCGTCAGGCGCATCAGGACTTTCTTGAGTGTGCAGCTGAAACGGGACTCGTGGGCTTGGCGTGTCGACTCGCGCTGTTCTGGACGCTGCTGGTTGCTGTGGTGCGTGCGTTGCGCGCGGGACGCGAACGAGAACCAGATGTTCACAAGCAGCGCACGCTCATCTGCGGTGGAAGCGTCATCGTTGCTGTAATGGCGATGGGCCTTTTGGGGTTTCCGATGCAAATGCCGGGAACGCTCGCGTTGCTCGGAATCGCTATTGGGCTGATCGCTCCGGCAACCGATCCGCCGCCCGCGACGTCGATGAGGTCGGGGCTTCCACTCCAACTTGTTCGCGTAGCCTGGCTGGCGTTAGCGCTGGCAGCGTGCCTGCACGCAGGATTGCGAGCGAGTCGTGAGATTCGGGCAAGCGCGTTGCTATCGGAGGCCGAGCGCGCCCTGAACGTGAGAGGTCGCAGACCGGTAGGCGCCGTCCCGGTAGCGCCGAGCACCCTCGTGCTCCTCGAACGTGCGCGAGCGCTTCTGCCAGACAGCTTTCGAGCTCACATGCGCCTTGCTCAAGCTCAACTTGCTTCAGAACAGTTCGAAAACGCAGAGCGCACCATTCAGGGTGCGCTGCGACTGGAGCCGTATTCCCCCAACGCGTGGGCGGCGCTTGCACTGGCGCAGTTGAACCAGGGCGAGCTGGATGCAGCCGACGCATCTACGCGTAGAGCACTGGTGCTGCTCCACGACTTTCCATCGGCGGAGGCAATCCGAGCCGAGGTACTGCGGCGGCGGCGATCTCGCTAGGTACCCGTAGCGACGTCTGGAACGAAGATGACGTCGGGCGTGGTCTGCACGTCCGCGGGCGTCTGCACATCCGTCGTCATGCGCACATCGGTCGGCTGCGCAACGTCCGTCGTTCGCACGTCTGTTGCCGGCTGCGTTACATCGGGCGTAACGGCGACGTCAGTTGTGCGGACGTCGGGCGTAACGATTGAAGACGTGTCCGTCGCAACGTCCTGGACGTTCGTCCGCGTGTCGGGCGGGACCGAGGAATCGCCGGAAGTTGCGGGGGTGTCCGAGCAGCTTGCCATCGCGAGAGCGATGACCGTAAGGGTGAAGAGTCGCATAGAAGGCCGGAAGTTAGCGGGTTCGTTCGGCAGAGTCAAAACGCTGAGCGTGTTTCTAAGCTTAGAAATGCGCGGCCTGCTTCTGCAAGATCTGTTGCTTCGCTGATAGGCAGACTGCAGCTTTCGAGGCCGCACATATACGCGACCGGTTCGCCGGGGTACGGATATCGGCTGGCGTCGGGTGCGGCGAGCTCGACGATCTTCCGCGGATCAACCCACTGCCGCGCCGCGTCGAGGAGCGCGATAGTGCGTGGGTCGCTCGCCTCTCCCACCACATGCACGACAATTTGCGGCGAAAGCAGCAGCTCGAGCGCCATCAAGTACTCGCCAACCTTGCGACCTAGTGCTCGCAGCGGGTCCGGAGAGCCAAGTGTCGCAATGATCGTCCGCGCTTCCTCTCGCAGCTCGGGTCGGTCATAGAGGCGCGCAAGGTTCAAGACGATTCGCGAGTACGTCGCGTTCTCGCTGACGGGATTACGCCGTTGTCGGAGCGCCCCGCGCGCTTCGGGGTCTTCGGTGGATGCGTACAAAGTGCCGTCCGGAGCTCCGAGCTTTTCTCTTGTTGCCGTTGCGGTGGAAAGCGCGACATCGGCCCACTTGCGATCCGCGGTTGCCTCGTACAGCTCGTAGAAGGCGCGAAGAAGCTCGACTTGGTCGCTCAGGTAACGGAGGGTCGAGCCGCATTGCGAGGTGGGTACGTGGCAGAACAGCCCGTCTGCACCGCGGTGGGAGGCCATCAGCTGGTCAGCTGCGCGTACAGCAAGTCCCGTGAGCTCCTCGCGACGCGCGTGGCTCTGCGCTGCCGCGTAGTGGGCAAGACCGCCGATGAGGATACCGTTCGTGGACGCGTAGATGTGGGCGTCTACGGTCGGGGATTGGCGCGTGCTGCGTCCGTCGGCGTCGAGTGCGTAGTAGACCGCTCCGGGCCCATCCGGTGTGTCCGCGTTCTGACTCGGATAGAAGGCACCCTCGCGGGACCGAAGCGTTGTCGTCACGAATTGCGCAACCAGGTCCCCGTGCCTGAGGTGCTCTTGCTCACCGGTAAGGCCATACGCGTCGGCGAAGTTGTAGAGAGCGCCAGCCTGCACGAGAGCAATCTTCTCGTAGTGCGGGTGAGCCCAATCACCAAGCTCGGAGTACTGGAACATTCCGCCCTCGATCGGATCGATCAGCCGAGCGTGCTGCGCGAGTGTGCTTCTTGCGCGCGCGCTCCAGAGCGGCTCGTCGCGAGCAATGCTCCGAAAGAAAGCGTGCTCCACCGGCATCGAGAACGGGTACTTCTGCGGTGTCCCCCACCCGCCCTCGGCCTCGTCGTACATCGCATCTAGATTCCGGATGATGTGATCGCGAAGCTCGACAAGCGACGCTGCTCCGGGCGCAGCAGTTGATCCGCGGCCCGAAGGCACAGCGAGGTTCGCCGCGAGTGGGCGACCCGCGTCTAGGTTCTCCACCAGTGTGCGGAGGATGCGTTCGAAAATCCATGGCTCTCGATACCCTCGGAGCGCGAGAACCTGTTCGCCGGACGGCGCGAAGAAAATGGTCGCGGGCCACCCAAACTCTGCGTAGCGATCGGCGAGCTCCGGGTTCGCGTCCGCTTCTGCCGTGACCGCAACGAAACGCGTCTCGATCAAGCTCACCACCGATGCGTCTCGATACGTGACGTCGTTCATTACGTGGCACCAGTGGCACCAGCCAGCCTGGATTCCCAGTACCACGAGCTTGCGCTGCGTAGCGGCGCGTTCGAATGCTGCGCCGGAGAGCGGCTCGAAGTGGACCTCCGCGGTGTTTCCCCGCAGAGGGCCCTGTTGCGTCGTCTGGTTCTGGGTGCGCCCGCAAGCGAATAGCGACACAAGACAAACCCGGAGAAGATTCGCGTTTGGCAT
>CAZWQH010000322.1:0-5939 GCA_964635815.1 uncultured Sandaracinaceae bacterium
GTCCTGGGTTCAAATCCCAGACGGCCCACCCACGTAGTCTCTTATCGATCCTGCGGTTCGACCGCCGGACCTAGCGCTGTGTCGATCGCTTGCTCGAAGCAGTAGTTCAGCTCGCGTAGCGGGGTCACAATTATCGCGTTGGTGATTTTGTCGAGCGGCAAGAAGATCGCCGCCGCCGCCCACTCGATCGCCCACTTCAGAATCGAGATGAGACGCGAGCCCCCGGCGGATCCCTGAAGGCGTCCGAAGATCGAGGTCAGCTGCATCCATGCCGAGCTGTTCTGAATCTTGGTAAACAATCCGAAACCGCCCGAACCGGCGGTCGCGCCCGAGATAATTCGCACGAGCCAAGGAACTCCCCGCTGAAGAATGAGACGAGTACCGACTTGAGCCCACAGCGCTTGCCCGGCCCAAACGACGGCCACGGTCACGATCAGGATGAGCGCGGCGCGTTTTGCTATTGCGCCCGTCGAACAATCGATGTTCGCGCCATCCGCACGCTCGCTGTTCGTAAACAACCTCTCCATGTCGACCGCGCTGACGGCACGGGAGCTCGCGAGGGAAGTCGAGGCTTCCTCGAGAGACGCGAGAAACTCGACGACGGACTGCGAATGAAAGTTGTCGAAGCTCAGCGAGACGTCGAGCGATGGATTGTTCGGATCGTTGCCGCGACGAAGCTCAGCCGTGACCGAGCCCGCGCTCGTCTGGATTTCTGCAGCGTCCATTTCGCCCGAAACCGTGAACGTCGAAAACGCTCCCGCGGTGTTTCCGCGCAGTACGGCAGAGTCGCCGTCCGAAGCGAAATCCCAATCCGCGGAGTCTCCGTCGGCGCGCTCGATCGAGGTACCAGAGAAGAGCGTTCTCGGTTCGGCGCGACGCAATTCGGACGCACAGCCGGACAGGAGCTGCGCCGTCACAAGCGTTAGCAAGACGCGCGATAGTTCGAAACGAGGCATCCTGGGAGACAACGCGAATTGCGTGCCGGCAATTTTCCTTGTCGTTGCGGCGTGATCGGCTGGGGTTATTTGGCGACTGGCAAGCTCGGAGGCCGGGTCCTAGAACCGCAGCAATGCCGGCCCAGTCGCGTCTCCCCCGCGTACAAGCGATCTCTGGCCTTATCTTTGGGTTCTTTCTCGTCTTGCACCTGCTGACTACGATCAGCGTGCTCGGAGGGACAGCGTCGTACGACGAAACGCTACGCGCGATCCGCGTCGTGTATCGGCCCATCCTGCTGGTCGAGCTCGCGTTGATCGGAGCGAGTGGGTTCGTGCATATCGGATGCGCGCTCGTTTCGATGAGACGGCGCAAGAAGGTTATCGCGCTCGCAGGACCGTTTTGGCTGCGAGCACACCGAGCGTCAGGCTACTTCCTGTTGCTCGTGGCGATCGGCCATGCCCTCGCCACCCGCGTGCTTCCCGTTCTGGCAACGGAGGGTCCCGCTGACTTTGCGTTCCTCGCCTTCTCCCTGCTGAAGGCTCCGTACTTTTTCGTTCCGTACTACATCCTGCTCGGAGCGAGCGGCGCGACACACCTGGGAATCGGCGTGCATCTGGCGTCCAGGAATGTGCGTGGCCTTCCCGTGTCAGCCCCAAGCCGCGCCGATCTTGCGGTGGTTGGAGCGCTCACTGTTCTCGTAGTAGCGTCGGTCTTGACCATTATCATCCGAGCGCCCGAAGCCAACCGCGACAACTTCGAGGCTCTGGAACGCTTGTACCAGCGGGCAGTTCCGCGCTCCTGACGAACTCGTTCGTGCACATCGGACATTTCACGCTATGGTAGCCGCCGTCTTAGGTCCCCATCGTCTAGAGGCCCAGGACATCACCCTTTCACGGTGAGTACGAGGGTTCGAATCCCTCTGGGGACGCTAGAAAACTGGTAGTGAAAGCAAGGGGTTGAGTTTGGGGCGCAATCCCCAATGCCCATTAGATGCCCAAACTGCTCTGGCTCTCCCCTCCTGTGGTGAGGTGATTCAGGCCGAGCTGGCCGTGGGACCGCTCGAGCTGTGTGATGGCGCCGCGCTTATGGCTCGGTGCGAGATGCATGTAACGCATGGTCATGGTCAATGTGGAGTGCCCGGCAAACTCTTGAATCGTCCGGGCATCCGCGCCGCTCATCGCAAGGTGCGAACAGAACGTGTGTCGGAGTGCATGCCAACCAACTTGTCTGAGTCCGGCGCGTTGGCAGATGGCGCGCACCGCGTATTCGAGTGATGCCGGTCGAAGTCCGCCACCCTCGGCGTTAGTGAGGACGCGTGGGCCACGAAGGTGGCGATGGGAACGGAGAGAGCGGACCAGACGGTCTGTCATCTCGACGGTGCGCTCGCGCCCACCTTTTGGGGTATCCACGTGCTCTCTCGAATGTTTGTACCAAGCGTTGCGACGAATCGTTAGGCGGCGCCCATCGAGATCGACATCGCCCCACTCGAGCGCCGCGATCTCTCCCTTTCGCAACCCGGCATCTCCCGCGAGCAGCGCCATCACGCGTCTCTCGGGGTCAGCGGATGCGGCCGCAACAAATCGTGCGTACTCGTCGAAGTCGAAGAAATCGAACTTCGGAACTGGCACGCGAAGGGGCTTCACTTTGGGGACCGACGAGAGAAGCTCTATCTCCTCGGCGTAACGCAGGACTCGCATCAGGCAGCCCACAACGTTGTTGATTCGTTTCGCGGACAGCGTGGCCGCCTTGAGCTCGCCTCGAAATGTCTCGACGTCTCGCAACGTGACCTCGTCCAGCCTTCGACGACCAAACCGCGGCAGAAAGTGTGCTTCCAAGATGCAGCGTTTCGTGTCGAGTTCGGACGCCTTGTTGTTCGCTGCTGCGTACGTCCGCATGAACTCCGCTGCGAAGTCCGCGAAGGTAGGGATCGCGGGCTCATCGCTCGCATCGATTGAACGACCATCTGAAAGGCGCTGACGAAGGTGTCGCTCATACTCTTCGGCGCCGCGTTTGTTCTGGATGGGAGATCTCCGCCGTACACGTTCACGAGAAACGCCTCTCGTTCCCGTCACGTGCTGCCATTGAAAATCCACCCACCATGCGTTGTTGATCTTTCGTGCTGTCATCGGGATTCCTCCGACGCCGGCACTCGGTTTTGCTCCAACCAAGCTAGCACGTCGTTCTCGCGGAACCGGATGAGTCGGCCGACGCGATGGAACGGGATGCGGCGTGCCTGGACGAGTTCGTACACGCTTCGTTTAGGGATCTGGAGCGCGTGGCTGATGTCGCTCGTGGTCAGGATATAGATTCGAAAACACGTCCTCGGTCGCCGCGTGTCCGACCCGCGCCGAGAAGTCGAGTATCGGCATGCCTTCACTGAGTGATTCCATGCCGATGGCGCGTCCTATGGTTGCTTGAAGGGCGCGCGCTTTTTCCTCGGTGCCTCCCTCCAGTCGAGCGACGACGATTAGTCCGAAAAAATCAAAACACGCCCCGCAGTCGACGAGAAGGGAGAGGAACGCTTTCAGCTTCTCCGATTGGTACTCGTCACGTTGCTTTTGGGATGAAATCTTGGCGAAGTCCCCAAAGTACGTGGTGCTCAACTCTGCGCTCTCAGCTTGAACGACCCCAAAGGTGTTGCCTCCAGGGGACTTGACTACCACTCGCGTGGATGTCGCGTCGGTCACGCGTAGCGGCGCGTTGTTTGCTCTGAGCTCCGGTTTCTGCAGCGGAAGCAGGCCCTCGGGCGCCAACTTGAACATTACCTTCGTAAAGGTGCCGCGAAACGCTAGCTGTTCGCTTAGGAGCGGCGTAGTCATGTTATCTCGCTAACCTAGCGCACCCGGACATATTCTGCGACAGCGAGGTGGCCTCTGAGCCACTGTCAGAGCACCCCAAGAACTCGACGCCTTAAGAACGCTGTCTTCCTCGACGCGCGCGGCAAACCCGACGGACATCGGACGGAACATCCTTTTCCAGCAGCCGCGGTCCGCAGAGCACAGGCAGAGCAGGCGGCCATTCGATCGCGCGACGTCGGATAAGGTCGTCGTAGCCGTTGTGCGCCCCCAGGCGCCGCAGCGCCCGGTACGCCCCGGCCTGGGTCCAAGGGTTCTGAACGGCCGCGGTCCAGGTCCATCGCAGAGCTGCGATGTCGGATGTGGTCGGCTCCGAGTAGCTCACATGTGTCCACTCGTCGTAGCTCTCTCGGAAGAGCGCTCCACCAGCGCGAAACACTACCGATTGGTCGTCAGCCAACCCCACGTTCCAATCGCGACCGCAGTCATCCGAGACCGTGTCGTGCGTTAGCGTCGGGCCGCGCGCGCCGTTGCGGAGAGTTGTCACGTGCAGTCGGTAACCGCACGTCAGTGTGTGTGTGCGCCGCGGGTCCGTCTGCACTGCGATCGCTACCTCCAGTCCGGGTGCGAGTACCTGACGTGTCTCGACGGGTGGTCCGAATGAGCGACAGGAGATGAGCAGGCAAGACAAGAGCCCGCCAGAGACACTCCAACTGCGGTGCATGCGATCAACCATTCGAACCGCGTTTGCGCCGTTCAAGAGATTTGCTAGCGCCGATCGTTGCTCCCGGATCTTGCAGCGCGTCTTTCTAGCTAACGTGAAACACACGTTCACCAAATGGTTCCTCTGCGGACACACATTGGCCCAACGCCCCTGGTTACGATGTTGTTCCGCCTTACAGCGTCTGTCCCGAGCGTGACTGGAACACTATGGAGTTCGTGGTGTCAGACGGCCGATGATTCGGTCTCAGATCCTCGCAGTCCTAACTCTGGCACCGAGTACACACGTGAACACTGCTGAGGCGTGTGGTGCAGGCCGCGAACCGACCGTATGGGCCTGGCAGGCGGCTGCAAACTGTCGTCGTTCCGGGATCGTTGCGCGCGGTGTCGTTGTCCAACGCTGGCTCGCGTCGTTCCCTCAGAATCGATATCTGATCGAGGTGGACGTCGTGATCTGTGGCCGAGCGCGCGTGGGAGATCGCTTCGAAGTCGGGTACGCACGGCCCTCCTTGCTCGTTGTCGGCGATCGGGTCGTCCTCGTCGCCCCAACGCATCGCATTCAGAGAACACCTGGGCGCTGGATTGGTGCTGAAGTGTGCGACCCCTTTCGACTACGAGTGGACGACCCAGGCGATGCCAACCTTCAGGTCTTTCTGCGCGAAATCACCCGCCGCCTTAGCAAGCAACAAGCAGGCGGCCGATCCTTCGGCCAAACCGAGAGACCCGGGCGACGGCGATCCACAGCTACGCAGCGACCGTGAGGCGCACCTTTATGGTGGACGCTCGGCGGTGCGGTCCGACCGCGGTGCCTTTCCGGACGCAACTCGCCCGAAATCCAATGCCCATTAGATGCCCAAACTCTGTCGCACAGCCCGGTTTTCAGCGGTACTAGACGTCACTAAACGGAAGAGCGCAAATCAACGAATCACCATACGGAATCAGGCAAAACCGAGTGTCGACGCCAACTTACTCGACTGATTCCGGAAGGGTTCGAATCCCTCTGGGGACGCTAGAAAACTGAGGCTCTACTTTGAGCCATGCGTTGGTGGGGGCCGTCGGGTGACCCAGTCGCGCGCCGCTAGACCGGCCAACATCGACGGGCTCGGGCGTGCGCGAAGCAGAAGTGACGCCGAAGGCCCATCCTCCGCGAGTTGGAACACGCCCTCCGCGATATCATCGCCGAACGGGTCGGTCAGGGTTTCTGTTGCGGTGCTATCTGCACCATTCCCGTCAACTACCGCGACGAACAGCGTGACTGGCCCGGTCCCAGCATTCGGCGCGGTCCAACTAAACGTCCACTCGGTTTCCCCGACCGTCGTCGAGCTCGAGGCGAGAATCGCCCTACCCCGGGCGTAAAACTTTGTCGGATCGTAGTTGACGAATGCTCCGACCGGGACGCCTGCGCGATCTGCGACCGTGGCCGATACCGAGTTGTAGTTCGAACGCGTCGAGGCAAGACCGAGAGCTTCGTTCAAGATGCGAACACGG
>CAZWQH010000323.1:0-5901 GCA_964635815.1 uncultured Sandaracinaceae bacterium
GAGGAAGGGAAGGGATCGGTCTGAATGCTGCCAAAGGCTGCCCAAGCCACGCGATCGGTTCCATCGAAAAAGACGTTGCGATAAATAGAACGACCGTGCTATTCACTCCAGGTGCGTAAGGGCGATACAACCAGAGCGGCGATTCTCGAGCAAGCGTCGCTCATTGCGAGTCGCGTTGGGGTCGAGGGCCTCACCATAGGAACGTTGGCGGACTCCCTGGGCCTCTCCAAGAGTGGGTTGTTCGCTCATTTCCGTTCGCGTGAGGCGCTCCAGGTTCAGGTCCTCGAGCACTTAGCGGCCCGATTCGTCGAGCACGTCGTGAAGCCCGGGCTAAAAGCGCCGCGAGGCGAACCTCGTGTTCGCGCGCTCTTCGAGAATATGATCGAATGGCCCACGCGTGAAGAATTCCCTGGTGGATGCCCCTTTTTAGCGGCGGTCTTGGAGCTCGAGAATCGTGACGGTCCTGCTCGCGACCTCCTGGTTCAGCAACAGAAGGACTGGCACGACGTGGTGGCCACCGTCGCTCGCACCGGAGTTTCTGAAGGCCACTTCGATCCTTCGACCGACGTTGAACAGTTCGCTTACGAGTTTTGCGGGATCGAGTTCTCGCACCACCACGCCACGTTCTTGCTACGTGATCCCAAAGCCATGATGCGGGCTCGCACGGCTTTCGAGTCTCTTATCGATCGCTCGCGACCCAGGAAGATGTAACCCACTCGCTGTACCCGGAGGCCGGAATGTCTGCAGAAAAAAGAACGAACGTTCGGATGGCAAAAGTCGTAGCAGAGGCAGCTCTAGAGCTTGGTTTCGGAGTGCTGCAGTCCGTCTCTCCGACGTTGGCGAGTCGCGCCGCAGCCAACTTGTTTATGCGCACCCCGCCGCGTCGCCAGTCACGCGCTCTGAGTACGCCTGTGATGAAACGCGCCAAGACGTTCACGATTCAGTTCGGTCCTGATTCGGAGCGCATCGCAGTCTGGAGTTGGGGAAGCGGTCCGGTAGTCCTCTTGGTTCACGGCTGGGGAGGGCGCGCGAGCCAACTTCGCAGCTTCGTCGACCCGCTCGTAGATGCTGGCTTTCGCGTGGTGACGTTCGACGCCCCAGGCCACGGCGAGTCGGGTGGTCGAATGCTCTCGCTCCCGGAGTTTGGCGACACGGTGAAGCACGTTGCGGAAGCCGTGAGCGCAGCGACGGGATCTATCGAAGCTTTCGTCGCGCATTCGTTCGGTGGAGCGGCGTGCGCGGTCGCGGTTACTCGCGGGCTCAACGCGGAGTGCGGCGTGATGATCGGAACACCCGCTCATGAACGCGATTGGTTCGAGGTCCTGACGAGTACACTCGGTATGAACGAGTCCACCATTGCTTCCACCAAGAGCGTCTTCGAACAGCGCTTCGGTGCCCCGATCGATTCGTTCCGGGCCGAAGCGATTGCGCCGCAACTCGCCCTGCCGCTCCTCGTGGTTCACGACGCCGACGACAAGGAGGTCCCATGGGAGAACGGCGCCTCCATTGCGCGGGCAAAGGCAAACGCGACGCTTCTGACGACTTCGGGCCTTGGACACCGAAAAATCCTGGCGGACAGAGAGGTCATCGGTCGAGTCGTGCGCTACGTCGCGACGCGAGGCACGACAAACGAATCACACGCAGCTGCCGTCTCTGGGACGCACGTGCTCTCGAGCGCGCATACGCACTGTCGTCGCTGCGGGCAGCTCGCGGCAGCGTCGCTTCAGCCGGACCCCGTCTGTGACGATTGCGGTCTCTACGAAGAGCTCGCGAACCCTCGCTCGCGCGTCGCCTAGAACGGTGTGGTTCACAGTTACCCTGTTCCCGACCTGCAAGCAGTCGGGAATTACCCTGTTCCCGACCTGCAAGCAGTCGGGAATTACCCTGTTCCCGACGGGCGAGCAGTCGGGATGCACCCTGTCCTCGGATTAGGCGACAGCTTCGATGGCCCACTCCTGAGTGCCGCGTGCAGCAACGGTAAGCTCGAACGAGTCGCCGAGCTTGCGACCGATCAGGAGGGCCCCGACGGGAGACGATGGTGAGATAACCACTACTCGCGCGTTTCCCACGCTGAGGGACGAACCAGCTCCGAGCGCGCTGATGAACAGCACCTTGTTTTCGACGGAGCCGCTCGCGCTCTCCACCGTCGCGAGCACAAGTGCCCCAACGTCAATCGGAGACTTCGGCCCGAAGCTCGGCATTTCAATCTGATCGAATCGTGCGAGCTGTTCCGAAAGCTCCTCGGCCCGCATAGCCTGACCACGCGCGAGATAGCTCTGCTCCGTGGAGCGCATATCTTTGTCACCCTCGGCCCGGTTGTCTTCGTGGACCGCGCCCGCGCGTGACTGCGCGGCAGCGTGTGCCGTGGCTTCGAGCAGACGCGCAAGCTCAGCACGCAGTACCGCTCGGACATCAGCTTTAGGAGGGAGCGTTGTGGACATGCGTTCTACTTGAACCCGAACCGGACTGTATGTTGTCGCATCCGACCACGAGACCCAATCGCAAACCTGATCAGTGCGAAGGTGCTCGTAACGACGAACTGGCCGAAGACCCGAGCGACAATTGCTCAAGCTGCCACCGTCGCATATGGAGCGAAGTTTCGGCTGCGAGGAGCGTGGAGCCGAACTGCATAGCCGTCTGAGTGGGCATCAGCAGCATCGCGAGCGACGACCCGATCAGAATCGCGTAGAGCGGGATTGGAGAGAGGTGCACGAGAGGCGACGTGATCACGATTGAGTCTTTGAGGACCTGCATCGTCGAGAAGATCCCGCTCACTTCGATTCCGGCGGTAAGTAACAACCCGGCGACTCCGATCGCAACCGTGACCCCGCGGTTGCGTCGAAGCTGAAGGGCACACGCCAACGTGTTGGTGGCCACGAATCCCGGCACGATCATGAACGGCCCGAACAGCAACGTGGTGCAGCAGCCGACGAGCGTCGTCAGCACCGTTATCCCGGTCAACCTTCCGATGGTCTGCACTTCCATACGCGCGAGGTAGAACCCGGCGATGATCACGACCGTAATCAGCCCGTAGATGACGCCAAGGAGGGCGAAATCCTTGACCCCGAGCCAAAAAACGAACGGGAGGAAAGCGTACAGGCCGACGAATGTGCGCGCGCCGTTGCGCGCGAGTCCGCGAGCGCGCGCAGAGTCCTCCTTCTCAATCACGCGCTCGACCGAGGCAGGGATCTGCTTGGGTTCGTGACTTAGCAATTCGAAGATGACCGTGGATGCCGCCTCGTTCTCATGGTCGAGCGCGAGCGCGCTCCCGGCGTGTCGGAGAGCCGCCGAGCGTATTTTGAGCGCGTCCTCCCGCGCAGTGTGGAGGGAATCGCCGGGCCGCATCTCGCGCTTGGTTTCTGCTGCGGGCGGCTCGCGCAGAGCTTCGTCCGCGAGCTTGGCAGCGACGGCGGACAGGTCCCGTGACATCGCGCGCCTCAGCGTATTGTTCTGTTCGAAGTTCAGGAACGCTTCAATGGCGTTGGCGAGCCCGCGCGCGTCTTCGAATCGCATGGCTGGGTCCGGCGCGAGGGCACGGGCGCAAATTGCATCAAGCTCGTCAGCGATCTCCTTCGTTTCGTCGCGCTGGCTAGGGTGAGGGTCGTATGCATTGCGAAGCGCGTTGAGACGGGATTCGGCATTGCCGCGAAAGAGGGGCTGCCCCACGAGCAGCTCGAACAAGATCGCTCCGAGTGCAAACACATCGGCGGCCGGGTTCGCGCTCGCGCCGCGCATGACCATCTCCGGCGGGATGTAGCCAGGCGTCCCGAGCACGAGCCCCGCCCCCGTTAGATCTGGCGCTACTTCGGGAATCCGGTACTCGTCCAGACCGGCGAGCTCCTCGGAGGCATCCTCACGTAACAGCTTCGCGACACCCCAGTCGAGCACGTACACTTCACCGAACGCGCCGACCATAATGTTCTCGGGCTTGATATCTCGATGAACCACGCCGCGCGAATGCGCGTACGCAACAGCTTGCGTCGCCTGAACGAACAGTGCGAGCAACCGTCGGAGAGGGAACGCGTCTACGGTCTCCGCGTCGTTCTCGGCGCGCGCACGCAAGATCTCTCGCAGAGTGCGTCCGCGTACGCGCTTCATCGTGAAGAACTGTGAACCGTCATCCGCGGTGCCTGCGTCATACACGGGAACGATCGACGGGTGTTCGAGCTGTCCTTGAATGGCGTACTCGCGACGGAAACGTCGCGCCGCGTTCGGACCGTCCAACTGGAGCGACTTGAGTGCGACCGCGCGCCCAAGACGTCGATCGAGACAGAGAGAGACCTCACCCATGCCACCGCGACCGAGAACCGAACGAGACTCGTAACGAGAGTCCGATTCCGAGAGTCGACCAAGCTGCACGTCCGGGGTCGCGTCGTCACCCGGAGTCAGGTGCGCTCTATCGCCGGTAACGGTCACGAGAGCGGTTGCGAGCCCGTCTTCCTGATTCTCCTGTTCCTCACGCCGACGACTCATTGAGCCATCAGACCCGAATCATGCTGCGATGAGAAGAGGTTCGACCGCTCTTGGAAAGCTCCGAGTACCTACCAGGTTGCTTATGTTCGCTTCGGAGCTCTCACTGCTCCGAAAAATGTGGCGATCCCAAGGGGATTTGAACCCCTGTTCCCGGCGTGAGAGGCCAGTGTCCTAACCACTAGACGATGGGACCTTTGCAGTGCCTTCCCTTGCGAGAAGGCGCGTACCCTGACCTACGGGACGGGGGGCTGTCAAATACAGCCCCTTCACGCCGTCAACCGACGTCCTCAGAGGTGAGACTTGATGTACTCGCTCCACTCGTTAGGCCAACCCATGCCGTTGTAGTTTTCGTTGAACGACACGCGACCGACGCCGCCTTCAAGCGAGTAGCCCATGGGCCCGTGCGCGCAGATCAGTCGACGTGGACCGTTGGCAGCTTGGATGGCTTGTAGGCCCAGCCCGCCCTGGACGCAGATATCGCGAACCATCTGCACGACGCTGACGCAGTTCCGATCGAACGACGTGAGGCCGTACGTGCCGCCCTCGGTCATGCGACCGCGGAACGTCTCGTGCTCATACGACGCGACGATGTCCACTCCGCAGTTCTGGCGCGCGTCACGGACGTATCCCGCGAGCTCTTCGTTCAGTGCGTTCCAGTACTCGCGCTCCTGCAGCGACCACGTTCCGTTCGCGGGCTCGACCAGGCCAGCCCACGATGCGGAGCCGGCTGTTGCAGTGGAGGTTGCGCCTGTGTTGCTCGTCGTTCCGCTGCTGCCGGTTTCAGTGGTGGTGCCATTCGTGCGCACCATTCCGCCGCATGCGGAAACCGCGAGGACCAACAACGTCGATGTGAGGGCTTTGTTCATGTGTCTCCTTCCCGAAATTGGGATGCAGACACTGACGCGCGAACATCGCACCCGGGAGACCCCCTGACCATTGCAGACCGTGGCTCACCGTTCTTGCTCCGCTACTGTTGGTTCTGCGGAACGCCGTCCGCTATCTCGTAGTAGTCGCCTTTGTCGGCAACATAGATGTGAATCGCGAGCTTCGTGTCCGTCGGGCGATCGAACGCGCCCATCGCGACGCCGAGCCACGACGCCTTCCGAGCGTCGAAGAAAAGCTGCGCTCCGCACGTGGAGCAGAAACCGCGGCGCGCTTTTTCCGAGGACTGAAACCACGTGAGCTTGTCGACCCCGTGAATCGTCACCGCGTCGCGCGGCACGTCGGACGACGCCCAGAAGTGTCCAGACACCTTGCGACACTTCGAGCAGTGACACGCATCGGGCGGGGGCAACGAGCCTGAGACCTCGAAGGTCACGGCCCCGCACAGACAAGATCCTTTGTGCATCACAGCTACTTGGCTCGGGGACTAGGATTCGAACCTAGATAGCCAGAGTCAGAGTCTGGCGTCCTGCCGTTAGACGATCC
>CAZWQH010000324.1:0-5877 GCA_964635815.1 uncultured Sandaracinaceae bacterium
GCACAAAGCGATAGGTCGGGCGTCCACCTCACCTTGAAGACCGACGAGCTTTTTTCTAGCTCCAGCGCGACGTCGAACTTTGTGCCGCCGCGCGGGCACTCGCAGATCAGGTAGCCGTCCGCCATCCGATTCTTCGCGTACTTCACAGAGAGGACGCGGATAGTCCCCTCGGCCGTCTCCGCGAACGCTAGCCCGGCCCCATTCTTGATCGGCAATGCGAGGTCGCGGACGTGTTCGCCGCTGAGCAGGGACCACACTGCGACGCGTGCGTCCTCGAGCGCGAAGGCGAGCGGATCGATCTTCGAGATGATCAGCGCGCGCGTCGCACGCCCGGGTCGGGGAGATGTCGCGATCGACGTCCAGGGCGTCCAATCAATCGTTCCGTCGGCGAGCAGCGCACGAGCGGCTTCGTGAAGGGGGTGATCAATCGGCTGCTCAAGGCACAGCTGCACGACTATTTCCTGGGTCAGAGCGAGGTGTCCACTGGGCTTGAATCGCGCAGCGAGCGGGGCCCACGTCTCGCGATCCTTCTTCGCGAGCTTCGCGCCGAGCGCGCGTCCTTTCGCGACGTCTATCGTCGTCGTCTTCAAGATCTCGCGCAGTGCCGCCGTCGTCTCGCTCATTGTGACCTCGCCGCGACCCTAGGTGGACACGGGCACGCAGTCACCGTCGTCCCGTGGGTTTCCTTACGCTACGCTTGCAAAGAAAATTTCTTCCCTCGGATGGTTGAGCTGTCTGGATCGTTTGAGGTTCGACGTCCTTACCTCGGGAAACGTCGAGGCGATTGCCGCAGATGTCCGTGAGCAGATCTGAATCACCCCCAAACCTTCCGCCGGTTTTCACGGCGTAACCGACACGACATATGCATCGCCCATCGATGGGTTGTACGTTGACCCGGCGATTGTCACCGGTGAGTTCGCGGTAAGAACAAAGTATCCAGCTCCGCACGCGTCTTGATCACCGGCCACGACGTTTGCGAAGCCAGTAACGCTCGCGACCCACCGTGGAACACCGGTCGACCCGTCGATGCGTTCGAAGTAGATGAACTGCCCAAACGGCGCGAACACAGTTCCGCCATAGACACCGCCGAGCGTTTGACCGGAGCCGATCCAACCGTCGGTCAACTCGATCACGGCGTTCAGCGGAAGGAACGAGAGCGGAAGGGCCGATCTCCACGCAATCGTGTTGTTTGGTCGGATGCGATTTAGCTCGTTGCGCCCGGCGCCAAGGTCGGTCGCACCGACAGCACCGTGATCGGAGAGTGGCGCGAGCCAGTCCTGCGTTGTCCCGCCGACGGCCGCGACATACGTGCCGTCCCGATCGAGCGCCAAGACATAGTGGGACGTTCCACTCGCTCGGCCACCGACGTTCCCACCACCGAAGTCGTACGAGTTCGAGAGGAGTTGAATCGCAGCGACCAGACCGGTGCCGTCACTTCGGATGGCACGCGCGAAGTCTCCGGCTCCCGTGTCGGGAGTTCCGTACGTTTGTGCCCAGTGAAAGACGTTACCGGGACCGATCGACGTGGCAAAGACATCAAATCCGGTGGACCGGGCCGTGAGGACACGGCCTGCACCCATTTCAATCGAGCCGGAGAACACTCCGGCGACATGTGCACGCCCTTCGGAGCTTACGTCCAGGTGGACCCCCCAATTGGGGATAGCCGACGAGTCGGTGGGAAAACTCGCGGTACCGATTGGGGCCCCGGTGACCGGGTCGATCCACTGTAGGGTCACGTGCCCAACTCCGGAGCTGTCCCCCACCGCAACCACGAGATGGCCATTCGATGCAGAGAACCCGAGGGTTTCGTGAGGAAACGTGAGGGCCCAATCGCGAGAACCGCGCGGCCCCCTACGCACGAGAACCGAGCCTCCACCGGGCGGGAGGATCTCTGAGATCCCTAGAACGTCGATCTGGGAACTGAAGGTGCTCACGAGAAAAAACGTCGCGCCATCATTGCCGTGAGCAACACGCGCCCAGTCGTCGTCAGCGGTCGCGAAAACAGCCTCAACGCGAATCGCTCCGGGTGCCGCGGGGCTGCATCCCGCATCCGCGCGCGCGCTAGCGTCGGAAACATCGCTCGCGGCGCCCCCGCTCCCAACATCGCTGGGTTGGTCGTCTGCACGCGCGACATCAGCGACTTCGGTATCGGCGACTCCGATTTCACCGGTGCCCTCGGTCGGAGCGTCGCGCGTCACGGTCGAATCCAATCGAGACGCAGCGTCGAGTCCGGAGTCGGGCGCTGAGAGCAACCCGGACTCCGCATCCATCGCGAAGTCGGCGTCCCTCGGAAAACGCCTGTCGTACCCGATGCGTCCGCATGCGCCCAAACCAAGCACACCGAGCGCTAGAAGCGTTGCGGCGCTCGCTCGCACAGAAAGCAGATCACAACCAAGAAGCATGAGTCTGAGGTTCTCGCACGGCGCCCTTGCCGGCAAGCTCTACGCGTTTCTCGTCTGAAGGTGGTGAACGCTCCTTCGGAGCACCTTCGCGTGAGACGAGCTCTAGTCGCGAGGACAGCCACACGCGGTGACGCGGACCGCGGTCTCGTCGCTCTTTGCCAGTGCTCCGGAGACAGTCCGATATCCCACAACGGACGCGATCGCGATCAGGCCGATGGCGACCACTCGGCGTCCTAGCGCTCCATGAACAATCGCGAGCGAGGCACTTCGCCGAAACACCATCGGACCGATTGACGTCACGGCGCCAAACACGATCATCGCGACTGCCCCCCTTGCGGCGCTGCCGCCACCGGCTGCGATCCCCGCTCCAACCCAGAGCGCGCCACACGGGAGCAAGCCGTTCGCAAGTCCTAGGATCACGGGCGTAGCGAAACCGGTAGTGCGGCTCGGAGTGACCCTCGCTGGGACCGGCCCAATCGACACGACGTCGGCTTGAGTTCGCGTGCGTCTGAGAAGGCGAACCGCCGAGTACACACACGCAAGCGCAATGCTCGCCGCGAGCAACCAATCGGGGAGCAGGTTTTGAAACACGACGCGCGCGATTCCTCCGGCGATTGCACCAACCCCCGCGTAACTTGCGAGCCGCGCCGTCAAGTAGAGCGCTGTGCGTCCGCGGGTCGATCCCGTCGCCAGCGCGTCGCGTTCCGTACCGCAGGCAAGCATCGCGATGGGGCCGCACATCAGTGCGCAGTGCGGGATGGACGCGATCGCTGCCGCAAAGCTCGCCATAAGAAGCGCTCCCCAGGTCCACGCATCGAGGCCTCCGCTCATCATGGCTGACCTGGACCCAGGAACGTCGCAGTCACCGTTCTCGCATCGCTCGGATGATGCGCTGGAACGATGCGAAGATCGACGCGCGTCCCGCGAGCCAGCCCTGGAGCACCGTCCGCGAGCGTGGTCTGCACGAACACAGGAACGCGCTGCGCGCCAAACGTCGCAAGCGTTACGCGCGGCATCGCGATCGAGTACGCGAGAGTCGATGCCGCAACCGGCTCGATCGTGAACGTTTCCGGCCGGTGGTACTTGCTGATCAGGTGCAGCTCAAAAATATTCTGCACGCGATCCCCGCCCGGAATCGCTTCGATGGTGTAGGGCGCGCCGCGCAAGCGCAGCAGCGAAGCCTCAAAGTTCTTTCTTCGCGACGCGGCGAACGCGGCACCGCCCGACCAAGCGAGGAGGATGCCTGCATAGAGGAGGAGGCGCGGACGGAGGAATTTGCGAGAGCCGGCGGTCAGCCCTCGCTCGGATTCGTACCGGATGAGCCCCTTGGGTCGCGCGAGCTTCTGCATGATCTCGTCGCACGCATCGATGCACGCCGTGCACCCGATGCAGTCGAGCTGCGCACCCTTTCGGATGTCGATCGCAGTCGGACACACGTCAACGCAACGAAAGCAATCGACGCACGCGCCTCGATCGGGCTCGGACACCTTCCCGCGAGGCTCACCGCGCGCGCTGTCGTACGTCACGATCAGCGTGTCTCGATCCGCAAGAGATCCTTGCAGGCGTCCGTAGGGGCAGACGATGAGACACGTCTGCTCGCGGAACCAGGCGAAGTTGCCGTAGAGCACCAGGGTCATCGCAGTCGCAAGCGCAAACGCGCCAAGGTGACGGGCTGGCGACGCGGTGACCATCGAGGCCAAGGACGGCAACGAGACAAAGTAACTCAGGAACGCGTGCGCGATGATCGAGGAAACCAGGAGGTAGAAGGCGTGAAGGACCAGGACCCGTGCACGCCCGCTGACAGTTTTTGGACTCGCTGCGCGCTTGCGTCGTTCGCTGACGCTTCCGAGGATCCAGCGCTCGATCCGTCGATAGACACCATCGAGAAAGACCGTTTGCGGGCATGCGAAACCGCACCACGAGCGACCGACGATGGCAGCCATAACAAACAGCGAAAGCCCCACCGCGGTAAGCACGAAGAAGAGCAGCCAAGCGTCCTGGGCGTTGAATCGCCCACCAAACAGATAGAAGCGCCGATGGACAACGTCGAGAAAGAGGGCGGGTTCGCCGTCGATCCGAATGAACGGGAGCGCCAGGTACACGACGATCAAGCCCGCGAACATCACGTTGCGGATCGTCGCCCACCTACCGTGTACGTCAGCCGGAATGATCGAGACTCGACTCCCGTCCTTGAGGAGAGAGCCAGCGCGATCCTCGCGAACAACTGGGAGGGCACGCTTCACGTTGCTCACGCGCCCGAGCTCGTAGTCACTGCACTCCTTCGATTGGCTTGCCCTCTGGGGCCTTCCCGGGAACGTTCGTGCCACGAAGCGAGAGCACATACGCCGTTACGTTCTGAACCGCAGCGCGGCCAAGAAGCGGCTCCCACTCGGGCATCCCCTTCCCGCTCACTCCGCGCGAAATGATCTGAAATACATCGGCGGGGACGCTCGAGTTCTTTGCAAAGCGGTCAGTCAGATTGGGGCCGATCTTGCCCTCTCCGTGTTCTCCGTGGCAGGTGACGCAGCGCTCGGCGAAGACGCTCTTCCCGTCCCCGAGGGTGACGTTGTCGTGAGACAAGGCTTCGAGACGCTCACTGGTGACTGGCCCGCCAGCACGACGGGCGCGCGCGCCCTGGTCCTTCTGGAAACTCGTGAGCGGACCATCACCGAACTTGTAGGTTTCGAACGTGGCCCAGTACATGACCGCGAAAAGGACCGTGAGGAAGAGCGACGTCAACCACCATGCCGGCAGCGCGTTATCCGCTTCTTCGATGCCGTCGTATTCGTGGAGGATAGGGCCTTGCAGTTCGTCAATTCTTCGCTCAGAGCCGGTTGCAGTCGGGTGTTCAGACATGGCTCACCTCTCTCGATGTGCGCGACTCCGACAAGTCGTCGCACAGGGGAAGTTGAGCGAGAGCATCCGTTCGCCCCTTGCGCATCCGCAGCGCGACGATCACTGCAATCACAAACACACCCGTGAACAGTACCAACGCAGTGACGGGTCCAAGTATCAGCGGACTCTTTGCGAACACGCCTTTCAGTATCCAGCTCATCGCTCACCTCCCGTCGCAACCTGCGCAACCGCATTCGAGGACCCGCGTGGCGCGTTCCTGTCGAACGTCGATGCCGTACGCCCGAGTCTTTGCAGGTACGCAATCAAGGCGACGAGCTCCGAATCTGCTGCCACGGTGAGGCGCTTGTCTTCCACGCGCATCTCGGCAACGATCGCCACGCTCTGGTCACGCGCGTCGTCGCTCGCGCCGGCGAGTTCGGCTTCCGCGTACGGGACACCGACGGCTCGCATTCCGCGCAGCTTGCTCGGCGTCCGACTGAAGTCGACTTTCGACGACCGCAAGTACTCGTATGACGGCATGAGCGAGCCGGGCGACATCTCGCTCGGCGAGATCATGTGCCGGTAGTGCCACAGTGGCGAGTACCGGATCCCGACGCGCGCGAGATCGGGTCCCGTGCGC
>CAZWQH010000325.1:0-5875 GCA_964635815.1 uncultured Sandaracinaceae bacterium
CGACGCAGGAGGTCTTCTTGCCCGACGGCGTCTGGTACAAGCTCGGCAAGCTCGCTCGCTGGAAGCGCGATCGCGGAGAGAGCCTCGACGCCGGCGCGCCCGTCTTCGTCTCGCGGAGGGGGACGCGGATCGCCACCCGGACGCTCCGCTACCTCTTCAAGGTCTGGCAGGAGCGCGCCGGCTTCGACACCGACTTCAACTTCCACGCGCTCAGACACACCGCGCTCACGAACGCCTACCGTTCCACGCGCGACATCCGGCTCGTCCAGCGCCTCGCCCGTCACAAGAGCGTCGACACGACGACCATCTACGCTGCGCCCAGCGACGAGGACATCCTCCGCGCCGTCCGGCAGCTGCCCTGCTGAAGACGCCGTCTCGGCGCGTCCATTTCCACGGCGCTTGGTTTCCGGATCCGGGCCCGAGGTATTCCGGGCACTTGCGCGTGCGTCCATATCCGTACCCGTTCCCTGGTGCGAGACGGAGGTGGGCACGCCCGGCGCGCGCGGCGAAAACGGGGGATCGCCCCCCGGGGGCTCGGCGTCGTTGGCCCCGTCGCGCGCCACGTTCGCCAACGTCGCGCCCAGCGCTGGGCCGGCGGCCTCCGCTCCGACCGATCGCGCATCGGCGCCCGTGGGCGCGTACGGCGCGCCCTCGTCGTCGGCCACCACGGCGCCCGCCGTCACCTGTGCGGAGGGGCGCGGGGAAGGAAAGTGGCAGTCCGCGTTCGCCCGATGCGCCTCGTCCACGCGGCTAAGCGCGCAGAACTCCGTCGCCCCGGCGTCGCGGACTGCCACTTTGTTTGAGAAGCGGCAGTCCGCTGCGGGCTCAGTGAACCGCGCGATCATCGCTGCCTCCCTCATCGGTTGTGCTCACACCTGCGAGTTCTGGCGTGAGGCCGTCGATCTGCCCGCGCAGCCGCTGGTGGCGCTTCTGGATCGCATCGAGCGTGAGCCCGCCCTGGATCTCCTGGCGCGAGTCGGCGTTGCCGAGCATCAGCTCCTTCAACCGAACGAGCCGATCGAGGTCCGCCGGGCTGTCGAAGCGGACCTTCCCCTCGTCGACCGCCTTGCTGAAGCCTTCGATGTAGCCGTCGATAATCCGGACGACGTCCTCGGTGCCGAGCGCGCGCGCCTCAGCACGTCGTTCGACCACTTTCTGCTCATATCGAGCTTGCTCGCGCTGGTGCGTTTCTTCCCGCCGCCTCAAGCACTTGGAGCGCTTGGCGTACTGACCGATCCGGGACTTCGAGACGCCGTACCGCGCGGCAAGCTCCGTGTACGACGGAAACGAGACGCCTTCGCGTCCGGTGGACTCGTCCTTCACGCGCTCGCCGAAGACAAGCAGACGATCTACCTCGTTCCAGGGGACGACGGGCGCGTCGGCGCGTCGCGGGCGACCACGCGCACGGCTCGGCTTCTCTGGGCTCGCGTTCCGGTCGGCCACTTCGAGAGTATATGGAAGTTCCATATTTCGGTCAATGAACAGTGGCGGCGCGGCGCGGCCGCCTGCGAGGTCGACGAGGAGTGTGCCCGCAGGCACCGCGAGCGGGACCGCGCCTCGGAGCACGGCCGCGTCGATGCGCGTACCAGACGCGCTCGCGCGGGTGCCAGCCGTTCGGGGCTTGGCGTTGCCGGAGGGCTCGATGGTGTTCAGCGCGCATGCTGCTCCTCCGGATCGTCTGCTTCCGCGGGCTGGAAGCCGAGACAGCTGCTGATGGTGACGAGTAGGTTCGAGTCGAGGGCCTTCGCCATGCCGCAGACCAGGTGGTGGTCGCACTTGAGGCAGAGGTGCTGCTCGCGGTGGCGCGCCTTGAGCTCGCCCAACGGGAGCTCGTCGAGGGGGGCGTGGTTCATCATCGGTTCACACTTCCTTCGGCTCGCGCTTCCGGCGCGCGATAGAGACGATTGACGATCGGGATGCCCAGCGCCTGCGCGGCGGAGATCTCGCGCTCCATGCCCGGCGTGATGCGCGTCCCGTAGAACCAGAGCGCTTCACAACCGCCGACGAGCTCGGTGCACAGCCGCAGCGCCAGGTCACGCTCCGTCGTCTCGTCCACGAACGCCGGCAGGAAGAGGTGCGGGGCCAGTGGCAGGTGGCCCTCGTCGACGATGGCGCGGCAGATGGTCCGGACGCGCTCGACGTTGGCGGCGACGTCGTCGGAGTACGGGTGGGCGACGTAGATGCGCATCATGCCGCCGGGAGCTGGTGGTGGGCGACGCTCGCGGCGACACGCCATTCGTTGCCGCACGCGGGGCAGTCGGCCCAGGTGAAGGAGCGGTAGATGCGGTCACGGCTGCCGTAGACCCGCTCGAACGGTTGGTGGATGGCTTCGAGGACGGTGCTCCCGCCGCAGTTGGGGCAGGTCGCGGTCAGCTTGATGACGTGGGGCCAGGCCATGGGCGATCTCCGTTGCTGCCGGCATGGAGAGCGCCGGCGGTCACCGGATACCTACCGGCCGCGCTGGAGAAGCGTCGGCGGTCGGCCGATCCTTGCGACCCGCGGAGTGGTGGTCGGGGTGGCGATGGTGGCGATGGGTGGCGATGTTCCCAGCCGCCTCCACTTTCGGCGCTGTCCGCTGTTTGCCAGTCGTCCTCTTGTTTCGGACCGATCGACCTCAAGGATCGACACCCATCGCCACCCCAGGGTAATTTCATCTGCAAGTTCAGTAGCTTGATGGGGTGGCGATGCTCTGGACTATCGCCACCCCATCGCCACCTACTCGGCGCGCATCGCCACCCCAGTCGTCGGGTTGCCATGAGCGCGATACGTTAGCGAGTCACAAACGAGACGCGATGAACAAGGCTTCCGAGAGCAGGCGCTGCGTTCATTGCCTTGGCGGGGGTGCCACCACCGACGACCACGGCGTCCCGAAGAGCTGGTACCCGGATGAGTCCGCGGGCAACCTGCCTCGGGTGAAGGCACCGTCGTGCCAGGCCTGCAACTCGCGGCTCAAGCGAATCGAAGAAGAGGTGCTCATTCCACTCGCGCTCTCGCTCGATCCGAGCGACCCACGCTCTGCCGGCGTCCCCCAGCGGGTCTGGCGTGCGCTCGATCCTGGCGCTGCCCGCGGCGAGAAGGATCGACGAGCGCGCGCCTCGCTGCGGAAGCGCGTGCAGCAGCACGCGTTTGTGCCGCCCACGTCCGCCGGCCAGTTCCCCGGATGCGCGCCGCGAGGCAGCGCGCTCGCCCTCCCGCTGCGCGCGACGGCGATTGGGCTGCTGGGCGAGAAGCTGACGCGGGTTGTCTACTGGTCGAAGTTCGGCATCTACATCGAGCAGGGCCACGCGATCGAGACGCACGTTGTCGCACGCGGGGAGGACGAACAACGTGTCGCGGAGGTGATCCGACTGGGTGAGCGCGTGGACGTTCCACCGGGCATCTTCGTTGCCGTGCGTAGGGCGGCGGATGATCCCGCCGCGGGACTGGTTGTCGCGGACTTCTGGGGCAGGATTAGGCTTTTCACGTCCGTCCTCCCCGTGGCTTCAGGAACCAGGTAAAGGTGGTCGCTTGCCGATCCGTTTGCAGAACCTGGCGATCATCGACGGGTTCTGCAAACGGACTGCACGCCGCCTCAGGGATCGTCGGCGCCGCTCCAACGCGCCGTGCGGCGGATCATCAATCCCGATCGGCATCGCCGGCCTCGAGCTCGGCGGCAGCGTTCAGCGGTAGTTCGAGCGTGCCCGTTGGCTCGCCACCGGAGCTTCCGACCTGGTGCACGAACCACAGCCTGTTGCCGTGCACGACGCGCATCTGGAGCTTGCGCCCGCCCACGACGCGGCCGTGGAAACGTCGCAGCGCATAGCCGACCTTCCGCGCCGTCGGAAGTTGCCCGGGCTGATGCGGGCACAGCTCTCCCAGCGCCGACCTGAGCCGCGTATACCGCTTCTCCTCGGCGTCATCCCGCAGCGCCTCGAGCGCCTGGGCGATGGTGCAGCCGCGCGCGCCCGAGCCGTTCGGGAGATCCTCCCATCCGGAGATGAGGTCCGTGAGGACGTTGCTGTCGGTGTCGACCTCGTCGAGCTCCGCGCGCGTCTCGCCCGGGTCGGCGAGCCCGCACCAGACGATGACGTTGCGCACGAGCGTCGACCACCCCTCGAACGAGCCCCACGGCTTCAGGCCCACCGCCGGTCGGCCCGCCGCGCAGTACCCGCGCAGCATGGTGAGCGCGGCCATCACCAGCCGCGGCCGATTCTCGTGGACCCAGGCGAGCAGGTCCGGATGCTTGAAGCCCTCCCGCGTCTCGGGCTTCTCGAGGTCCGAGTCGAGCCGGATGTGAAGGCAGCGGCGCGCGGTGTCGCCCTTGAAGGTGATGTTGTTGCCGGTGCCGTACCAGACGGTGAGAAGAGGCAAGGAAACCTTCTCGCTCTTGCCGAGGATGCGCTCGCTCCAGATGGTGCCGGTCAGCACGGTGTCGAGCGCGCCGGACCCGAGCGGCTTGTTGATGTTGTCGATGAGCAGAAGCCTGTCGCCCTCGAGCGCGATGGCGGTGATGCGCTTGATTTCCTCGGTCTCGTCGAGCGCCTGCGGCGTGCGCGGCATCGGCCGGCCCGAGACAATCTCGCCCGTGACATCGGCGAGGAGAGACTTGCCGGCGCCGCGAACGTTCGCGTCCATCAGGAAGAGCGGCGACGGCCCGCGGAACGCGTACCGCGCCAGCGGCGTGAGCACCCCCGCGAGCCAAGCCGCGCGATGAGCGTCGGTCTTGAAGGGGAAGTCGCCCACCACCTCCAGCAGCTGGTTCGCGGCGGCGAGTGCCTCCTCCTTCGTGGGGCGCGCCGGCGCCGCTGGGTACTTGGTGTTCGGGAGACAGAGCAGACCCGTGGGCTCGTCGTAGCCCTTCTGTTCGATGATGGTGCCATCCGGTCGAAGCACTGGGGACTCGACGATGCCTTCGAGGTACCGAAGCCGCGGCCAGCTTTTCCGCGCCTCGACGGCGGGAGCTGCCCAGGCGGGCGGATGCGCCGGTGCCTCCTCGAGCTCGCCCTTCTTTTCCTTGAGGCTCAGCCACTCCGCGGCGAGCGTCAGGCGGTCACGAATTCCCGCGACGCCCAGAGGCACGATGCGGCTCATCCCGCCTGGATGGATGACGCCAGCGAGCTTGCTCGCGTCCGTCACGACATGAACGAGCAGCTGCCCGCGGCAGAACACCCCGTCCACCTTGGCGAGCGCGGCGATCGCGTCGTCGACCACCTCGTGTTCGGCCGTGCGGATGATGATGCGCGGCTTGCGGCGGGGCTTGGGCGGTGGAGGCGGATCCCACTCGGGGCCGAGCGGTGGAGGAGTCGGCTCCGGAGTTCGAGCCAGCTCCGCGACGCGCGCGCGGGCTGCCTTGAAGTCGGCGGCGCCTCCATGCTCGGTGAGGAAGTCGAACACCGAGAGCGTCTTCCCGGTGATGAACGAGTGGAAGGCGCCCCGCTCGGCTTCGCCGGTACCGTCCGCGACGCTCGCCGAGGGTTTCTGATCGCCCGTCGGCGAGGCTGGGTCACGGCACTCCAGCCAGCCGGAGCCGTGCATGTTGCCGGTCAGCAACGCGCCGTACACGGGCTCCAACGGCAAGTCCGCGAGAGCCCGACGACGCCAGTCGGCCCACGCGGTCTCGGAGATGCCCGCTGTTGAGGTCGAACGTGGTGGGGAGGAGGCAGAGTCGGGCGGTCCTGGCGAGGGCCGGGCGTGGGCGGCGATGATTCGCTCCACCACCTCGACGGGTGCTGTCAGAAACTCCGTGGGTGCGTACGCCTCGAGTGCGCCGGCCGGCCCGCGTCGGTAGAACGAGTTCGCTCCCTCGGGCGCTCCGTGCCACCACGGCAGCCAGAGCAGGTTTCCGAAGCCCTTGGTGGTGTGGTGCTTGGCCTGCTTGGGGAAGATCTCGATGCCC
>CAZWQH010000326.1:0-5855 GCA_964635815.1 uncultured Sandaracinaceae bacterium
GCCTTGTGCTTGCCGAGCTCGCACCCGGGGTTACAGCCGAGACTGTCGAGAGCAAGACTCTAGGACGTATGCGACGTGCTCCCGATCTCCGAACGATGACAGTCTGAATTCGAGGCCTGCCGCCCCGAGCAACGCCTACACGATACTGTCGGGCTGAGCTTTTCGTCGCGAGGCGCGTGGAACGCGCTGTCCATCGGCATCGCGCGCAGCCCTCGCCTTTGTCGCTGCCGCTCGGCCGAGATGCTCATCGCGCGCGAGCGCGAGCGCTTTCCCGGTTTCGCTCTCCGCACAGTCCACGGAGTCCGCCGGTGCTCCCTCGAACACGACGCGCCCACCTTCGGACCCGCTGCCCGGTCCCACGACGATCATCCAAACGGCGGCCGCCACGACATCGAGATTGTGCTCGATGATCACCAGTGTGTGCCCTTGCGCAACGAGTCGGCGCACGACGTCGATCAAACGCAGTACATCCGCACGATGCAAGCCCGTCGTGGGCTCATCCATGACGTAGAGAGATTCAGCAAACGTCGCGCCTTCGCGTGACCCGAGCTCCGAGACAATCTTGAGGCGCTGAGCTTCGCCACCCGAGAGCGTGTTGGAGGCTTGGCCTAGCGTCAGGTAGTCCAGACCGAGGTCCGCCAGCAGTGCGAGCGGACGGTGGATTCGCGGCACACTCTCGAACGTTTCAAGCGCGTCTCCTACGGTCATCTTGAGTATGTCGCCCACCGAGTGGCCGCGAAATCGAACTGCGAGCGTTTCCGTGTTGAAACGCATCTGAGCGCACGCGTCGCATGGCACCAAGACATCCGGCAAGAACGACATCTCCACAACGGTGGAGCCCTGCCCTTCACACGTCGCGCACCGACCGCCTTCGACGTTGAACGAGAAACGGGACGGACCAAAACCGCGCGCCTTCGCCTCGGTCATCGCGGAGTAGAGTTTGCGGACGTCATCCCAAATGCCGACGTACGTAGCCGGCGTCGAGCGAGGCGTGCGACCGATCGGGTTCTGATCGATCTCGACGGCTCGCGCGATTCGTCCAAGGTTGGAGACCTTCCCGAAGGGCAGGACCTTGGGATCACGCGCGACTGCAGCATGGACGGCAGGCATCAGCACACCGCGAACGAGCGAGCTCTTTCCAGAGCCGCTTACGCCGGTGACCACGGTGAGCTTCCCACGTGGAATCGCCACGGATGCGTTCGCGAGATTGTGCAACGTGGCGTTCGAGAGGTGAATCATCGCGGAGCGATCAAACCCACGCCCGCTCGTCGACAACTCGGAAAGGGGCGCTGCAATCGACGACGCGGTCAGCGAGCGTGGATTTGCGAGCACGTCTGCAATGGGGCCATCGGCAACAACCTCACCGCCGCGACTCCCACCGGCGGGACCGATATCGATCACATGATCCGCGGAGCGGATCACCTCGAGGTCGTGCTCCACCACAATCACGGTCGAACCGCGGTCGACAAGCGCACGAAACGCACCGATCAACCTTTGCGTGTCCCGCGGATGCAATCCAATCGTGGGCTCGTCGAGAACGTAGAGAACGCCCGTGAGACCGGCGCCGAGCTGAGCGGCGAGTCGTACGCGTTGGACTTCTCCGCCCGACAAACTTTCCGCACGCCGGTCGAGTCCCAAGTAGTCGGCATCGACAGCTTGGAGAAAATCGTACCGCTGCATCAACGCTCGGACGATGGGTCCTGCAACCGGCTCTTCACGAGCATCCCATGTCAGCGTCGATGTGAACCGCTTCGCATCCCGAATGGACTTGGCATTGAAGACATCGATGCCGATGCCGTTCACGGTGACCGCACGCGCGAGCGGGGACAACCTCGTCCCGCTGCAGTCCCCACAGGTAACGAAGACCGGCGACTTGATCGTGGATTCCTCGGCGAGGATCTGTCCGCGCCCTTCGCACGTGGAGCATCCTCCTTCGCGGGTGCTAAACGAGAACAATCGCGGGTCCGCTTCGGGGAAACCGACGCCGCATTGTGGACACGAGCGTTTGCAGGAGACGAGCTCGTCGACCACGCCGCCGCTTGCCTCAACGACGATTCGCGCCGTCCCCTCCACCATTGCAAACGAATTGGCGATGGCCTCTGCAAACGCCGCGGACCCTACACGCGGACGATCGAGTACGAGCTCGATGGTGTGCTCGTCGAAGCGCGAGAGCCGCGTCGCGCTGTTGATGTTCGTCCACTCCCCGTCTATCCGCGCCTCGGTAACGCCGCCCTTGGTGGCGCGAGCGAATACAGGGCCGTGATGGCCCTTTCGTGCGCGAACGATTGGCGCCAACACAGCGGCTTTTGTGCGCGGACCAAACCGCTCGCGCAAACGCGTCACGATCTTGTCCACTGGCTCAGCGCGGATCTCGACCGCGCACGTAGGACAATGCAGCAGCCCCACACGTGCATAGAGAAGGCGCACGTAGTGCGCAATCTCGGTCAGCGTCGCGACCGTAGACATGCCGCCCGTCCGATGGACGCGCTGCGCAAGGGCCACGCTCGGCGGAAGACCGGTTACCTCCCCGACGTGCGCGCGAGGAAGCTGAGGGAGGTACTGCCTCGCGTAAACCGACAGCGTATCGAGATACCGTCGTTGCGCCTCCGCGTGGATCACCCCAAACGCGAGCGAGCTTTTGCCGCTGCCGCTCGGCCCAGTTACGGCGATCAGCTTCTCGCGCGGAATCTGGACCGATACATGCTTGAGGTTGTTCTCCGTAGCATCGACCACTCGCACTACCCGAAGCTCATCGTTGTCGTTGCGGACCTGAACGGGCGCGGGGAAATACGAGTCGCGACGACCACGCATCTCGGACCAGAGGAAGGCGCCGGTGGTGGATGCTTCGCTCAAGCTGACGTCTTCGGGCGTACCGGCGATGACGATGCGTCCGCCCTCCCGCCCCGGCCCAGGACCCATGTCAATGATCCAGTCCGCGCGCGCCGCAACGCGCATGTCGTGCTCGATCACGACGACAGTCGCTCCGCGCACAGTTGCCTGCCGCAGAACTCGAACGAGCGGGAGGATCTCCATGCCGTGAAGACCTTGCGTGGGTTCATCCAGGACCAAGAGCGTGCGCGACGACGCGGTGGGAACAATCGACGCTAGTCGCAAGCGCTGAGCTTCTCCGGCGCTCAACGTCGACAGAGGCTGTCCGAGGCGCAGGTGCTCTAGCCCGAGCGCGTGAAGCGCATCGAGGTCCTTGAACATGCTCGGGTCGTCACCGAAGAAATCGAGGGCGTCCGAAACCGTCATCTGCAGGATGTCGGACACGGATCTTCCGCGATGCAGCACCTCCAGCGCGCGTGGGCTGAAACGCTTCCCGCCACACACCACGCACGGGAACGAAACGTCCGCGAGGAACTGCATCTCGACGGTCTCGGCGCCCTCACCCGAGCACGCATCACAGCGCCCACCGGCGACGTTGAACGAGAAGTAGCCCGGAGTGAGCCCTCGCTCTTTCGCCAGGGGCTCTGCAACGAATCGCTTCCGAACCAGGTCCCAGAGGCCGAGATACGTCGCGGGTGTGCCACGCGCGGTGCGCGACAGGGCGCTTCCATCGATGAACAAAACCTGCTCGATACCCTCGAGTCCGGTGATTCCATCCACGTCCAACGCCACATCGTCGCTTGCGCCAACTCGACGCTGCGCGTGACGCACCAATGTATCGACGATCAGCGAGCTCTTGCCCGATCCGCTGACGCCTGTGACACACGTCAACGACCGAAATGGGATCGAGACGCGATCGACCTGCAGGTTGTTGCCGCGTGCTCCGCGGATCTCGATCCCGCCGGTGCTCTTCCACGTGGTGATCGACCCGCCAGACTTCGGCTCGTCGGTCTCGTTGCGCATCACTCGTCCTGTCGCGGTGCTCGCCTTCAGAAGCTCCTCGGGAGTGCCGTCGAAAACGATGCTTCCGCCAGCCTCGCCCGAGCCGTATCCCAGCTCGATGACGCGATCGGCAGCGTTGATCATCTGCGGGTCATGTTCGACGGTGATCACGATGTTCTCGTGACCGACCAAGCGTCGAACCACACCGCCGAGGCGCTCTACGTCTTGTGGATGCAAGCCCGCCGAGGGCTCATCGAACACCCACATTGCGCCAGTCAACGAAGACGCCAACGCGCCCGTCAACATCACGCGCTGCGTTTCGCCGCCGGAGAGGGTCCTAGCGGAGCGATCGAGCTGCAGATATCCCAGCCCCACCTCGACCAGCGTCGAGAGCCGGGCATCCACTTCTTCGATCACGCGGTTCGTGGGCTCGCTCGATTTCGGCGATGCTTGTGTGCTCGTGCCCGCAAACGGCCCTAGCAATGCGCGCACGAACTCTCGCGCGGTCGCCGCATCCATGTGAAGCCAATCACTGATCTTTGCGCCGTTGACTTCGTACCAGCCCGATTCGGGACGAAGGCGAGAGCCGTGGCACGCCGCACACTCTTCGTACTTGCGAAGGCGCGACAAAAACACGCGCACGTGCATCTTGTAGCTCTTGGCTTCCACCCACTTGAACCACTGTTTGATGCCGAACCAGCCCTTCGGGTGGCCGACTTTGTCGCCGTCCTCGAGCCATGCGCGTTCCGTCTGGGTGAGCTCCCGAAAGGGAACATCCATTCGCACGCCTGCACGCGCCGCGTGCTCAGCGAGCTTTCGACGTTCCCAGGCCCACTTCTTTCCTTCCCACGGAGCGATCGCGCCGTCCTCGAGCGACGCTTCGTGGTCGGGGACGACCTTCTCCCAGTCGATCCCGATAGTGCGTCCGAATCCACGACATGCGACGCATGCACCGGCAGCAGAGTTGAACGAGAACAGCGCGGGCGTCGGAATCGCAAAGCTTCGGTCGCAGCGAGCACAGTGAAAGCCAGACGAGTATTGAATCGTGGAGACCGTGTCCGCGTGCACCCGTACATCGGCGCGACCGGCGCCGCGCAACATTGCGGCTTCGAGTGCTTCCGCGAGACGATGCCCGTCCGCGCGCTCGACCGTCAGGCGATCGACGATCACATCTACCCCGGCGGTACGAATCGTGGGCTCCGCTGGCGCAGCATCGGCCTTCGCCTTGGACTTCGATTTCTTCGCCGTCTTCGCAACAGGCTTACTCTTCGCTGTCACGTTCTTTGGAACAGCCTGCGCAAAGTCTGCCAAGACATCACTCGGCTTGAGTGTTTCGACTTCGAAGGTTTCGCCGTCCTTCCAGACACGACGGTATCCGTCGCGAAGCAATCGCTCGCGAACGTCGAGCCACGCCTCCACGCTGGGCACGGATTCTCGGTAGGTGACCGCAATGCGCGTGCCCGTCGGCACTCGCTCGAGAACATCCACCGCGCTCGCGCTCGGCGATTCGCGGCGGACGATGTTCGAGCAACCTGGGCAGCGAAGCTCCGACAGCGCGGACCACAGGTTTTTCGCGTAGTCGCTTAGCTCCGTCATTGTGCCGACGGTCGATCGGCTGGTCTTCACGGTCGTATGTCGCTCGACCGCGATGCTGGTAGGGACAGGATCGAGAGAATCGATTGGAGGTGGCGGAAGTCGCTCGAGGAACTGCCGCGCGTACGCGGAAAAGCTCTCTATGAATCGGCGCTGTCCTTCTGCGTGGAGAGTACTGAACGCGAGCGAGGATTTTCCACTGCCGCTCGGTCCAACGATCGCCACCCAAGTACCGGGGTGAAGGTCGACATCGATTCCTTTGAGGTTGTTCGTGCGAGCGCCCCGAAGGCGCGTTACTTTCATGAAGAGACCTTGAACATAGTCCGAGCGATCCGAAACGAAAGACGATGGAACGCAAGCATCTGACTCGCAACCTCAAGTGTGGCGTGATTGCTTGCGTCGCCCTCGCTAGCCTGATTTTCAACGGCATC
>CAZWQH010000327.1:0-5848 GCA_964635815.1 uncultured Sandaracinaceae bacterium
CACCAACGCTTTGCGCGCGAGCGGTTGAGCATCGAAGGCGCGCGCGGACTCCGCGGCGTCTATGCGTGCGTCGCGACGGTCGCTCGGCGGCGCGTTTTGGCGTTCAGCCAAATCTTCCTCGTGCGATCGGAGCTGCACGTATCCGCCGAGCGGAAGAGCGCCGAGGATGTATTCCGTCGAACCATGCCGAAACGAGGCAATCCGCGGACCGAACCCCAGGCTAAACACCAGGACATCGATGCCGAACAGCTTCGCGCAGACGAAGTGCCCCAGCTCGTGCACTAGAACGAGCGCGCCGACGATCAAAATGAACGCAGCGATCTGCACGGTTCGGCTATGTATCGGACACGTTTCGGTGCGTCCAATGCTAATCCGGGGCGTCGGTCTGAATGCCGGCAGACGGCTCCGATTGATCTGTGGTATGTGGTTCAGCTCTGTTCTGCGTTGCGAAACATGGTTGAGGACAAACGAGAGATCGCATCGGTGCAGCGAGAGATCACCCCGGCGCCATCGATGAGCGCGAAGCGCGAGGTCACTCTTACGGGAGGCACTGTGCTCCGCGTCGAAGTTGTCGGTCCGCCCGACGCAGTCGAGCTCTGTGACGACGCTCTCGGCGCGGCTTCCGCGGCAATTGTGACGCGCTCGCCGCTCAAAGACCCTCCGCGAATCCACGGGATCGTCGGAGATCACCAAGGAATCAAGGATCTCTTCCGATTCGTCGACCGAGTCGCTCGTACGGACGCGACGGTCCTGATCACGGGCGAAAACGGCACGGGGAAAGAGCTTGTTGCGCGCGCTGTTCACGCCGCCTCCAAGCGTGCCAACAAGCATTTTGTCGCGGTGAACTGCGGCGCATTCACCGACACCCTACTCGAAAGCGAGCTCTTCGGGCACACCCGCGGCTCGTTTACCGGCGCCGTCGGCGACAAGCCCGGGCTTTTCGAGCACGCGAATCACGGAACGTTTTTCATGGACGAAGTCGGCGAAATGACGCCAGCCATGCAAGCCAAACTCCTTCGCGTGTTGCAAGAAGGCACGTTCATTCCAATCGGCAGCACGAATACGCGAAAGGTCGACGTTCGTGTCGTGGCCGCGACGAATCGCGAGCTTCTCGGGATGGTTAAGGCCGGCACGTTTCGGGAGGATTTGTACTATCGCCTCCACGTTCTAGCGGTCCACGTTCCCCCGCTTCGCGACCGCGCGAGCGACATACCGCTCCTGGTTCAAGCTTTTTTGACGCGACTCGCCGATCGTCACGGCAAGCGCAAATCGATCTCGGAAAAGCTTCTCCTCGAGTTCACCAAGCGACCGTGGCGCGGAAACGTGCGAGAGCTGGAGAACGAAATCGAGCGCATGTGGATTCTGAGTGGTGACGCCGGTTTGATTGACTTCGGAGTTGGTTGACACCATCGCGAGCTTTACGCGAGCATCCGTCGTTCTCCGCCTGACATGAGCGCACTCACATCGCTTCTCGCCCGAGACCAAGTCGTTGCGGTGCGTCGCATCGAAGAAGCTTTGCAGCGTCAAGTAATCGCTGGCGGCGATATTGATACAGCGCTCCTCGAGATCGGTGGCATCGAAGAGAACGTGCTGGCCTCCTACCGTGCGAGCAGCTTCAATCTTCAGCCCTGCTCGGTCGCGGAGGTGATGGATACCACTGCCGAGCTGCTGGATTCGGTTCCGCGGGCCCTGTGTGAGTTGTATCGAGCTGTACCTATCGGCACGGTTGAAGACGCGATTATCGTCGCCGTCGCAAAACCGCTTCTGGCCGAGGAAGAACGACGCCTGCGCCGCGAGGCGGGACAGCCAATCCAACAGCGCATCACGACCGAGTATCGAATAGCCGTTGCCTTGAACAAGCATTTCGAGACTCCGCTCGCGAAGCGCTTCGTAGAGCTGACGAAGACCCTCGGCAGCGCCCCCGCTGGCGCACTCACCATCGTGCCGCGGTCCGTCCCGCCGCGGCCCAACAGTGGCACTCCTTCCGCGTCGGGCGGTGAGGCGTCTTCTCCTCCTGTCGTTGGCTCTGCGTCCGGCGCACCGCAAGCAGTTGCGCGAGCTTCGTTTCGACCAGGTTCGAGCGCGCGTGTACAACGCGGTCCACTCATCCCACGAATTGCGTTGGAGGAGCTCGGCGTCGCCACCTCGCGCGCAAATGTCACCGAGATAGTCTTCTCGTTCGCGCGTCAGTTCTTCGACACGTGTGTTCTCTATCGGGTCCTCGGACAAACGATCGAAATCGAGGTGGTCGACGGCGACAACGCGCCGACTGCGGCGTCGGTCACGTTCGAAGCAGGCGGAGCCGTTGCCCGAGTCGTCAACACTGCCGAGTCGTTCCTCGGCGGCATCAGAGACACCGCCTTCAGACGTCGACCCGGTGCCCGCGAGCCATCGTCAGGCGCAGCGTACGGCGGACTCTTCCCCTTGCTCATCGGCCCGCGCGTCATCTTTCTGCTCTACGGTGATCGCAACGGTCAGCCGTTCTCTCGCGCGGACGTGATCGAGATTATCGAGGTCCTCGAGGCCGCCGGACATGCGCTCGAGCGCGTCATTCGCGAGAAGAAGCGCCGACGCGACGAGGGGCTCGCCGAGTCCGAACGTCCGCGCGCGTCAACTGCTGGTGGCGTCAACGAACCGATCGCTACCGCCGTGGTTTTACGTCGGGATGGAGCAGAGGCAATCGCTCCGCAGGCAGTCGTAGCCGAGGGGGAGGGCGCGGGGCGTGACTTCGTTCCGCCGGCTCCGCGAGTTCCCCAAGACGTCATCGTTGCATCCTCTGTGGTGGTCGTTCCTGCGAGCACGCGGCGCACACATGCACCGGTTCGTACGCTCCGCATTCCGGAAAGCGCGCCACCACCCCCGCCGTTCGAACGCATCCTGCCGTCTGTCTTGCGTGCCGTGGGCGTGCCTGCGAACCCGCCGCAGAACGGGTCGACAAGTGAAGCGGCTGCGAGTCCTCGCTCACCTGACCTGACCGCGATCGCCAGAGAGGTATTGCGCGACACCTTGGTCGATGCCGAGCCCGCGGGGGCAGCTGCCGCAAACTCCGAGCCCGGCGCGAACGATGTAACTCGCGACGGCGCGGCGCCCACCGCCGACGGTGCAGCAGCTCAAACCTCGTCGGACGAGATTCCGATCGTCTACACGGAACGTCCGCCCGTCGAAGCGCGGGCCCCGAGCGGAGAGCATTCGCGAAGCATCATTGTGGATCTCGGAAGCGACGTCGAACAGAGCGTCGATCAGATTGCAAACTCCACCCGCGCCACAATTGTGGAGATGGTCGCAAACGCGCAGGTTCACGGCGAGTCACTCTTGCCGGTCTTGCTGCAACGTTTCCCGGGTATCATCTGGGCAGATCCAAAGACCGCGACTTCCGTGCGCGATGTTTCACCGATCGCGTACACCATGATTGCGTATCGAGCGGTGAGTGGCCGCTATCTCGCCCCGTTGCTGGATTCGCGCGATGTCGAAGGGCGTTTCATTGCAGTCTCGCTCGCTCAGGAGATCTCACACGCTGCGCTCGTCGAGCCGCTCGGTCGTCGAATCTTCGACGAGGACGCGTCAGTTCGCGAGAAGGCGATGAGCGTGCTCGCCACCTATCATCGTTTCACCGAGTTCCGCGGGCTGTTCGAGACGTTTCGAGCGTTGGCGCGTGTCCCATCGCGTGACCGGTTTCGACGTCTGCAGGCGACCCGCGCACTTGGCGTTCTTCGCGACACACGCGCGCCCGCTGTGCTCATCACCCTGCTTAGCGAGAGCGACGTGGACGTAGTGTCAGCAGCGCGGACGGCCCTGATCTCGATTACCGGCCATGACGCAGATACAGACATCGCAAAGTGGCAGCGATGGTTGGACCTGAACGGTGAGCGTCACCGAATCGAGTGGTTGATTGACGCGTTGATGTCGGGCGCAGAGGACCTGCGCGCCCGTGCGGGCGAAGAGCTTGAGCGAATCACAGGGCAGATGCATGGATATCGCTCTGCGATCACCCATGCCGAACGGCTGCAGATTCAGCGCCGCTATCGCGAATGGTGGGAACGCGAAGGCAAGGCTCGCTTCGCGCAACAATCGAGCAGCTAGCGTTTGCTCTTGGCGGCCCGAGCGAATGAGCGCTGCGAGGGCTGCTTGCAGGCCCGAGCGAATGAGCTCTGCGAGGGCTGCTTGCAGGCCCGAGCGAATGAGCGCTGAACGGCGTCGGCCACCACCTCGCGCAGGTATCTGTGCCTTGCGTCGGTCGTGTCACGCGGGTGCCACAGGAGCACCATCGGAATCTTCGGCAGCTTGATAGGAGGTTGCGAGACGTTCAGGCGAACGCCGCTGGCGCGCACTACTTCGTCAGGAAGCGTGCAGATCAGGCTCGTTTTCGCGACCAGGAATGCGCCCCCGAAGAAGCTTGTGACCGTAGCGGCAACGCGTCGCGTGAGACCTGCCGCTTCGAGATAGTCGTCAACGAAACCGCGGCCGCTGCCTTCAGGACCGACAAGCAGATGCTGTGCTCCCGCGTACTGACGCAGCGTCCAGCTGCGCTTTCCCGGATGAGCGTGCGGTGAGCTGACCACCACGAAGCTTCGTTCGTAGAGCGGCTTCAGAACGAACTCCGACAGATCGACCGCTCCAGCGCTGCGAGGAAGAGCACCAAGCTCCGGTGAAATGGCGAGGTCGATGGTGCCGCGACGACCTTCTCCGATCGTTTCGATCGCGAGCCGTCGAAACCGCACGTCGATTCCAGGTGCGGTTCGCCAGATGCTCTCGAGTATTGCGTCTGCGAATGCGATCTGGGTCTCATCGCCCATCGCGATTCTGAGCTCGCCGGTTGCTGTCTTCGGGTCGAACGGGCGTTCTTGCTCGAATACATCTCGTGCTGCGGCGAGAGCCTTTGCGACCAGCGGAGCAAGTCGAACGGCACGCTCGGTCGCCACCATTCCACGACCGCTGCGTACCAGAACGGGATCCGAAAGGGACTCACGCAATCGTGACAGCGTTCGGCTCATCGCAGGCTGCGTAAGCGAGAGCTCCTTGGCCGCGTTGGTGACGCTCTTTGTCGCGATCAGGCGGTCGAGGGCTAAAAGAAGGTTCAGGTCGAACGTGGAGAGCTCCATTGCTGCGAGCATACCCAAGGAATGCAGGCGGCGCATGTATGGAATCAGAGTAATGCATTGGAGTCATGTGCTGGAAATCCGTAGATTGGGCACATGGAACAAAACATCTCAGCGGTACCAACTACGGCCAACGAAACGCGCGAGAACGCCAAGTGGCACGTGGTGTTCGGCGCCGGTCAAATCGGGTGGCAGGTCGCAGAGCGGCTCGCAGCCTTGGGCTTGCGGGTTCGAGTCGTACGCCGCTCAGACGGACCGGTGCCTTCGGGGACGCATGCGGCTCGAGGTGATGCTCTGGACCCTGCGTTCGTGATGCGTGTAACAGAGGGCGCAGCCGTCATCTATCACTGCATGAATCCGTCCGCGTACGATTCCGCCGTTTGGGAAGGCGAGTTTCCACGGCTCGGCGAAGGGCTGATTGCCGCTGCGGTCGCGCGTGATGCGCGACTCGTGTGCCTGGACAACGTCTATGCCTACGGAGAGATGGACACCGCGCGGAAGGAAAACTCTCCGCTCGGTGCAACGGGTCGCAAGGGAATGGTGCGCGTGAGGTGGGCCCAGCGCCTCGAGCAAGCGGCACGTGAGAATGGGTTGCGCTACGTCGCTGGCAAGGCGGGAGACTTCTTTGGTCCCGGTGCGGACGAGAAAAGCGCGCTCGGTGAAGTACGGCTCATGCCGCTCCTCGCGAACAAGACATCGCCCGCGCCTGGTGAGCGAGTACCGGATCGTGCGCCCTGACGGCGGCGTCCGCT
>CAZWQH010000328.1:0-5847 GCA_964635815.1 uncultured Sandaracinaceae bacterium
TCAGGACCATCGGAACGTCGGTCGGAATCGTCGCGTTGATCTGGGTTGCGGACTCGAACCAGAACGGCGATTCCGAGGTCACGCGAGAGATCATCGTCGTTCGTCGGAACACCACAGTGTTCCCGGTCGCCGGGAAGCTCCCGTAGATTTCAACCGTCCCGTTTCGAACGATACGGCGCGATGTGATCTCGCTTCCGGTCACGCCTCCGCGTGAAATCTCAGGGCATTCGCGAACTGCGGGTTCGTGAATCATGCCGTCCGCAAGAAACGAGGTGAGGGCGGTGTGAAGCAAGGTGGCTCGTCCGGCTGGAACGGTTGGCGAGACATACGCACTGAGCAGACCAAAACCGTACGAGCTCGGGCCATCGGTATCTGTCGCGCGATTGTCCGCGAGTTGCCAGAAGATCGCGTTTCGCGGACGGAACATCATGACGGCACGGAGCAACGCGTTGAGGTTGCGCGCTGACTTGCACTCGCCCCACGGTGAGTCGCGCGGTTGTCCAAATTCTCCGACGACGAAGTTGTCTTTAGTAACCTGCGGCTGTCCGGTCTGAACCAGAGCGAGCGCACGAGCGAGGTCAGCGTTGTACTGAATCGTGAGCATCGCCGGATCGATGTCGAGGTCGACGTCCAGGCTCTGCCACGACGAGTACGAATAGATGTCTGCGCGCACCACCGGCATGATGTCCGAGAAAACGCATCTCACATTCGCGGTGCCGCAGGGCATTCTCGATTGCAGGTCTCGTACGAGATTTCCTTCGATGCCGAAGAGGACCGTCGCGGTGGAATCGGGAGCATCGGCGCGCCCGGCCGTAACGCCTTCGCCGCGAGCTCGAACCCAGTCGCGGTATCCGGTCCACGCGGTCGGCGAATTGGGGAACGCCTTGAGGGCGTTGTCGCCTTCCCAGTTGATGAGCACGAACGTCTTCCCGGGATACTCGCGAAGAAGAGTTGCTGTGAGCGCCCGATGATCGGCCTGAACGGTGGCCGTCTCTTCGGCGGTCATGCCGTCGCCCCATGGATGTGCGTAATCAGCCGCCGAGTACGCAGTGATGTAGATCGTCCGGAAGCTGCCGTCGGAGAACAGGGGACGATAGCCCGCGCTCGTCGCGGTGTTCGCAAGCGAGAACGTTCCCGTCGATGGGTTGATGCCGTAAGGGTCGGAAGGATCCATTGCGACCCGAATCGTTCGCGTCGTGGTCTGCCTTAGCTTTTGCGCGGCTCGTTCGAGGATGCTTCCAGTGCCGGGCAGCGCGACCGGATCCATTCCCCACGCGTACACACCGAGGAGGTCTCTTTGGTCTCCAGGCTCGGTGACGATCTGGCCGTCGCGCGCGCCGTCGCTAGGAACTGACGCGTCGCCGTTCGACGGTTCGGAGCTCGAACCCTGTGCACAAGCGAGAACGCTTATCAACAAGCCCAAACTATTGCGACGTCGCACGCGGGCATGGTACCCCAAAGCAGATCATGGCGAAGAAACCAAAGTCCCCAACCGATCACGGTGGTTCGGCCGAAGCTGACGAGGTTCGCAAAGCGAAGCTCGAGGCGGGAGATCCCGTGGATGGCGCGATCGAAACGTCCGCGCGAATGACCCGGCGCTCGCTGTTTGGCGTTCTCGCGGTTCCCGCGGCCGGCGCAGCGACGACCGCGTTGAGCGGATGCTTTCTGGGCGGAGGCTACTCTTCCGGCGTGACCGACGGAGATTCTGGCCAATGGGCAGATCCTTCTGGCGGCGGTCGCGGTTCTGCGCGAGGCGTGGTGACCGGCCTTACGGATGGCGACCAGGGCGCGCATTCGGATCCGTCTGGCCAAGGGCGTGGCGCTCGTGGAGTCCGATCAGGTTTGACGGACAACGACAGCGGTGCATACGCAGACTCGTCAGGAAACGGTCGCGGCACCACTCGTCTTGGCTACACCGGTTTGTCGGATAGCGACGGCGGCGCGTACGCCGACTCCGCTGGCCACGGTCGCGGACGTCGCTGAGAGATCTGGCGAGCAACAACGTGACGCGAAGCATTGTCGACGAGCGAGGGCGTTCCTCTCTCTCTCGTTTGATCGAACCCCTCGACGCGAAGAAGTTCCTCGCCGAGCATTGGGAGCGGACTCCGGTGGTGGGGGTTCGTGGTGACGCGGCGTATCACGATGCGCTCAACACCCTTGCGGCACTCGACTCGCTCATTTCCGCAACGCAGCTCCATCACCCGCAACTCAGCGTCGTGGACGCCACGCGAGAGATCAAATCCGAGACGTACACGTTCGGCAGCGGGCTTGTGGACGCAAGTCGCGTGTTCGACGAGTACTCGCGCGGCGCGACAGTCATTGTCCAGAACATGGAAGCTCTCTCGCCGGAGCTTGCGCGTTTCTGTCGGTCACTCGAAGCCGAGCTTTCCACGCGATTTCAGACGAACATCTACGCGACCCCTGCGAACGCTCAGGGATTCAAGGTTCACTACGACAGTCACGATGTCTTCGTCATGCAGGTGCGCGGAACGAAGCATTGGAAGCTCTACAACACACCGGTCGAGCTGCCGTACCGGCGCGACGAGTTCAGGCCGAACGAGGTCCCGGTTGGCGAGGTCACCCGAGAGTTCGACTTGAGCCCAGGTGATTGGGTATACATTCCGCGCGGCGTCATGCACGCCGCTCACTGCACGGGCGTTGCAAGCGTTCACATCACGCTCGGTGTGATGTCCACCACGTGGACGGACTTCATCGCGGAAGCACTTTCTCAACTCGGGATGAATCAGCCCAAGCTTCGTCAAGCTTTGCCGCTTGGCTTCGCACGGCCGGATTTCGACCGATCCATCGCGCGCAAGACGTTGACCGACATGCTCGCGCTACTCTCCGAAGGTGCCGAGTTTGATCAAACGCTCGATCACTTCGTGGCGGACTTCATCGATACGCGACACCCGGTTTTGGATCGGCACCTGTCCGAGATGGACGCGGTCCACGAAGTAACTGCGGAGGCGTTGGTTCGTGCGACTCCGAACCTGATTTCGACGCGCGCTCGCGGCGAATCAGAGCTGATGCTCGCGGCGTACGGGCGAGAAATACGTTTCCCCAGCATCCTGGCGCCGATCGTGGAAGCGGTCCTGGATGCTCAAACACCGCGAGCCATTGGCGCGTTGCCCGGGCAGTCCGACCTCGATCGAATCGGCGTAGTTCGTCGGATGGTCCGCGAAGGACTCGCGAGCATCGAGTCCTGACCTCGCGGCTATCGGACTAGACCGCGCCGTTTTCCGTGCTCGATGGAGCTACGGATTTTGCGCCGCGGTTCTTGATGAAGAAGGTCGCGATCAGAATGACCGCGCACCCGGCGAGCATTTCGAGGAAGTGAGCTTTCACGAGCTTGGTGCCAGTGAGGACCAGCTCCCGATACGTCATGTCGGTGGTCTGCTTGCCGATCGCATAGCCGACCGCAGTGAGAATCGTGCACCAGATTCCGGCGCCGAGCAGCGTCCACGTGGCAAATGACGCGTGAGGCATCCGCGAGACGCCCGCAGGGATCGAGATGAGATGCCGCAGCCCAGGGAGCAGTCGCCCCACGAACGTAGCGCTCGCGCCGTACTTCAAGAAAGCATCTTCCGCGAGCTTCAGCCGCGGGGGCGGAAGGAAGAAGTACTTTCCGTACTTGTCGAGAAACGGGCGGCCGAGCCACGCGGAAACACCGTAGTTCGCGTACGCACCGACAAGCGAACCTACGGTCCCCGCGAGAATCGCGAGACCGAAATCCACCCACGGATCACCCAGCTGAAACTCTTTTCGAGCGCAGAGAAAACCCGCGGGAATCATGACCACTTCGCTAGGAAGCGGAATCACGCTGCTCTCGATAGCCATCAGTACGAGGACGATGATGAATCCCCACACGGCAGCCTGCGCGGCGGTGGCTTCGATGTAGCGGAGTGCAAACTCAGTCATAGCGGGTGAGGGCTAGCACACAAAACGAAACACAAAATGAAAACAGCGCGCCGATCTTGGATCGACGCGCTGCAAGGGACTGCTCGAACTCTGGAACAGCTGCGAGCGAACAAACGCTTCGACAAGCAGAAGCTAAGCGGACTGCGGTGTGATCAGAAGTAGTACGTCGCGCCCATGTTGCCGACGGCGCCTGCGTTCGGGCCGAATGCGAGCACGAACGTGTCGGATCCGGCGTTGCCCGCGTACGGTGAGCCCGGTCCGGAGTCCTTCATCGGGATCTGGATCGTCAGACCGACGCCGCCGTTGATGGCAAAGTTTGGACTGAAGAAATGCTCGATACGCGCGCCGATCGTGATGGCAAGGCCGATGTGGGTTGTCTCGGCAGCCGACGCGGTGGAGCGTTGCCCTGTCCTCATCCCGAAACTCAGCTGTCCACCGATACCAAAGTGGGTCACGTCGCTATTCGCGATCGAGTAGAACGCGCCCGGCGCGATCACAAGCCCGAACTGGCTGCTTCCACCCGAGGGCGACACGAGGGAGAAGCTGAGGGGAACCACCACGATCAACTTGTCGCTCACCCAGATATTGACAGAGGGACCTCCAGCTCCGACGAGGGACTGAGAAAGGCCGAGCCCGAAACGTGACTGAGCTGACGCCGAACCCGCAGAGCCAAGCCCCGCGAGGACGATTGCTGCGCACATCCATTTGACTGTTGTTTTCATATTGATCTCCTTTCGGAAGTTCACCGGCGACGATAGTCAGCCCGACGCCCGCGCCGCAAAAAAGTGGTGCACTTTCACTGCGAAGCGCGCTTCGCATCTCCCTGAGAACGTGCCCCCGACCTCAAAAGTTGACACGTGCCAAGTGTTCTGTGATGTTTTGTCCCACCTAGCCAGTTGCTCAGTGTCGCGGCGCGTCTTCCGACACGGCGTGATCCGGAGCGGTTTCGATCAGCAAAAGGGACAAACATGGACGAAAGCGCAATGAGTTTCGCAGACACCGGGTCGAAGCTGCTTCGGAGCAAAGACCTTCTTACTGCGCGTCAGCAGCGAGTCCTGGACTTCATCTGCAAAGCGATCGACGACAACGGTTATCCTCCGACGCTTCGTGAAATCGGATTCCACATGGGGATCCGGAGCACGAACGGAGTCAACGACCACCTTCGCGCGCTCGAACGAAAGGGCTACCTGACGCGGACCGACATGAAGTCGCGCACGTTGCGACCTACCAATCTCGGTGGTCCCCCTGCTTCGTCCGTGACGAAGTTCGAAGACCCAAACGTTGTGGAAGTTCCCATTCTCGGCCGCGTGGCAGCCGGGTTGCCAATCGAAGCCCTGGAGAACCAGGAGGACGTCGTTCGAATCGACCGTATGCTCGTCGGCGGCGCGCGAGACGTGTTCGGTCTGAAGATCCACGGCGAGTCCATGATCGACGCGGGGATCAAGAATGGCGACTACGTGTTCGTCAAAAAACAGATCGCTGCGAATCGAGGCGACGTGGTTGTCGCAATGGTCGGTGACGACGCGACGTGCAAGTACTTCTATCCGGAGCGTGATCACATTCGTCTCCAACCCGCGAATGCGCAGATGGCGCCCATCCTCGTCCCGAAATCAGAGTGGCGCTCCACTCGGATTCTCGGCGTGGTCGTCGGCGTCTACCGAAAGCTGAGCTGATCGCTCTCCGATCCGGCTAACCGTGAACGGCGTTATTTTCGATCTCGACGGAACACTCGTCGACAGTCTGATTGACATCGCGAACTCGATGAACACCGCTCTCGCGGCTCACGGGGCCGATGGGCATCAGCTCGAAGCGTATCGAACGTTCATTGGCGAAGGACTCGATGAGCTCTTGCTTCGTGCTTCGCCGCCGGACGCCGATTCCGGTTTTCGAACGCGGGTGAAAGAGCTCTACCGAGCGGAGTACGCGGCG
>CAZWQH010000329.1:0-5807 GCA_964635815.1 uncultured Sandaracinaceae bacterium
CGATCGATCCGACGCGCGGGTACAACGGCAAAGAAACCGACTCAAGCGACTACGCCAACTTCGGCGCGCGTGACTACGACTCGTTCAGCGCGCACTGGCTCTCGCCCGATTCGGAGAATCAGGACGGACTCAACCGATACGCGTACGTTCGCAACAATCCGATCCGCTACTCGGACCCCACCGGGAATGCGTCGGAAGCCTGTGGGTCTTGGTGCCAGTTCAACCGCGGTCGTGCCGATGCACAATGGGACACCGCGGGACTGATGCAGCCGAACTGGCGCGCCTACTACGGCCAACGCTCCACGGCGAACTCGTGGGAGACGGGAACCTCGGCGTGGAAGTGGGGCTACACAATGCATCAGACAGCGGGCGTAGTCGCGGAGGTTGGCTGGGCTCTGCTCGGCGCCGCTGCTTCAAGTGCTTCCCCGCGGCCCACCGCGCGACCCGCGAGCTCCTCAAGCACGCCCCTTCCGGCCGTCGGGTCCTCCGGTGTTCCGCAAGGTGCCTCGAACGGAGGCGCGACCGCTCTACCCGGAATGCGCGGCCTGCGTGACATCGCGCGCTCCACGGAACAGCGAACCGGAAACCTCACGGCCCCAAACTGCTCACGTGCTGCGCTCGAGAACGCGATCTCGAGCCTGAGAGCCGGCTACACAGACGTCATGATCGTGAACTTCTGGAATGGGGACAAGTCGGCAGGACATGCAGTCGTACAGGTGAACGGGCAGTACCTCTCGCAGGGAAAAGTCTACGCAGATGAAGCGTCACTTCTGCGATCCATCGGCTTTGTCGGACGCAACCGCCAGAGCTGGACGATGGAAGAGTACGCCGTCGGTCTCGCGTCGCCCGCGGGAACAGAGCTTGTTACAGGCGGCCATCGGCAGTTCCCCGATCGCGCTCCGTCGATTCAGTCTCGGTGGCAGATGCTTTTCGAATAGTCGCGAGACTATCGCCGTGCGCTGCACAACGATATTCCCCGACTGCGTGCAGATCGGGAACAGAGTAATTCAACAGCATGTGAAATTACTCGCGAGTATTTTAGCGCCAGCGTAAATTGCCCCTCACGATGAAGCCTCCGCGAATCGCCTCGGTACGCCGGTACCTCCTACCGTTCGTAAGCTCCGATTTGCGCGAGAAGATGGTTTTCCTCGGAGGACCGCGGCAAGTGGGAAAGACGACACTCGCTCAGTCGCTGCCGGGTGGGCGTGACGGCTACTTGAACTGGGACATTCCAGAAGATCGAGATCAGATCCTTTCTCGGACGCTGCCGCATTCGAAGCTGTGGGTGTTTGATGAGCTTCACAAGTACCGAGGGTGGCGCGCGTACTTGAAGGGTTTGTTCGACAAGACACGCGGCGATCCGCCGATCCTTGTGACGGGGAGCGCACGCCTGGATTGGTATCGCTACGGAGGCGACTCGCTCCAGGGGCGCTATCACTACCTCAGACTTCATCCGTTCTCGTTGAAGGAGCTCGGCAATGCCGCCGGTGCACTTCGCGAGCTTCTCGAGAAAGGCGGGTTCCCCGAACCGCTGCTCAAGTTGAACGGCCGCGGTTCTCGGCGGTGGTCGCTCGAATATCGCGCACGCCTCCTGCGAGATGACGTGCAAGGCGTCGAGAACTTGCAGGACTTGGGGCGGCTCGAGGCCTTGATGGCAAGTCTTCCCGATCGCGTGGGGTCACCGCTCTCGCTGAATGCGCTACGGGAAGACCTGCAGGTCTCACACGCGACCGTGGCGCGCTGGTTGGACGTGTTCGAGCGCGTGTACGCAATCTATCGGCTTCCGCCGTTCGGGGCGCCGAAGCTCCGCGCAGTCAAGAAGGAACAGAAGCACTATCACTTTGACTGGACGCTCGTGCGCGAGCCGGGCCCCCGGTTCGAGAACCTCGTCGCGAGCCATCTCCTCAAGTGGGTGCACTTCCAAGTCGACACCGAGGGTCGCGATCTCGAGCTGCGATACTTCCGTGACATCGACGGACGAGAGGTCGACTTCATCGTCACCGAGGGGCGCAAACCCATTCTCGCCGTGGAGTGCAAGCTGAGCCAGGGCCCAATCGATCGGGGGATACGCTACTTCGTCGAACGATTCCCCGGCGTGGAGGCTTGGCAAGTCTCGCTCGAGGGAATCAAGCACCTGCGAACTCCGGAAAGCGTTCATATCGCGCCGGCGGAGAAGCTCCTGTCACGACTCGCGTAGCGCGCGAAATCGTACGACGCTGGGGCGGGCGCGGATGCTCACCGGAGCTCCGAAACCCATTGCAAAAGAGCCTTCCGCGATGAGGCTCCTCAGAGCCGTGATGACTGAAGGCTCGGATCCGCATCCCCGACCTCGCGCCTCATCCTCTGCTTGTCCACGCACTCTTCGTGGGACCGTGTCGCGCGGTTCTTGGCTGAGGATTCATTTGCGGCTCTGGGCATCGCACCGTCCCTTCTTTTGGGCTTCTCCTTGTGGCCGGGGTGATTGGCGCGGAGACCTTGCGTGCCGTCTTCCAGTTTGAGCTGCGACGAGCACTGCGCATCCTCGTCCGATTCCCACCCGCGAGAACTCTCGGCCTGAGATTGAGATCGACGGAGCAGCGCCGGGCGATGTCGTCGCGGTCCTCGTGCACATCAACGAGCACGCTACCGGTGCGTCAGGACACCCGGATTGGCAGACGCGACGGCGGCGGACTCTGGATGATCCCGGCGCTGCGGATGACGCTCGGATCCAGATGCGACGACTCGGATGCTCCTCGCCGCAGGTGCAAGTGTCGACGTGAAGGGAAGTGACGGTCGTAGGATTGAGGCACCCCTTGGACTCATCGGAGACGTCGCATCCAAAGGCGCTTTCGCTCGGGCGCTAACGACGAATGCGCGTAAGTCGGACCGGTAAGCGTCGACTGCTTTCCTCTAAGGTCGTCCTAAGGCTGAGGCGTCGCGCTGCTACTGGTCGGCAAACTTCGGAAACGCGCTCCGCGCTTCAGCAAGTGCTGCTTCACTCTCTCAGCCGGGCTACGCTGTGTGTCTCGATGTCTAGTGCAAGCGATCTGAACCTCCTCTCGAATCGTGTGCCGGTCCTTCTTGCCAGTTGCATCGTACTGGTGGCGTGCGCGGCTCGTGACCGAAATGGTCCACCGCTCATCGCACTGGATGCATCGATTGCGGGTGACGCTCTCGTTGCGTCCCGTCTGGATGCGAACACCGGCCCAGGTCGGGATGCGCTGACGGGCACATACGATCCGTTTGATCCGTCTTCTTCGTGTGGCGCCTCGAAGCAGAGCACGCGGCGCATTCCAGCGACGCTGTTCTTCGTGCTCGATCGGTCCGAGAGCATGAGAATCACCGTACCGAGTTCGACGCAAACGCGGTGGAGGGTTGTACGACAAGTCGTACTCAATCTCGTGGACTCTCTGAGCGACGATCTCACGGCCGGATTGGTCGTGTTCCCCGAGCAGGGACGGGGCGTCTGCGACGCACCGAGGACGCCGCAAGTTTCGCTCGCAACCCTTGGGAGCTCGCGCCCGCGCTTTCATTCGGTGCTCGCCGAGACAGAGGCAGATGGAGCGACTCCACTGCTCGCGGCGATCCGTCTCGCGTATGGGAATCTCGACGCGCCAGACCTCGACGCTCGTGGTCCCCGCGCAGTCGTGGTTCTCACCGACGGCGGCGAGTCGTGCGAACCGCCGGAAGGCGAGGCGAGTGTGCTCGCAATGACCGACGCACGGCTCGCGCAAGGAGTGCTCACGTTCGCGGTCGGACTCGATGAGCAGAACCCTTTCCTCTCTCAACTTGCGCACCGCGGAGGAACCTCAAGAACACCGGACTGCAATCCCATGTGCGATGCGAGACCAACGGGCACGCGTTGCGTGCGCAGTTCCGAGTGCACGGGCGGCGGTCTCTGCGGACCGGCCGGGCTGTGTGTGGGCGGCGCAACACCCGCAGAGGTATGTTGCAACTACGTCGCGGGAAGCGCTGAGCTCGAGTCGGAGTTCCAAGCTGCACTAACCCGGATCACGGACCGCCTTCTTGGTCAGTGCATTTTCGACGCACCGCGACCGGGCAACGGGGCAACGGCGTTCGACCCAACTCTCGTCAACGTCGGCGTTTCGTTCGGAGGCGAATCGCGGACGGTATTGCGGCGGACCCGAGACAGCACGATGGACGGATGGCGCTTCACAGACGAAACCTCGACCGCGATTGTGATCACCGGTCCCGCGTGCGAGCGGATCCGCCGGGAACCTTCCGATATTGAGATCGTCTACGGTTGCCCGACGCTTCTCATCTGAAGATCGTCGATTCTGCTATCTCGAGCACGGCGCGGACTCGCAGCCTGTCGCGAGGCTCACACCGCATCGACGAATGTACTGATCTCGTCGAGAGATTTCCGGGCGAGAGCCGGTACCGAGCACTCCGGATGCGGATCGCCCACTGGAAGGAGGACAAACGGTCGCTCGGAACAGGGCCGCTTGCAGATCTCTCGGGGGAACCCCATCGGTGCGGGCGTATGGGTCAGTGTGGCGAGACCAACACGATGGAGCGCGGAGATTAGAAGACCGGTCGCGGTCCCGACCGACTTCGCGGCGTCGATCTTGTCGGCGTACTCGTCGCGCGTGGGCGGGAGGGGCGCAAACCAATTCTCATGGTGGAGTGCAAGCTGAGCCAGAGCCCTATCGATCGGCGGAGAAGCTCCTGTCACGACTCGCGTAGCGGAAGGGCAAATGTTAGGACGAAACACATGAACACAAACCTCGCGCTCTACGGAGAGCTCACACCTTGGTACTTGTTGATCGACTCCACGAGCGATCACGAAGATGAGGCGGCGTTCTTTCGCGACGCGTTCACGAACGCGGTCGGCGCGCGTGCACATGCACCAGGCGTTGCGCGACGCACACTCTTGGATCTGGGGTCCGGCGCGGGCAACAACGCGCACTATTTGCAGCACGACTTCGCATGCACGCTGACCGACATCTCACCCCAGATGCTCGAGATCAGCCGCAAGCTCAACCCCGATTGCGAACACCACCTCGGTGACATGCGCACGCTTCGCCTCGGCAAAACCTTCGACTGTGTCCTGGCGCACGACGCGATCGTCTACATGACCACCGAGGCGGACCTGCGTGCCGCGATCCAAACTGCCTTCGTCCACACGCGACCTGGCGGTGCCGCACTCTTCACACCCGACTGCGTCGCGGACACGTTTGTCGAAAACACCGAGCTCCACCAAGGAAGCGACGGCACGCGCGACCTCCGCTGCCTCGCGTGGAACTGGGATCCCGATCCCAGCGACACTTCGTATCGCACCGAGTACTCCTTCTTACTGCGCGAGAATGGCGAAGTGCGCGCGGTCCTCGACACGCATGTCTCCGGATTGTTCACGCGGGCGACATGGTTGCGCTTGTTTGCGGAAGTGGGATTCGAAGAGGCGCGAGCTTTGCGAAGGCCGATCGAAGATGGCGCCACCGACGAGGTCTTTCTCTGCCGGCGACCCTGAGCTCAAGTCCGCGCACAACTTGTTCGCGCAGCTAGCGCCTAGCGCTTCTCCCTTCGATTGCTCGGGAGTGCACGGGCCGAGGCAAGATCCTGCTCGAACCGCACGTCTGCACTGCTAGTGCCCGTGGATGAAGCTAAAGACAATGGTTCGCGTTGCTCTGACGTTCTCCACATTCATCGCTCTGTCGTGTGCCGCCCAGGTTGAGCCGGTAAACAATGACCTCGTCTGGACCTCGGGCAGCGGGTCGTACTGCGCGAGTGACGGTAGCGCGGATTGCGGGCAGAGCGGGCTGGACTGCACGTTCTTGAACGCGGGCGCTTCATGCGCCTGCGTATGC
>CAZWQH010000330.1:0-5798 GCA_964635815.1 uncultured Sandaracinaceae bacterium
GGTGCCACAGCTCGGGGCGTTGGTTCTTGGGGTCCCACTGTCCAAACTCGTCACGGTGGCTAAAGATCCGCTCTTTGGCGCGTGCGCGTTCTTCGTCTCTGCGCGCTCCCCCAATGCACGCGTCGAAATGGTTCTCCTGGATCGCGTCGAGTAGCGTAACCGTCTGCAGGCGGTTTCGGGAGGAGCGGTAACCTTTCTCGTCCGTTACGCGCCCTTTCGCAATCGAATCCTCGACGCTGGCGACGACAAGACGCTCACCGAGCTCGGCCACACGCGCATCGCGAAACGCGATGACCTCGTCGAAGTTATGACCCGTATCCACATGGACGAGAGGGAACGGAAAACGTGCCGGTCGGAAAGCCTTTTCGGCCAGGCGCAGGAGAACGATAGAGTCTTTCCCGCCGGAAAAAAGGAGAGCAGGACGTTCGCATTCGGCGGCTACCTCTCGCATGATGAATACTGCCTCGTCTTCGAGGGCCGCGAGATCGCTCCGGGAGTATGCCATGTCACCCTGTTACATCGATTTGGGTTGCGTTGCCAAACACCATTTCACACCTAGCGTTCGAAGACGATGATGGCGCCGGTCACGAATCCAATCGTGATTTCCGTCGGCGATCCCGCTGGAGTCGGCCCGATTGTTTCTGCGCGCGCTCTCCTGCAGCTTCGCGATGTCCGGGCGGTCGTCGTCGGAGATGCGACACAACTCTCTGAGACGTGGGGGCGTTCGGGTATCGAGTCGATCCCAGTTGTCGATCTCCAGGCGGCGGATGTGCACTCCAGGCTTGCCGGTCGCAGCCGTCTCGTCGTCGACATCGGGAGGTTTTCCGGGCCGACTGCAATTGCGAGCGCAGAAGGCGGGGCGTACCAGCTAGAGACGCTCCGAGTCGCGCACTCGATAGCGCGGGATGTCCGGTTCGGAGCGCTCGTTACCGGGCCAATCAGTAAGGCCGCAATCCATCTCGCGGGCAAAGAGTTTACCGGTCAGACTGAGTGGCTCGCGGTCCAGGAGGGCCTGGCGCCCGACGCCGTGACCATGATGTTCCTCGGACCACGGCTGGCGGTTGCTCTCGTCACGACCCATCTTGCGGTTCGTCGAGTCCCAGACGAAGTGACGCCCATGCGTGTAGCGCGGACCGCAGTGCATCTGGCGGAGGCCCTTCTGTCTCGCCGGTCGAGATCGGCGGAGCAACCGATTCGCATAGTGGTCGCTGGTTTGAATCCGCACGCAGGGGAGAGCGGAAAATTTGGCACTGAGGAGCAAACGGCGATCGAGCCTGGCGTAGCCTTAGCCGAGAGTCGCGAGCCATTCGCCTCTGGACGCGCCGTCTTGGCGAGTCTTCTGCCTGCGGAAACCGCGATTCGCATGACGGCAGAGGGACGCTACGACGGGGTCGTTGTCATGATGCACGATCAGGCCACGATTCCTGCGAAAGCGCTCGATTGGCATGCATCCGTGAATGTCACCTGGGGATTGCCATTCCTCCGGACTAGCGTCGACCACGGCGTCGCCTACGACGCGCGCAGAGATGGGAACGTCGACGCGCGCGGAATGATTGCGGCTATCGAGGTGGCGCAGTCGCTCACACGCGCGTAGCGGAGTGCCAGGTCAGAGAGTCTTCAGCTCGCGCTTCAGGATCTTGCCGGTGGCGTTCTTCGGAAGCTCCGGAAGGATGACAATCTCCTTCGGACATTTCGGGCCCGCGAGCTTGGTCTTGCAATGCGCAACCAATGCGTCCGCGCGAATCTCGGACTCGAGGGAGACGAACGCTCGGACGCGTTCACCCCACTCATCGTCCGGAACACCGATCACAGCTGCCTCGCGAACCGCAGGGTGGTCCGTGAGCACACTTTCGACTTCAGCGGGGTACACGTTCACTCCTCCAGAAATGATCATGTCCGTCGTGCGTCCGTCGATGTGGAACATTCCCCACTCATCTTGGTGCGCAAGGTCGCCGACACTAAAGAACCCATCGCGCGATGCGTCGCGTGTCGCGTCGTCGTCTTTGTGGTAGCCGGCAACGCTGTAGAGATTGCGAACGAAAAGCTCCCCAGTTTGGCCGCGCGCTACTGGTGCACCGCCCGGGCCTTGGAGAGAGATTTCGTTGCCGCGAATCGCGCGCCCGATTGTTCCGGGCGATTTCAGCAAATCTTCGCTGTTGGCGATCGTGTTAAGGCCGGTCTCCGTCGAGCCGTAAACGTTGTAGAGGATGGGGCCGAATCGCTCGATGAACTGGCGGGCGAGGGCGCCGGAGAGAGGGGCGCCACACGCGAACACCGCGCGAAGGCTCGAAAGGTTGTACGCGCGCGTAGTCTTTTCGGGCAACGCAACGAGTCTATGGATTAGCGTGGGCACCAGAACGGTGTTGGTGACACGGTCACGCGAGACGACCTGAAGGAACCGCTCCGGATCGAACGCGTGCTCGATGACGAGAGTTCCGCCAACCACGAAGTTGAAGTTTGCAAATCCGTAGGCTGTCGAGTGGTACATAGGACAGATCGCGAGGTGCCTGTCGTCGGCGGCGAGCGGCGTTTCCAATATGAAGCTCATCACAGCCAAAGTCGTATTCTTCGGAAACTTCCGAACGGCTCCTTTGGGGCGTCCTGTCGTACCGCTCGTGTAGATGACGACAGCGCCTTCGTCTCCCTCTCGACCGTCCATTCGTTCGTTGCCGAACAGCGACTCGTACTCAATTGCTTCGGACTGGGACGTGTTCTCTCCAACGACTACGATGTGATGGGCGCCTGCTTTGGCGAGCTCGTCCTTGGCACTAAGGATGTTGGAAGCGATCGCAGTGTCGACAAACAGAGCTGTCGAGCTGGAGTTCTCGATGAGGTACGCGAGCTCCGCTGGCGTCGACCGCCAACTCACAGCAACTGCGTTTCCGCCGATACGCCCCATCGCGGACTGGATCTCGATCATCTCCCTTCGGTTGTGGAGCATCATGATCGCGGAGCCGCCGCGACCGAGCCCGAGTCGCTTCTGCAAACCCACGGCGAGCCGAGCGATTCGATCGTCGAGCTCCCCGTACGTGACGGCGCCGCGTGGGTCGATGACGGCTAGCTTGTCGGGATGGTTTGCCGCGTGGACTCGCAGCAGTGCTGCCGGGCCGATCGGACCTTTCAGACGTTGTCCGACATACCGAGCAACGCCGCGCGGCCGGACCTCCCGGATCATTCCTGTGCGCAGAAAAGCGCGCGTCATGACCCGTCCGTACTCGGAGACCTTCTTGATCCCGTCGATTATCGTGGGCGGAGTCGGTTGTCGCTTGTCGTCTTTGCCGTGGTCATCGCTCTGCGCCATGCGGCCGCGAGTCTACGCCAATCCATCAGGGAATGCCGAAACCTAGCTGCGCTCACTCGCGATGGTTTTTGCGAACTGATCAGAAACCACCACGCACGCCTCGCGGATTTCGGTCGCTCCCGTGGGTAACACCGCAATTGGATCGAGTTGAACATGCTCCACAGTCGCCGAATGGTCCGCGACGAAGGTTGCCGTCCGAAGCAGGGTCGCGTGCAGATTGTCGAGAGAGTCGCGCCGGATTCCAGGCGGCGCCTCCAGCAAGAGGTCGCATCCCGACAATCGACGCACGATGTGTTCGATCCGCGAGCCGTCGGTCGGTACCAGCATCGTGGTTTCGTCGCCGGCTGCGTTTCCGTGAGCATCAGCGAATCCGAGCCGCGCAAGGACCCGCCGCTTCGGCAACGCGTGAAAGACGGCGCGCAGGAGAGCGCGCGTGGGAACGTTGGAGCTGACCGTGACCCCGAGGATGCGCGCTCCTGGCAAGCGCTGCTCCGCGGTTTGGACGAGCTGCCGATAGACGTCACGCGCGCGCGCGGCATTGTCGACGCCATCCACTGCTAGATCGGGGTGATCCCATACCCGCAGGTCGGGCGAAGCGAGCGCGATACGGACGGGAAAGCCCATCTCACCCGCTTCGGCAGCTACGCGAGAAGGACTCGTGCACAGCTCCTCCCGCGGAAATATCAACCCGTATGGGCGAAGCGCCGACTTGCTCGCGGGATCGGAGAGCGACCTTCGCGGACCGAACAGGATCTCCTGCGCTCGTGCGGCTACACTGTCGACCTGCGGTGCGAGTGCTGTGGGGGCAACGCCGTGCGCACGAATCATTGACTCGATCGCATCTCCGACGTCGCGCGCGTCGCCGAGCAGCACCCGTCGGGTGCCGGCGTACGCTTCGATTCCGCTCCCAGTGGAAACGAGCTTGACCGATTGCTTCGTCGCGTGTGCGTCCACGATCGGCGTCAGCCGATGTCGATCGGCGGCGCTCAGCTTCATCGTGTTTGCTAGCCAAGGGGTGTCGATTCCCGCGACGCGCATCCCGATAGCGGCGAGGAGGGGACGGACTTCTTCGACAGCGATGAGACCCATGTCCGCAGCTAGCGCTGAGGCTGCGCGACCGTCGACGTCAGGATTGACTACTCCTACGATCGCTCGTGGGCGCACGTCTGCAATCGCGAGAAGTTGCTCCGGTGTCGCGGCGGACAGCGCCACCCCGGCAAGCGCATCACTTCGATTCGCCCACTGATCGAACGGGGATCCGGAGAATTCCACGTCGATATCCAGGTCGAGCGTCGCAACGTATCCGCGCGTTTCGACCACGAGATCTTGAGTGCCGCAAAGGACTGTCGGGCGAGCGCGTTGCAAGTTGTGTGGAGCCTTGTTCGATCAACGCGGTGCGGTGCTCGGACGCGCGGCGCTCGAGCGGACCGCGTTTGCAACGAAGACGAACGCTCCGTCGTACTCCACGAGAACGCCGTCCACTTCGATTCGCGATCCGAGTGCAAGTTGCAAGAGAGTGTTCACGTTCGTCTGGCTCTTCATCACGAAGACCGTGAGCCCTGAATCCCGCGTTCGGATCTGTATGCAGTTGCGAGCGTCGAAACCCGCGCGATGCGCGAGCGGTTCGAACTCCGGGGTGATTTCTGTTAGCACGTCGGCGAAGCGCAAGAGGCGGCCGGTGTGGCGCTCGGGTATGACTGCGAGAGCTCGTGCGGGCGCAAGCGTGGGCTCACCGCGCAGTGCGCGAAGCGGCGCAAACGGATCAGGAGCGGGCTGCTGCGCGGTTCCGAGTCGCGGAAAGTTCGCGAGGAGGAAGAGGACGAGTGTGAGAACCCCGAGTCGCGCGCGTGCAGGCGCGGTAGCGAAAGCCATGGGGGCAGCTTACTTGAGTCGGGAGGCGGGCGGAATTTTCTTGGACCGAGCGCTGCCGCTTCTCGAATGACTATCTCTACCAGGCTGAACGTATGCGCCTGTGTGTGCTGGCGCGGACATACGATGGGAGTGCTCGCAAAGACGCTCTGCGTGATATTGTCGGTTCCGGCTTGGGAACTTCCAGGAACGGACCGACAAAGGATCGCGCGCGTCTCGCAGGCGCACGACTCCGTGGCTTGAGTGTCGTGTGTTTCGGTGCGTGCGCGTTCTTTGGGTCCACGCCTGACGTGCTCGCGCAAGCAGGCGCAGTCGCCCCTGCGGCTCCGCCGGCTGAACCTGTACCCGCTGCGGCCGAGACGGCTGCTGCAGATCCGTCCACAGATCCGGAGAATCCGGAGGCGGTGCGAAGCGGGCGCGCCCACTACGAAGAGGGCGCGCGTCTCTACGAAGCTCGCCGATATCGCGAAGCGATCGCTGAATTTCGGGCGGCTCACGACCTGCTAGCGCTGGGCGATCTCCAGTTCAACATCGCGCGCTGTCATGAACAGTTAGGCGAGTGGCGCGAAGCTGCGGAGGCGTATCGCCGGTATTTGGTCGAAGCAGTCGACCCGTCCGATGCACGGCA
>CAZWQH010000331.1:0-5791 GCA_964635815.1 uncultured Sandaracinaceae bacterium
CGTCGCCGATGTTGACGACGCGCTCGCCGACAAGGTCCTTGCAGGTGAAGCAGTCTCGAACGACGAGCTCATCGCAGCGATTCGTCGCGCGACGATCGCGCTCAAGATGACGCCGGTCATGTGCGGCTCTGCGTACCGAAACAAGGGCGTTCAGCTCTTGCTGGACGCTGTGTGCGCGTACCTTCCAAACCCGTACGAAGTGGTCAACGAAGCCTTCGACCAGGACAAGAACGAAGAAAAGATCGTTCTCCAGTCCAACCCCGAGCTCCCGATGATCGGTCTCGCCTTCAAGCTCACACGAGACAAGTACGGGCAGCTCACGTACTTCCGTATCTATCAGGGCACCGTTCGCGCAGGCGACACGATCCACAATACGTCGAACGAGCAGCGCAAAGAGCGCGTTCCGCGAATGTTCCGCATGCACTCGGACGAGCGCGAAGAAATCACGCAGGCAGGTCCGGGCGACATCGTCGCTTTCTACGGAATCGATTGCTCGTCCGGTGAGACGTTCACGGACGGCAAGCTCAACGCGACCCTCACCTCCATGCACGTGCCGGCCGCCGTTATCTCGCTCGCAGTTGCTCCCAAGGACCGGGCAGGCGAGGGCAACTTCTCGAAGGGCCTCAACCGCTTCACAAAGGAAGACCCGACGTTCCGCGTTCATCAGGACGAGGAATCCGGTCAGACCATCATCAGCGGCATGGGCGAGCTCCATCTCGAGATTTACATGGAGCGCATGCGCCGCGAATACGGCTGCGAAGTCGTCGCAGGCAAGCCGCAGGTCGCATATCGCGAAACCATCACGCAGCGCGGTGAGTTCCAGTACACGCACAAGAAGCAGACCGGCGGTTCAGGTCAGTTCGGTCGCGTGTGCGGATACATCGAACCGCTTCCCGCAGACTCCGTCGAGACGTACGAATTCGTCGACGACATCGCCGGCGGCGCAATTCCTCGCGAGTTCATTCCGGCGTGTGACAAGGGCTTCCGTGAAGCGGTGAAGCGCGGATCGCTCATCGACGCACAGGTCGTGAGCGTTCGAATCACCATCAACGATGGTCTCGCTCACGCCGTCGACTCCTCCGAGCAAGCGTTCAAAACCGCATCGCTCATGGGCTTCCGCGAAGCCTACGATCGCGCAAAGCCCACGATTCTCGAGCCGATCATGAAGGTCGAAATCGAAGCGCCCCGCGAGTTCCAAGGCTCGGTCGTCGGGCAGGTCAATCAACGTCGCGGCGTAATCCTCGACACCTCGGCCGAAGAAGGGAACTTCACCGTCATCGCCGACGTTCCGCTGAACACCATGTTCGGTTACTCGACCGACCTTCGCTCTGCGACGCAGGGTAAGGGTACGTTCACGATGGAGTTCCAGCGATACGCAGCTGTTCCAAAGCAGGAACAGGAAGAGATGATCAAGGCTCACCGCGAAAAAGTTGCCGCGGAAAACGCCAAGAAGAAATAGTCGCGACGCAAGCTCGCCCTTCAAGAGCGGAGCGGAAACACAACAGAGCTAGCGCTTCGGCGCTGGCTCTTTCTGTTTCCGGGCTGCGTGAAGGAGCCCTTGGGCGTTGAGATCGAGGTCCAGCGCGAGGAGCTTCTCGTCGACAGCGTCGAGAGTGATGTTCGAGCGCAGCGAGGCGATTGTCATTTCGACGGCGAGCGAGGCGCGGATGAAGGCTTCCGCGGCCCCGGCCATTTCGGTGAGCGCGGCGGCCTTCTCGACGAGTTGCTGAGAGGTTTCGATCCAGCTGCGAAGCTGAGTCGCGATGACATCTAGATCGTGGACTTCGCCGAAGTGCGTGAGACACGCGCTCTTGGTTTGGAGAGCGAGGATCTTGTCGATGCTCGCGAGCGCTTCGATCGCATCGAAGTCGGTGGGGCTCGTCGAGGGAAACGCGAACCGCGTACCCCTTTGGAGCTGCGGGTAAACGAGGCCGAAAGCGTCGCCCGTGAAAACCGTTTCGCGCGCGAGGTCGTGGACGACGAAGTGGTGGTTGGCGTGACCGCGCGTGTGAATGAATCGGAACTCGGATCCGGCGAACGGAACACTCGCTCCATCGTCGAGGGCACGAACTCGCGTTGGATCGATCGCTTCGATCGTGCCGTACAGCTGTGCGAACTTCTCTGCCCCATAAACGGCTGTTGCGCTTGCAACGAGCTTGGACGGATCGATCAGGTGCCTCGTCGCACGTGGATGCGCGAGCAGTATGGCATTCGGACACGCTTTCATTAATTCCGAGGCACCTCCCGCGTGATCCAAGTGGACGTGAGTCACGATCACGTAGCGCACCGCTTCCGGCGCCACGCCGGATTGTTCAAGCGCAGCGAGAAGCTTGGGAGCGGCGTGTGCCGTATTCGTCTCGATAAATGCGGCTTCACCGTTCTCGACGCGCAGATACGCCGCAGCAACTTGGGGCAGCATGTAGTCGCAATCGATCGTCACCAAGCGAGGCGTGTTCACGTCCCGAGACTACCGGATGACGCGCGAGATGAGTGATTGATTGCAGTCTAGAACCCGCTTTCGGTACGATGCCGATCGATGTGCAATCGCTTAGCTCTTTGGTGCGTGGTCTCGGTCACGGGTTCACTATCTGCTTGCGGTTCGGTCGTCGTGCCTCTGTTCGACGGGAGCGCAGACGCATCTGTCGTGGATGCGGCACTCGTGGACGCTCGGGTCGAAGACGTGAGGACAGACTCTTTGAGACTGGATGGGTCGATCGAGCTCGATGCGCGCTCCAGTTCTGATAGCGCGAGCTCCGATGCGGGATCTGACGTAGCGAACGAGGATGCAGCGAGTCGCGACGCGGGCGTAGACGTTTCGGCTCCGCCAGCCCGGGATGCAACCGTGGACGCGACGACCGATCTCGTGGACTCCAGCGTGGCGGTGGACGTGCGCCCGGACGCAGCGGCTCCTGTTCTAGGAAGCTCGTGTGACGCGGGTTCCTTTCTCCCGCAATGCGTCGACTCTCTCACCCTAACCGGATGTCTCGAGGGCTTCGTCGAGCGTCTTCCGTGTGGGGTCTCTTGCGCTTCGGACGCGTGTGTCGATCACTCGCCATCATTCGTTAGCGCGGTCACCAACATTTGGACGCGCGGCACTGCCGACCTCGGGGCGGACGACTTTCTCAGTGCAACGCTGATCGTTTTCGACGGTGACACCGGGGAGATTACGGCGAGGGTCACCGGTGGCCCATTGCCGACTACTCGGACGCTACGCGCAGCGTCGGGAACCAATCAGCTCGTGTCGGGGGTTTGGTACCAAAACAACATCCCCAACTCGGGGCATCCGAGCGGGCTCTCGATTGCTCTCTTCGCGATGCGTTCCCTTTCGATTCCGCCTGGTGTGACCGCGGCCGTGGTCGGAACGCGACCCGTCGCGCTCGTGTTCGGAACCGGCGTGAACATCGAGGGCGAGCTCACGGCTTCTGCGGGTTCGGTCGATGGCGCTCAGGCTGGGCCGGGTGGTTTTGTCGGAGGTTCGCCATCGAGTCGGAACGGCGAACCCATCAGTGGTACGTGCGGAGGAATTCCGCCTACGTCGACGAACGCATACTTCTCGGGGGGCGGCGGCGGCGCGTTCGGTCACTTTGGAGCGAACGGTGGGGTCGGACAAACGTTGACCAGCGGTGGCTTTGGCGGCGCACCGGTCGGGGACGCGATGATGACGCCGCTTCGTGGGGGCTGCGGCGGATCGTCCGGCGGAGGCCGCGTAGGCGGCGCGTCGGGCGGAGCGGGTGGGAGTGGAGGCGGTGCGCTTGCCATTCTTGCGCGACACTTTGTGGAGCTCGAAGCGACGGGCATTATTTCCGCAAACGGCAGTGGCGGCGGTGGTGGCTCGCGGCAGAGCAATGGCGACTCCGGCGGCGCGGGCGGTGGTGGTGGCTCTGGCGGTGCGATCTTCATCGAAGCGCCCGTCGTACGCGCGCGGCTCACGGGCGCGCTTGGGGGCGTCTTCGCGAACGGAGGAGCTGGCGGAGGGGCCGGCCTGGATCTCGTCGCTGGGTCGGACGGTTCTCGCGGACGCGATGATGTCGTCGCCGCGTCCGGGGGTGCTTCTCCCGTCGCGCCAGGTGGACTAGGTGGTTGCTGTGGCGCTTCGAATGCCGCGCAAGGCGGGAGAGCAGGCGCTGGTTCTGGCGGTGGCGGCGGCGGTGCCATCGGCCGGATTACGATCCGAACGAGGGAAGCCCTTCGTTGTGTCGCGGGTCCCGCGGGCGCGGCGCAAGTGACGCTCTCCCCGTTCGCAGGACTCGAGAGTTGGGTATCGCCCGCACCAACCGTGTGCGCCACGATTCCTTGATGACGCGCCGCAAGCACATCGTGGCGGTTGTCTTCGTGATGGTTGGAGCGGCGTGTGGCCGCGTGGGGTACGTCAATTCATTGCGTGACGCGACCACGCAGATCGACTCCGCCGAGGATCAGCTCGATGCGGCAACTGGGTCGGACTCGTCGACTACCGATGCTGCGTTCGACACACCGCCCGACTTCGCCTCGATCGATGCGGCACCCAGCCTCGATGTGAGTCGCAACGTCGATGCCAGTCCCGCGAGCGACGTCGCTGCGAACGACGTCCCTGCGAACGACGATGCCACCAACAGTGACCTAGCGGATGCTTCGGTTTCTACCGACGTCGCCGACGCAAGCGTCACAGTCGATGCTGGCGTGCCTTTCGTTCCATCGCTGGTCGGCTCGGTTCTCAATGTGTTCAATCGAGGCTCTGCCGCTATTCAGATCGGTGATGTTCCGACCCGAACGCTGGTTACTTTCGATGGCGATACGGGTGCGATCACTCGATGCACACCTGCCTGCACAACAAGCGGCCCGTTCATTCGCATGCCTACGGCGACGAACACGCTCTCGGACGAGGTTTGGTTTCAGAACAACATCGTGAACCCCGGGCATCCGCTCGGCCGGCGCATCGCGCTCTTCGCGTTTCGTAGCCTCGATCTACCCGCGGGATACGAGCTCCGTGTCATTGGATCTCGGCCGGTCGTGCTGGTCGCGGGCGAAACGATGCGCATCGAAGGAGCCGTCAGTGCGGGGTGGAGCGCGTTCGGTCCGGGGCCGGGCGGCATGACCGGCGGAGCGGGTGTGGGACTGCGCGGCGAGCCGTCCTCGGGCCTTTTTCTCGCGTGCTCTGGCGAGGCCGGCTCGTATGCGAGCGGCTATTCGGGCGGTGGCGCGGGGGGAGGGTTTGGTTCGGCGGGAGGACGGGGTGCAGTGCATCGCATGACCGCGTCGGTGTCGTTCCCGGGCAATCCGATCGGCGACTCTTTGTTCGTGCCCTTCATGGGCGGTTGCGGTGGTGGAGCGGGCGGTGGTCGTGTCGGCGGTTCCGCACCCGGCTTGGGTGGCGATGGCGGTGGTGCTCTTGCGTTGATCGCGGGGCGATACATCGAGCTAGAGAGTACTGGCGCGATCTCGTCGAATGGCGGTCCCGCTGGTGGGGGCGGCGCGCAGTCAAACGGCGACGCGTGCGGCGGTGGCGGAGGCGGAGGCGCGGGTGGATCGATCTTGATCGAAACGCTCGAGCTTCGACATCGGACCAGCGCTGCGTTCGGCGAGGTGTTTGCAAACGGCGGTGGTGGAGGCGGCTCAGGCGCCGGACTGATGGCGGGGTTCTCCGGCTCGGTCCCACTCACCGCACTCACGAGAGTGCCGGGAGGCTCCTCCGCGGACATGGGCAACGGCGGCGACGGACGCTCGGGTGACACAATGTTCTCGGGTGACGGACGACGCGGCAGCTCTGGTGACTGCGGCGGCGGCGGCGGCGGCGGAGTAGGTCGCATCACGA